>DUBF01000062.1 GCA_012960465.1 Rhodospirillales bacterium | reverse complement strand
TGGTTCTAAGAGGTTTCCGATCCTCATATTTTCTTTCAATAGACAGAACGGATTGCCCCACGACCACTCGCCGTACCTGTTTTATAAGATTGCCAAAAATAGCATCATTGCTAGGTAATTTTAAAATTTTCTTCTTAGTTTCATCGTCAAGACCGGATAAGCTCTCCACAACACTCTGACTGTTCATACGATCTGGTTCTGCAAATATTACGTCAAAACCAACTACCCGAACACCCATCTTAAATAAATTCAATGTCATTTGAGCCAGTAAGTTTCTTGGCCATGGCCACTGGCCTACTTCTTTCAGACTTGCTTCATCCAAATCGATAATAACAACCGGGCTATCAGGCATAATTTTACGAGGCTCAAGCTGCTGAAATAAATCAAATGTCTTTACCCTAACCGTTTGCAGTGGCCCAGGATCTACGGCTCTAACCACCATAAAAGCGATCAAAATCGCTAAAGCTATCCAACGTGCCTTACCCACGGTGGGCAAGCGTAGGCGTTTACGGATAGACATCGATTTTTGTTCGTCAGCCAACAAAACACTCCTGAAGAAACTTGATATAAACTAGAGCACCAACCTCACCCCACAGTCAGATAAACGTCAAGTACTAGGGGATGCGAATACCACTAAATTTAGATAAAATCCAGTCGTTGTGGAAAGATAGGCAGTAAATAATGATCAAATGGTTCCCAAATAGGCAATATAATATACAAATCTATATTACTTAACTTCGCACCAACAGATTAAAATGCATGACGTGGTGCCTTTTATTAGCTATTCAACGGGAGATATTTAATTAAAATGATTATGATCGCAATAAAATGTAAACTATTTCAGATGATAACTATAATCTAATTTAGTTACCACACTGTTGGGGGTCTTACTATGTCAATAGGAACCATACTAGGTTTCATAGCGGGAATTGGTCTGTTCATAGGTGCTGTGTTATCCGAAACCGATGATTTTTCCGTGTTTATAAGTGCATCCAGTGCCACGATGGTTGTAGGAGGAGCGTTAGCTGCGAGCTTTATTTCGTATGAGATGCGATATGTTATTTTAGCTCTTAAAGGTATACCCAAAGTCATAGGTAGCCCAGTAGTCAGCCGAAACCTTCTTAAATCGGAAGTTGGCAGGGTTATTAGATGGGGCTACGCAGTCCAGAAATCCGGCCTTCCCGCCATAGAAGGAGATGCCGCTAAACTTAAAAAAACGGATCCGTTTCTGTCATTCGGCATTGAAATGGTTGTCAGCGGCTATTCTGGCGAAGAAATTCGAGATATCTTAAATACAACAATTGAAAGTTCCTTCGGCAGAAACATGGTGCCTGCTAAGATTTGTGGTAAAATAGGAGGTCTTTGCCCAGCCTTTGGTATGGTCGGAACATTAGTTGGTCTCGTGATCATGTTAGGCAACTTAAGCAATCCTGCGGCGCTTGGGCCCGCGCTATCTATAGCCCTGATAACAACCTTATACGGCGTGCTATTCGCTCAGTTAGTTTTTACACCGGTTTCAGAAAAGATGACGCAAAGGGAGCAAATTGTGAGATTTAGAAATTATCTTGTTGCCGAGGGCTTGGTAATGCTCGCCGAAAAAAAACCTCCCCGTTATATACAAGATAGAATGAATAGCTTTTTAGATCCAGCAATCCATTTTAATATCGATAAAGATAAACAATAATAAAATACTCCAACAAATAGAAGGTTCTCAGCTATGGCCGCTCAACAAGAGGAATGTCCTCCAGAAGCAGAAGCATGGATGGCAACTTACGCCGATGCCATCACTTTGTTAATGGCATTCTTTGTCCTTTTCTTTTCCATCTCAAAAGTTGATGGGGGTAAATTTGATTCAGTGGCAGAGAGTTTAAATGAAACTATGTCAAGTAAAGCTCGCTCAAGTGATCGAGTAGAACTAGAAAAAGATTTAGCAGATATTGTTGAAGAAGAAGGCGCGCAAGAAGTCATTCAAGTGGGTAAGTCTGGCGAAGGAGCTATTACCCTCGAACTCGACAGCGGGGCTTTCTTTAAACCTGGTGGAGCGGAGCTTTTAGAGCAAGCAATCCCAGTCCTAAAAAGTATTTACGAGGAATTCGCTTCACCCATCTATCAAAAATTTAACGTATCAATTGAGGGGCACACCGATGATGATCCAATCAGCTCGTTTAAGTTCCCATCGAACTGGGAATTGTCGGCTGCCCGAGCATCGACTGTAGTTAGGTTTATGATTAAAGAGGGTATGAAGAAAAACCGTCTAAAAGCTACTGGGTATTCAGATACTCAGCCAAAACTGCCAAACAAAGATACCGAGGGCAATCCAATAAAAGCAAATATGATTGCCAATCGGCGCGTCGTCATGCGGATAAGTCGGAGCCCGATATTTGAAGAAGTTAAGGTTCCAGAATTCAGGCGTGAGGGTCTCGATAGGAAAGTTAAGCCCGCCAGCTCAAAAATGCTTAATTAAATGATATTTTATATTAATCTTAGCTATAAAGAGAGTGATCTGGCTAATTAGAAATAATGTTTACTCGACAACGAATTCCATGTTTTCCTGAATAACAAAGGCTCCATCCCAAGCTAGTGCCGCTTCTTCAGCTAAATTATCCATAAATATATCATCGTGCTCGGGATCATGATGAAAAATGCCAAGACGTTTAACACCAGCCATCTTACACAACTTTAAACCCTCTTCCCAAGTTGAATGGCCCCAGCCGATTTTAGCCGGAAATTCGTCCTCAGTGTATGTAGAATCATAAATCACGAGATCAGCGCCTTCAATAAGTTTCAATATGTTTTCGTCGGGTTTCCCCGGTATGTGCTCTGTATCGGTAATCAAACACATTGACTTACCACCATGGTCAAAGCGGTATCCGGTTGCATCATTTGGATGATTTAAGGGTGCCGTGGTCACCTTAACCTTAGAACTTATACTGATATCAAGTTCTTCGCCCGCACGAAAATCAGAAAACTCTAAATTAGATTGCATCGCTCCAAGAGGAACAGGAAAAACTGGCTGTTCCATTTGTGCGTTAAAGACCTTTTCTATACCACCTGCATCCTTCAAATGGCCTGCCATAATAGAAAACTTACGACCGGGGATATACGCTGGTGTAAAAAAAGGAAAGCCATTGATATGATCCCAATGGGTATGAGTAAGCAAAATATGACAGTACTCAAGTTCCTGATTTTTTACCATTTCCAGACCGAGATTGCGGATACCAGTTCCGCCATCAAGAATAAAAGTCTCTCCGCCCGCCTCGACTTCAATACAAGTCGTATTCCCCCCATATCTCAAATGGGTCTCTGCAGGCATAGCTATACTGCCACGACATCCCCAAATTTTAATTCTTATCGACATTAGGCCTATTCCCAAAAACGAAACGACTGCTTACTCAAATAACACATAAAATCAGCAGGGTAAATCATTGGCCATAAAGATTAATATTTAGAGAATTTCAATTTAATTCATACATGGTCTTTGAAACTGGTTTCAAATTTTATCATTAATAGCTGAAACCGCCAATAACGGATTTTACTGAAATTAAGTTCGATATGCCTAAATTAAGACAAAATATCAATTTTTTCTGTTGTTATTACCCAAAAATTTTCAATATGGGTTGCTATCCCTTTGAAACACATCAAAATATAAAAAATTCGTTCTGTATGCGTGACGAAACGGTCTTTATCTATTATTATAACGATGCATCGGACTGCTACTAATTTAATGGATGAATTACTAATCCGTTTACCGTTCGCTACAGAGCTAGTCACGGAACAGGACCGTTAGTACTTCCCGATGCGCCTAACCCTAAATACTGGGTTGCAGGCTAAACCTTGGTTCAGAAAAAGACTGAACCTTTTCCAGGCACAATCGCCATTTCCCACCGCCTGTATGAAGGTGGCATGGCATGCCTAACCAAAATGTGCTCCAATTGTTAATAAGAAACATTTGGAGGAATAGTATTGTCTAAGAGTGCACTGATTGCATTTATATTTTGTGATGCTAGCAACACTTTTTTTGAGTATAATAAGGCGTACGAGGGAATATGACTAAGTTTGGCTTGCCAGAAAAACAAGGACTATATAATCCTAATAAAGAACACGATTCATGTGGTATCGGTTTTGTTGCCAATATAAAGAATCACAAAAGTCATAAACTGGTACAACAAGGATTATCAATTCTTAGTTGTCTAACCCACCGCGGAGCTGCAGGCGCGGATCCACTGGCTGGTGATGGGGCAGGCATCTTAATACAACTACCCGACAAATTTCTACGAGAAGAATGTGCTGATTTGGGAATGAATTTACCTAGTGCTGGCGAATACGGCGTAGGCATGACCTTCCTTCCCCAAGATGAAAAATCTCGGGCGAAATGCGAAGAGGCGATTGAGAGCATTATAAATGCCGAGGGACAAAAGACCTTGGGCTGGCGAGATCTTCCAACGGATAATTCCTTTCTCAGCGAAACCGTTCGTGAAATGGAACCATTTATACGGCAGGTTTTTATCGGTAAAGGTGCAAATTGCTCGGATATAAACCAGTTTGAAAGCAAGCTCTTTATTATTCGTAAACAAACCCACCAATTAATCGCTAACAACCACTTGGCTGGTGATGAAGCATTCTATATTACATCAATGTCCGCCCGTACAATCTGCTTTAAAGGTATGATGCTAGCTGACCGCGTTGGCAAATACTATACGGACTTACAAGACACACGATTGGTATCAGCACTCGCACTCGTTCACCAACGTTTCTCAACAAACACATTCCCCTCTTGGGAATTGGCCCAACCCTTCCGCTATTTGTGCCACAATGGAGAGATTAATACTCTAAGGGGCAACATCAATTGGATGGCGGCTCGGCGCCATAATATGAGCTCAAATATATTAGGCGACGATCTTGAAAAACTTTGGCCATTAATAGGTGATGGAAAGTCTGATTCTGCAACCTTTGACAATGCATTAGAACTCCTGGTAGCGGGTGGTTATCGACTATCACACGCAATGATGTTGATGATCCCAGAAGCCTGGACTGATAACCCTCTAATGGATAAACAACGCCGTGCTTTCTACGAGTATAACGCAGCACTAATGGAACCTTGGGATGGACCGGCTGCGGTGGCATTTACAGATGGTCGCCAAATTGGCGCGACTTTGGATCGTAATGGCCTACGCCCAGCACGTTATATTGTTACAAATGATGATCTTTGCATTTTGGGCTCAGAAGTTGGGATGCTGGATATTCCAGAAGATAAAATAGTTCAAAAATGGCGCTTGCAACCGGGGAAAATGTTCCTGATTGACCTCGAAGAGGGCCGCATCATAGAAGATGCTGAAATAAAAGATAGTTTGACGAAAGCCCACCCCTATCAAACTTGGCTAGATAAAACGCAAATCCGGTTAGAAGATTTATCCGCTGATGTAGAGCCATTTCCACTTGATCAAGAGACATTACTCGATAGGCAACAAGCATTCGGCTACACGCAAGAAGATTTAAAGCACTACCTCTTACCAATGGCGACCAGTGGCCAAGATCCTATTGGCTCAATGGGCCGAGATATTCCTCATGCCGTCTTATCCGATCGCCCAAAAATGTTATTTGATTATTTTAAACAAGCCTTTGCCCAGGTAACCAACCCACCAATAGATCCAATCCGCGAAGAATTGGTGATGTCTTTAGTGTCCTTAATTGGACCTCGACCAAATCTGCTCGACTTAGAAACAGGTGGCAGTCATATGCGATTGGAGGTACGCCAACCTATCCTCTCTAATATTGATTTAGAAAAGATCCGCCACATTGACAATCGTGATGCTACGTTCCGTTCAGAAACTCTATCTATTTGTTATCCAGTGGCTGAAGGAGCCGATGGCATGAGCACTGCGCTTCAACGCTTATGCAAAGAAGCTCAAACAAAAGTTCTTGAAGGTATTAATATCCTGATTTTATCTGACCGCGAGGTAAATTTTGATCAAGTTGCTATCCCGTCTTTATTAGCAACGGC
Source organism: Rhodospirillales bacterium (assembly GCA_012960465.1). Classification (GTDB taxonomy): domain Bacteria; phylum Pseudomonadota; class Alphaproteobacteria; order Rhodospirillales; family UBA2165; genus TMED23. The sequence continues at coordinate 24,873 of DUBF01000062.1, read as the reverse complement.
AGCTGTGCACCACCACCTTATTCGAGAAGGTCTCAGAACTGAATCGGGTCTAGTAATTGAAACAGGTGAGGCTCGTCAGGTTCACGATTTTTGCCTTTTGGCAGGCTACGGTGCTGAAGCCATTAATCCCTATTTAGCTTTCGATACTATCACTGATGCTCACGATCAATTTCCTGAGGATTTGACAATTTTTGAAGCCCATACGCGATATATAAAAGCTGTAGACAAAGGCATCTTAAAGGTGATGTCAAAAATGGGCATATCTACCTACCAATCTTACTGCGGTGCCCAGATTTTTGACGCAATTGGATTACAGGACGAATTCATTGAGGCTTATTTCACAAATACACCATCAGCAATTGAGGGTATTGGCATTAATGAAGTAGCTGAAGAGGCAGTTGTTCGCCACAAACTGGCTTATGGAGGTTCCCCAGTTTTAGAAGATGCTCTGGATGTCGGAGGTGATTTAGCATACCGAATACGCGGCGAAGAGCACATGTGGACCCCGGAAACAGTTTCTAAATTACAACATTCAACTCGCGGAAATTCGCAAGAAATATATAATGAATATGCTGCAGCCATGAATGACCAGTCTCGTAAATTAAAAAATTTACGCGGCTTATTCGAATTCGATTTTGCAAATAATAAAAGTATATCGATTGATGAAGTTGTGCCGGCGGCGGAAATTGTTAAGCGCTTTGTCACTGGAGCTATGTCTTTCGGTTCAATTTCTTTTGAAGCGCACACTAACCTCGCCATTGCAATGAACCGTATAGGTGGCAAATCGAATACAGGAGAAGGTGGTGAAGAGCCTGAACGGTATGTACCGCTAGCTAATGGAGATTCTATGCGCTCTGCCATAAAACAGGTTGCTTCCGGGCGATTTGGCGTGACGGTAGAATATTTACGTAACGCCGACGAAATCCAAATTAAAATGGCACAAGGTGCGAAGCCAGGCGAAGGCGGACAATTACCGGGCCATAAGGTTGACCAGACAATCGCAAAAGTTCGTCATTCAACACCAGGTGTTGGCTTAATCTCACCACCGCCTCATCACGATATTTATTCTATTGAGGATCTAGCACAGCTTATCCACGATTTAAAAAACGTTAATCCAAAAGCGCGTATCAGTGTTAAGTTGGTGTCTTTAGTTGGTGTTGGCACGATTGCTGCCGGCGTTTCTAAAGCCCATGCAGATCACGTTTTGATTTCAGGCATGGAAGGTGGTACTGGAGCTAGTCCAATCACTTCGGTTATGAACGCAGGATCAGCCTGGGAGATTGGCCTCGCTGAAACCCACCAAACATTAGTGTTAAATAAATTGCGTGGTCGAATTTGCGTGCAAACTGATGGGGGCATTCGAACAGGTCGGGACGTTGCAGTTGCAGCCCTCCTCGGTGCAGATGAATATGGTATAGCCACTGGAGCTCTAATTGCCTCTGGGTGTATTATGATGAGAAAATGTCATCTTAATACCTGCCCCGTTGGTATCGCAACTCAAGATCCTGAACTTCGGAAGAAATTTAAGGGAAAGCCTGAGCACGTCGTCAATTACATGTTCTTCGTCGCTGAAGAGTTACGTAATATAATGGCCAATCTTGGCGTTCGTACGATGGAAGAGATGATCGGAAGATCAGATTTTTTGATAATGAATGAAGCCATCAACCATTGGAAAGCCAATGGCTTAGACCTATCTCGTATTCTCTACAAACCAGATATGGGGCCCGATGTGGCAACATATCACAGTGAAACTCAGAACCATGGTCTTGAAAAAGCACTAGATCATGAATTAATTTCCAAAGCTAAACCTGCCCTCGAGAAAGGAAATACGGTTAAAATTGAGACCGCAGTCAGAAATACCAATAGAACGTTTGGTGCAATGCTGTCTGGCGTAATTGCTGAGAAATTTGGTCAACGAGGCTTGGCTGACGATACTATCAATATCAAAGCTAAAGGGTCCGGCGGTCAAAGCTTTGGCGCGTTCCTCTCCAAAGGTATTACGATTGAACTTGAGGGTGATGCAAATGATTACCTGGGCAAGGGATTGAGTGGTGGTCATATTATTGTGTATCCGCCAAAGGCTTCAACTTTCAAAGCTGATGAGAATATGATTATTGGAAATGTCGCTCTTTACGGCGCAATAGACGGTGAATGCTATTTTAACGGTATTGCTGGTGAACGTTTTGCTGTGAGAAATTCTGGTGCAACGGCAGTCGTTGAAGGCGTTGGAGATCACTGTTGCGAATACATGACGGGAGGAGTAGTTGTTGTCCTTGGTGCAACAGGCCGTAACTTTGCTGCAGGGATGAGCGGTGGAATAGCCTACGTACTGAATGAAAGTCAAGATTTTGATAAACGCTGTAATATGGCTATGGTTGATCTTGAGCCAATCAGCGATGAAGATAAAATGCTTGAAGACCACGGGCATCAACGAGGTGATCTAGAGACCCATGGCCGAGTAGATATTATGGGCGATATGACAGGTTATGATGCCCTTCGTTTACGCAAATTAATTGAAAACCATATACATTATACGAATAGCGGTAGGGCCAGGGAGATTATTGATAATTGGGATAATTTCCTGCCAAAATTTGTCAAAGTTATGCCCGTAGATTATCGGCGCGCACTGCAAGAAATGCAAGCACGAGTAAGCGAAGCAGGACAATTAGATATCGGCGTCGCGGTAGGAGACTGATTATGGGTAAAGCAACTGGATTTTTAGAATACGAACTTCGCGATCGCACCTACCATCCGGTTGAAGATCGAATCAAGCACTTCAATGAGTTTGTTATTCCATTAAACGAAAAACAGTTATCTCTTCAGGGAGCACGTTGCATGGATTGCGGTATCCCATATTGCCATACAGGCTGTCCTGTCAACAATATTATCCCAGATTGGAATGATTTAATTTTTCGAGGAAAATATAAAGAGGCTCTCGAGGTATTACACTCCACAAATAATTTTCCAGAATTTACTGGGCGTATCTGTCCTGCACCATGCCAAGAATCTTGTACTCTTAATATTGATGATCAACCTGTTACAATCAAGACAATTGAATGCGCCATTATTGACAAGGCTTGGGAGCAGGGTTGGGTAAAACCTGAAATTATAGAAAATAAAACAGGTAAAAAAGTTGTAGTTGTTGGTTCGGGCCCCGCCGGAATGGCTGCCGCCCAGCAACTCGCCCGTGCTGGTCATGACGTCACTCTATTTGAAAAAAATGCAAAAATTGGAGGCCTTCTTCGATATGGCATTCCAGATTTTAAAATGGAAAAACACTTGATAGATCGTCGGCATATACAAATGGAACAAGAAGGCGTAGCGATCTGTACTAATATAGAGGTCGGTATTGATATTTCTAAAGATCAATTAGATAAGGACTTTGATGCCATAGTTTTATCAGGTGGTGCTGAAACACCAAGAGACCTGCCAGCACCTGGGCGAGACTATAAAGGTATTCACTTTGCTATGGACTTTCTGACACAACAAAATCGTCGAATTTCAGGCGAAGAATTAGGAAACATCACAGAAATTTCAGCCAAGGATAAGCATGTGGTTGTCATTGGTGGAGGCGATACAGGTTCCGACTGTGTTGGCACCTCTTTTCGCCAGGGTGCAACAAGCGTTACCCAGTTGGAGATTATGTCTAAGCCTCCTGAGAAAGAAAACAAACCGGTGACGTGGCCGGATTGGCCAATGAAGCTAAGAACTTCAACATCGCATGATGAAGGCGCAGAGAGGGAATTTGCAATTACAACAAAAAAATTTAGTGGGTCGAATAAAAGTGTCGATAGCCTGCAAACTGTGCGTGTAGACTGGAAACAAGACCGCGACGGGCTTATGGAGATATTGGAAGTTGAAGGATCCATAGAACATCTAAAAGCTGACCTAGTATTACTTGCCATGGGCTTCATACACCCTACACACGAAGGTATCCTCGAAGAACTATCAGTTAAACTTGATAAACGGGGAAATGTGCTCGCTAATACCGAGGACTATAAAACATCGGTAAATAAAATCTTTACCGCCGGAGATATGCGGCGCGGACAATCCTTGGTTGTTTGGGCCATCCGAGAAGGACGTCAGTGTGCCCAAGCTGTCGATGAATTCTTAATGGGTAGCACAGACCTACCCCGATAATCTAAACTTAAACGCAATAACTGAGATTTCAGGTCAATAATAGAGACAATAACGACATTTGTTTTTATTCACGGTGCTTTTCATGGTGGTTGGTGCTGGGATTGCGTTAAACCATACTCAAAAACACGTAGTCATAATGTATTTACACCTGATATGCCAAGTCATAAAAATGATCCAGCCCTACCTGAAGATGTTACTTTAAACGATTATGTCGATAGAGTAGCAGAGGTGATAGACAAAGCTGGAGAACCTACCATCCTTGTTGAGCACTCTCTTGGGGGTGCCACCATTACTCAAGCAGGGGGAAATTTTACTAGGCATATCCGCGGTCTGATTTATTTGGCTGCCGCAATACCAAGAAACGGGCAGTGCCCAGTAAATCTAACACTAGGTAACGATAACTCCAAACTAAACCACTTTCGGCAAGTATCGGAAGATGGAAAATCGGTTTTTGTGGTTGAAAAAGGTATTAAATAACTTTTCTATGCGGATTGTGACAACAAAACAATTATTTGGACAAAATCAAAACCATCTGAGCTAGCAAATCATCTCGATCAAATCAATCTGGCTTGGCAGTAATGTGTTGCAGACAGGAGAAGTTTAATTGAACAAATATTATTTTAACCGAATACGCGACCTATTTTCCTCCCAGTTAACCTCTGATGACTTATTCTAAAAACACGTTCATCAACCAATTATTGAATCAAATATTTAATATAATAGCCATATTAAGTATCTGAATTTATTGTTTTATTTAATTTAAAAGTCTTGAGTTAATGTACAAAGCTATCTATTTAAGCAAAAGTTTTACACATAGAAGAAAATATACACTTCAACAGAAATTTAATAATAATTCTCCATTTAAAAAGCTAGAACCTATCATAATTTATAAATTATACCTTTATTTTCAGCGTGTTAGATGTTAGTGCCATTAAATTTTTTTTACAACCATGGAAAAACAGAACAAAATAAGTCCTAAATCCAACAAACTTATCGACAGCTTTATCCACAGGCATTTGGCTCGAGCCGTAAGTATAATAATTGGCTAGCTTAGAATCAAAATAAGTAAAATCAAAAACTATTGAGATCATTGATTATTTTTAGTAAATTCGTCACATCCTTGCATGACTATCGCCACCTCTAGTGTAATCGCTTAATTCTAAAACACCAAAATTAGCTAATTCATGAACAGAACATGGAATAAAAATGTCTAAGAAAATGATTAATATTATAGGTAGCAACGGCAACAACATTTCATGCATTTGCGTAAATTCCACAAAAAAAAACGCACCTGCCATTATAATAATCAGTGAAAACCTTGTAATCAATAATTGGATTAATGAAACAACAGACAAATTTGCGGAACAAGGTTACGTAGTAATCGCACCAGATTTATTTCGCCACGTGGGGTCTGGCTTCATTATGAACCCCGCTAAAAAAGTACACACTGAGAAAAACCTAAATTTGAAACAAACTACGAATTATGAAGCAGCTATTGTTGATCTTGCATCAACGATCACTGCAGCAAAAGCCTTACCTAATTGTAATGGCAAAATTGGGGTCGTGGGTTTTTCATATGGCGCTACCCTGGCTTACCTATCCGCTGCTCGTTTGCACGTTGATGCGGTTGTCGCATATTACGGTACAGAAATCTCGAAATATCTGAACGAAGGTAAAAATATTACTTGTCCACTTTTATTACATATGAGCGAAAACGATAACACATTAGAAACATACGATCTTAATAAAATACAAGCAGCCTTAATTGGTAAAGAGAACGTCTCGATATACACGTATACCGCTGGCCACGGTTTTGCCAATTCGTATGATCCAACATTTTACCTATCAGACGTAGCCAGTTTGGCACATAAACGAACGTTTAAAATATTCGATACATTAAAATAGTTAGGAACTGGAACTTATGTTAACTTCTATAACAGGTCCCTTAGCAGGTTTAAAAATTTTTGATCTTACGCGCGTCCTTGCCGGACCCAGCTGTGTCCAGATTTTAGGTGATCTTGGAGCCGATGTAATAAAAGTAGAACGTCCAAATCACGGTGATGACACCCGTAAATTCGGCCCTCCTTTTATTAAAGATACTGAAGGGCGAGACACAACCGAATCCGGTTATTACCTCTCGGCAAACCGAAATAAACGCTCTATTACTCTAGATCTTACTAGACCAGAAGGTCAATTATTAGCTCGCCAGATAATAGCTAAATGCGATATTCTGGTAGAGAACTTTAAAGTTGATAATTTAGCAAAATATAGCCTTAGTTATGACGACCTTAAAAAGGAATTCCCAGGCCTCGTATATTGTTCCATAACCGGATTTGGGCAGACAGGACCAATGGCTGCACAACCGGGCTATGATTTTATGGCACAAGGAATAGGCGGTCTAATGAGTGTTACTGGTGAGAAAGGCCGAGAACCACAGCGGGTTGGTGTACCAATCGCTGACTTAACAGCAGGCCTTTGGGCCGCTGTTTCCATTAATGCTGCCTTGCGGCACAGAGAAATTACAGGTGAGGGTCAACAAATCGACATATCCCTATTAGACACACAAATATCAACGTTATCTATTCAAGGACTTAATTATTTGACATCTGGAGAAGTGCCGGGGTTATTAGGAAATGCTCACCCCAATATCGTTCCTTACCAAGTATTCCCGACGTCAGATGGTAATATTATTATCTCCGTTGGTAATGATTCACAATTTGATCGGTTCTGTACCTTTGTTGGGCAACCTGAACTTAGTTCGGATGAAAGATTTAAAACAAATGAGATGCGGGTTCGAAATCGAGATGAATTAACAAGGATTCTTAATCATATCACGCGTCAAAAAACATCAGAATATTGGCTAGTTGGGTTCGACGAAATAAAAATAGCTTGTGGGCCAATAAATAGAATCGATCAAGCTTTCAAAAATCCACAGGTTCAAGCGCGTAAAATGGAAATTGAAATGAAACACCCAGCTTCTGGTAATCAAACCGTTAAAATGATCGGTAGCCCAATTAAAATGTCACGAACACCCGTGAGTTATCGACGCGCACCCCCTATGCTAGGCGAACATACTGACGAAGTTTTATGTGAATTACTTGAGCTTGACAGCTCTGCTTGCTCTGAGTTGCGACAAAAAGGTATTATTTAGATAGGCACGTTGATCCTGTTTTTCTAAATATCGCAGGGTAAATTAACCCAGGGCATTCAAGTTAACAATATTTTGATAAATACCGCCCTCATTTAACAATCCCCATGAAACAATCCAGTCGTAAATATAGGTAAATTCAGCTTCGGTATCAGGCCAAGGATCATTATGACGAAGGCGTGGTAGATGTAGGTCGGGAGGGAAAATATTACAAATTTCCTTTGGTACTTCATCACAAAGATAGTGCAGATATGGCATCTTAACTTTATTTAAAGTGATAACCGCACGACTAATAGCACGATCGATTGCACGATAAACATCAGGATCTAGAGACGGCTTAACTACCTCTGCACTTCCTTAATGCGATTTTGTTATAACTTTATAGCCTAATTTTTTCGCACCACTTAGCCACGGCTCCACCAAAGCTGCCGCTTCAACAGTACCCCTCATCTCTTGCAACATAATAGGGTAATGAAAAAACAGCGTTATTGGCCTTGGTCCGGTTTATTTTATCACCCATAATTCTTTCCTTTTTTTCACCTAGTATTCAACACAACCGCTATTAAACTCTTTAATCAGTTTAATCTCTGCAATTAATATCGTAAAAAATTTACAAGGAGAAAATATATAATTTATCAAATAAATAAAAAAGGCCGCTAAATAAAGCCACCATTTATTTGAATATAAAATTTAATTATTTTTTCTTTTTACTCTTAGGATCTTTCAATACATCACTGTGCTTACGGCTCATATAACGATATTTATGGGCCGGTAGTTCGTACACCCACTTAGAAACCCTTGAATTGATTGTAAAGACTTCCTTTTTGACCAATTCACTTGCCGTTAAATCAGCCTCTGCATTAAATACAGCCCAGAAATTACCATCATTAATATCAATCATTTTAACCTTGATCACCATTCCGTCGTTTGTTGTGATTCTAGTACTTATAATTTTATCTTTAGGAAATTTAATACTCCCTACCGCCATAACGTCTTCCAGCTCAAGCTTATCCAAGCCGTCGCCCATATTATCGATATCCGATTGATACTCAACAACCATATTGTTTGGCATATTCTTAATTTCAAATTTCTTTTTACCTGTGCGGCTAACGATCATTTTAGATCCATCGGGATGGTTAACTGTCACATTCTCAACACGTGAACTCGCAATATCTAAAAACTCTGGTTTTACCCATTTATTTACTGCTAAAGGAATATCTAGACGGCCAGAAGCAAGCCAAGATTGCACCTCACCTGGTTTTCTAATATAACGTCCAGTATTCGAAGACCCAGCAACATCAGCGCTCACTTTTCCAACAATTAGCCGAGCCAATTCGCCGGTTTTTCCTTTAACTGTGAGCAAAATTGATTTTGCTTTTTTGCCTTTAAGGTCTTCAACCTGAAGGCGGCTATACAATTTAGGCTTAATAGTTTTTGCTTCACGCAATCGAAGCTCTGACAGCCCTAACATCAAATCACTAATCACTTCATTTGAAGCAAGATAATTTTGTCGATCAGCCATAACCCAAGTATTACCATCGCGTTTCACGGTAAGCTTTTGCTTCACATCTTGAATAATGATTTCTTCAACCCCACCAACTTTATCGGCAAAGCCCGGTAACACGGGTTTATCTTCAAAACCAATTTTGTGAACCGAATAACGGGTTGCTATAGAAAAGCTAGCCGCAATTACAACTAACATTGTGATTATTGCAAATCCGATAAATGTCTTTGGACTCATAGTAGTAAAGCTCCTATCAACCTTGGACCGTCAACTGGCGATACCTTCGACGACGAATAATAGCCAAGATAATTGCCACAACTGCTATTAAGATTGGCATTGACCATATGTTAATAATTTTCAGTTTGGTATCAAGTTGCTCAATATCTTTCCGCAATGCTAACTGAACGCCCCTCAACTGCTTACGAACATCTAACATCTCAGCACGAAATTTTTCAAAGGCTTTTTGTTGAGCAGATGTCAAGATTACCTTACCTTTCGCCTGACTTTTCATACCCAATCCTTGCAATTTACCTTGAAGGTCTTTCAACTTCTCAGTGAGTTTTTGCTCCGTTTCACGGTACTTATCTTCTGCATTATTCTTAATATCTTGAATTGTGTGGAAAGGGCGCACAGATAGGCCTCGACTGCGTAGGGATATCAAAGCCTGACTACCCCCTAAATTTTCCAATGAATTGACGAGAAAGTCCGCATTATTAGATACAGGTGTTGAAATCTTTTTGCCAAAGAATTCCTGCTGCTGGAGCCAGAAACGGGAAGTAAGTAAATCAGTGTCAGCCATGACAATCATATTCAGATCGGTTTTTGTCTCTTGTATATGCGGACCTGGCTTTGCAAGTTTTTTATCATCAGAACTAGTGCCCTTTTTCTTTTTATCATTTTTGGGTTTTGGCGGGCCATCGGGAAAAGCAGACTTAACTTTACCGCTAAAACGGGCTGCAATCGTAAAGCTTTTATTTTCAGATTTAAACTGCTTCAGAATAGCTTCCGGGTTTATTTCACCGCGTACCAATTCAGCATCAATCCTTTGAGAAATTTTACTCGTCTGCAATAGCGGAATCATTTTAAGTTTTGAGTTTGCTTTAAGATCAAGACTTCCAGCGCTAGCCAAAGAGATCGCGGTCAACTGACCGGTAACAATATCATTGGCATTCATTGCGCGTTTATCATAAATTCCCCAAGAGAGATAATCTGCAATCACGTCCCGGCCTTTTACTGGCGCTTGAACACGGATGGCACGGGTACGATCTCCCACAAACTTATTTTCGTCAAACTCAATTCCCCAAATATCAAACAATTTTTTGAGTTCTGATGAGCCAGCTCCCGGGGGCGCTCTCGGCGTCATACGTGCAGTTTCGTTTTGTGGATCGAGAAACACTAATAGCCGACCACCTCGCATCACAAATTGATCGATAGCATATAGCAAATTATCTTGAAGAAATTTTGGATGAACGATCAGCAAAACATCAATATCATCATCAATTTTCATTGCCTCGGTCTCAATGGGCTTAACTTCAAAAAATTGGGTCACCTGTTCCATTATTGGCCAGGGTTTGTATTGAAGCATTGGATCAGCCTCGATAAGCAATGAAGTAATCAATCCAATTTTTTTCTTTTTTGGCTCAGCAAGTTCGTAAACCAGGCGAGTTAGATCATATTCTAAAAATTGCTCGCGCTGCGGGTTAAAAAATGGGACTGTCTTTCGGTCGTCAGTACTATTAACCGCCGCCATCCCAAAGTAACCTAGCTCTCCCGACTGATCGAGCGGCACACCTTGGATGCCAAATTTAACAGCTTCATCCTCTTCAACAGAGAATGAGATTGGATTAATTATCTTGAGATCTATCTTGCCACCAGAAACAACCTCAAAATGCTCCAACAATTCACGCACGCGTTTAAAATAATTACCATGTGGCGGACTAATTTCACCAAAAGAAGGTGAATAATAAAGCCGGAAAGTGATCGGTTCTTCAATCGTCTTGATCACTTCTTTACTACCTTGCGACAGAGTATAGAGCCTATTTTCTGTAAGATCTAGCTGCGCAGTCTGGATCTCAAGCGACGACCAAATATTAATAAAAAACAAAAATATGGCTGCAACGACCATTCCCGCAACCGTTAATTTTTTACGGCCCATGTTTTCTAATGCGTTCATAATTTTTTCTAAGATCCTCTCGTTAAATCAATAACGGCAGCGTTAACATATAAGAAAACACCAATTATTGACCCAAAAAAAACAACATCCCTCATGTCAATTACGCCACGAATAATTGTATTGAAATGTGTTAAAAAACTCATTGATCCTAATGCTTCAAGAACAAATGCCGGAGCCCAGCCTTGAAAAAAAGATTGAACAAGTTCTACACCACTCATTAAAAATAAAAAGCAAACCACGGCTGTCAAAATAAAAGCAATTACCTGGTTTTTAGTAACAGCCGAAAGACAGGAACCTATAGCAAGATAGCCCCCAGCCATGACAAGGCTACCCATGTAGCTGGCAAAAATTACCCCGTTATCCGGACTGCCTAGATAGTTTACTGTTATCCAAAGCGGAAAAGTCAAACAAAGAGCGATTGCGATAAAAACCCAGGCAGCTACAAATTTACCAATTACAATAACCCACGTTTGTATTGGTAAGGTTAACAATAATTCAACCGTTCCAGTTTTTCTCTCTTCTGCCCAGAGCCGCATTGAAATAGCTGGGATTAAAAAGAGATAAAGCCATGGATGAAAACTGAAGAACGAGTTCAAATCTGCTTGCCCCCGTTCAAAAAAGGCACCCATAAAAAACGTTAGGGCACCACTTAAAGCCAAAAAAATCACAATAAACACATAAGCCAGCGGTGTTGAAAAATAGGCGCCCAGCTCTCTTTTAATTATAACCCAACAATTACGCATTACCTGTTAGTCTCCTTAACTCAAAATAATTGGATCAATTTACCTGGGTGAGCTCACGAAACACATCATCCAACGAACCGCTTGATGAATGTTTTTTTAGCTTAGCTGGCGTATCATCAAAAACGACTTTCCCTGCAGCAATAATAACCGCTCGGGTACAAACTGCCTCTACCTCTTCAAGAATATGTGTCGAAATTACAATAGCTTTTTTCTTTGCCATATTCAGGATTAATTCACGCACTTGATGTTTTTGATTTGGATCCAAACCATCTGTTGGCTCATCCAATATTAATACATCTGGATCATGCAAAATGGCTTGGGCGAACCCAACACGGCGCTTGAAGCCTTTTGAGAGGGTATCAATCGGTTGGTTCATAACAGACATTAATTCGAGTTTTTCAATAGCAGATGTAACTTTTTTAATTTTCAGATCTCCCAACAGGCCCCTAATTTCCGCAATAAAATTTAGAAAACCTATAGTCGTCATGTCACCATAAAGAGGGGCACCCTCCGGCAAGTAACCAATCTTGGTTTTAGCCTCAAGCGGGTGATCTTCTAAATTGAAACCACAAACCGACGCTTCACCAGCACTTATTGGTAAATACCCTGTAACCATTTTCATAGTTGTTGACTTACCGGCACCGTTAGGGCCCAAAAAACCCAGTACTTCGCCTTTTTTTACATCAAAAGAAATATTATCAACAGCTCGAAAAGAACCAAAATCTTTGGTCAACCCTTTGATAGAAATCATGGTATTTTTTGCACTCATCCAACCTTATCCCTATATTCGTCAGGCTTATCGTAAATAAGTTTAATAAATAATTTTGCAAATTATTCGATAAATCTTCGTACAATTAAAAAATTTAATTTTCATTGAAAACGCTCAAAAAATAGAAGCCACTCTGACAAATTTAAAAGTAGCTTCTGTTTTTAAATATCGCCTTTATAAGCTACATCATGCCGCCCATGCCGCCCATGCCGCCGCCCATGCCACCCATATCAGGCATAGCAGGAGCTGGTGCAGATGCATCGGCTGGCTTTTCAGCAACCATAGCTTCAGTTGTAATCAATAAACCACCAATGGAGCCCGCATCTTGTAAGGCTGCCCGTACAACTTTAGTTGGGTCAACAATACCTGCTTTTACCATATCGGTATATTTACCATCCTGCGCATCATAGCCCATATTGGCATCTTTGCTTTCAAGCAACTTACCTGCGACAACGGCACCATCAACACCTGCATTTTCCGCAATTTGACGAACTGGCGTCTCAAGCGCGCGCCTGACAATGTTAACCCCGACTTTCTGGTCATCATTGTCTGGATTTAGTTTATCAAGAGCTTTAGTTGCCCGTAAAAGGGCAACGCCGCCACCTGCGACAATACCTTCTTCAACAGCCGCACGTGTTGAATTAAGAGCATCGTCAACACGGTCTTTACGCTCCTTAACTTCAACTTCTGTCGCGCCGCCAATATTAAGCACGGCAACACCGCCCGCGAGCTTCGCAAGACGTTCCTGAAGTTTTTCTTTATCATAGTCAGAAGAGGTTTCCTCAACTTGACTACGAATTTGATTACAACGACCTTCGATATCTTTCTTTTTACCAGAACCTTCAACAATCGTCGTTTCTTCTTTGGTAATAGTAACCCGCTTAGCAGAACCCATCATATCAAGCGTTACACTCTCAAGCTTGATACCAAGATCTTCAGAAATTACTTGGCCACCCGTTAAAATTGCAATGTCTTCAAGCATCGCTTTACGGCGATCACCGAAACCAGGAGCTTTAACAGCAGCAATCTTAAGACCGCCGCGCAATTTATTAACAACGAGTGTCGCAAGAGCTTCACCTTCAATGTCTTCAGCAAGGATTAATAGCGGACGACCAGATTGAACAACCGCTTCTAAAATAGGAAGAATAGGCTGAAGACTAGAGAGCTTGCTTTCATTGATAAGAATATAAGGATTTTCCATATCACAAATCATTTTCTCGGCATTGGTCACAAAGTAAGGAGATGTATAGCCCCGATCAAACTGCATGCCTTCAACAACATCGAGTGTTGAATTAAGACTTTTAGATTCTTCAACGGTGATAACACCCTCATTACCAACCTTACCCATGGATTCAGCAATCATTGCGCCAATTTCTGCATCACCATTAGCAGAGATTGTACCAACTTGAGCAATCTCTTCATTGGTATTAACCCGCTTTGAGCGTTTGACCAAATCAGCAACAACAGCAACAACAGCTAAATCAACACCACGCTTAAGGTCCATTGGGTTCATACCAGCGGCAACAGCCTTTGAACCTTCGCGAACAATTGCCTGAGCCAAAACAGTAGCAGTGGTTGTACCATCGCCCGCAACGTCATTGGTTTTGGAAGCAACTTCCCGAACCATCTGTGCGCCCATATTCTCAAACTTATCTTCAAGTTCGATCTCTTTAGCCACCGTTACACCGTCTTTAGTAATACGTGGGGCACCAAAACTTTTGTCTAATACAACATTACGGCCCTTCGGTCCCAATGTTACTTTGACCGTATTGGCCAAAATATCAACGCCAGCAAGCATCTTAGCCCGTGCCGACGCATCAAATAATACTTCTTTCGCCATCTCAAAAATTCTCCATAGCGTTATTATTACTGTTTAATTACTTAGATATAATACCCATGATATCGGATTCCTGCATAATCAATAGCTCGTCGCCTTGAATAGTAGTTTCCGTTCCAGACCATTTTCCAAAAAGAACCTTATCGCCTGCCTTTACCTCAAGTGGCACAATTGTGCCATCTTTGCCACGGGCTCCAGAGCCGACAGAAACGACAACTCCTTCAGATGGTTTTTCTTGCGCAGTATCTGGAATAATAATGCCGCCAGCCGTCTTTTCATCTTGCGCCACACGGCGAACAGCAATACGGTCATGAAGTGGTTTAAAACCCATATTTTACTCTCCTTTTTCTTGGGTACTGAACACAGTCAAAGACTTTCTCTTTCTTGACCGCGGTTCAGAAGTCAATAATATAATTTAGCACTCTATTGAAAGAGTGCCAGTGATGTAAATCACGAGGGAAAATTGTCAAGTGCTGTTCACGTTTATTTACTCTTTTATTTTATAAACAAGCCTGTCAGGCTATCATTGCTGCTTCATGAATAGACTTCTGAACTTTCTCAAAAGCACGGTTTTCAAGTTGGCGAACCCGCTCACGAGAGATGCCATAACCTTTCCCTATTTTTTCCAGAGTAATAGGGTCATCTTTTAAGCGTCGCTCAATAAAAATATCTCGCTCACGTTCCGGCAATTCATCTAGAGCAGCCTTTAAAAAGTCACTACGTATTTCTGTCTCCTCACGATTCGCTACAATAACCTCGGGCGACGGACCGCTATCGGCTAACGTATCTTGAACCTCTATCGAGCCCTCTTCTTCTCGGGACACCGGAGCATTTAGAGATTGATCGCGAATAGTCATACGACCGTTCATATGGATTATATCTTTCTCAGGCAGATTAAACTGTTGAGCTAAAAGTTTTGCCTGCTCAGGATTAATTTCATTATTATCTATAATTTCGAGGCGTCTCTTTGCTTTTCGAAGACTAAAGAACAATTTCTTTTGGGCTGCCATAGTACCCATCTTAACCATTGACCAGGTTTTGAGGACATATTCGGTAACAGACGCCTTAATCCACCACATTGCATAGGTTGAGAGCCTAAATCCACGTTCTGGTTCAAACTTCTTCACAGCTCTCATCAAACCAATATTGCCCTCGGAGATGAGGTCAGCTACCGGCAAACCATAACCCCGATATTGCATAGCTATTTTTGCGACTAGTCGCAGGTGACTTGTTACTAATTTATGGGCAGCCTCACTATCATCGTGTTTTGTGTAACGTTCGGCCAACATAAATTCCTCGCCCTTCGTTAAAATCGGAAACGCCTTAATTTCATTCAAATAGCGGGAAAGCCCGCTATCACCATAAAGTGAAGGTAAAGTCGCTATAGCCATTCTAAATCTCCCATTTACCATATTACTACAATAAGCAATACAACCTATACAGAACGTAGCTCAAAATAAAATAGAGAGCATACTTTCAACTAAAATTGTATACGGGATATTCAATAAGACAGATCAAAAAAACCATCAGTCATATCCTCTAATTGAGCAACATGCTAATCTCAACTTAAGCCAGCCTAACCATTAGGCCTGACCGATCAAGTCTGGCTCCAAATTTGGCAACCTAACTCGACTCCTGTTGCAATTGTACAACTAAATTTAAATAAATCAAGCTAATTACGTAATTTACAGCTAAAATAACAGCAGTCAATTCAACTTAAAGAGTTATCCAGCAAAAATATATAGTAGGATAGCCACGACAACAATCAGTCCTCCGCCCCATACAGCGGGCGATAGGCCTCGTTTTTCACTCTCAGCATTAACTTCAACCGATTTAGTTTCATTAGTTAATGTCAAATCGCTATCCTCTCCCTGATCGCCCCCTACTATTTCACTGAATTTACCAAAAAAATCATCAGCCTGTTTTTTTGCTACACCCTCTACCAACCGACTACCGACACTCGCCAACTTACCGCCAACCTCGGCATTAGCTGAATAACTTAAAACCGTATCAGCACCATCTTCAGTGAGTTTAACTGTAGCACCACCTTTGGCAAAACCTGCAACCCCGCCCTGGCCTTCACCAGAAATTTTATAACCATTCGGCGGATCTAAATCGGAAAGCGTCACTTTACCTGAGAATTTAGCTTTAACTGGACCAACTTTAGCTGTGACTTTAGCAGAAAACTGAGTATCAGAGTCCTTGCTGAGTTCCTGACACCCATCAATACATTGTTTCAAAACTTCGGGATCATTCAGTGCTTCCCAAACGTCCTGACGTGCTGCCGGAATTCGATATTCGCCAGTTAAATCCATTTTTACCAAGCTCCATAATTAAAATCAAAACGGCAACATAAATTTTATTCGATGGTCAATCAATACGTTAAAATTTTCATTGCAATCGTTGGTTTTAGAACATTCAAATAAGCACGCACTGGCATAGACCCTTTTGAATATCAAAACGACAATTCGTACTCAGTGCGTGCATTCACCAATCCATTATTTTGGGCGATCTTTTTTACTTTTTAATATTCGCGCGGTCTCAGCGTATATCTCAATCGATTTCTGCATTGTTCGGTTCTTATCGTATGTTTCGCGTGTTTCAATACCTATCGGCGAAGCATCCAATAAACGAAAGACGTCTGCAGCACCTTTATGCAAATAAGGTGTCATTCCTGTAGACCCAAATGTATCAGAAATTTGATCCATTTCGCCGGCCCAACGACCAGCATCGCAGGCAAACGTCGAAACTCTTTTATTCATTGCTTCCCAATGAAACCCTTGGCTCTCCTTAAATTCATCCTGTACCTCGTCACTAATTCCCAATAATTCGGCCGCAACCAATACGCTAGTTTGTAGCGTCATTGTACCTTTAGTAAGCGCGGCATAACACATCTTGACAGCCGATGCCTTTATTATTTCATCACCAACTGGCACTAATTTAATATCATTTTGATTAATAAATTGGAGCGAATTAACGCCTTCACCACTAGCATAAAATTTAGTCGTTGATCCTCGCCCTGGTGGTGGACCAATAATACCAACATTGAGGAAATCTGCACCAGTGTTTTTAATTTCTTCTGCTATAGAGAGCGTGGTATCAGGCGATATCGCATTGCAATCAACAAAGACTGGTGATTTACGGGAAGCAACTATCGCTTTAGCAACTTCTTTGGCAAAATTCTCAGCTTCTTCAGGAGGCATAATCGAGAAAATAAAATCACTTACAGAAGCCATCTCTTGCAGATCTTCAAGATCTACCATGTTAGACCGCTTTGCCCTCATCTTTGATAACTCACTGCGTCCATTTAGCACTGTTACAACTCTACAACCTGTTTCATTTAATACCGCGGCAACGGAATGCCCCATATCACCCGGGCTCATGACACCTATCGTCAGATTACTCATTTTATTTACCCCCTAAGGCTTCAGATTAATTTTTATGACCAATTCGAAGCAACAACGATGCTATCGTAGAAACATGCTAACCCGCTGCCTTCCGCGCTTGCCCAGTCACTAAAATAATTGTTCGCGGACCAGCCATCCACATAGCAAAAATTGATAGCGCACATAGCACCATAGCCACAATAAACGCGGCCGCATAATTACCTGTAACATCAAAGAATATGCCCGTAGCCCAGGGACCTATAGCGGCTCCCGTATAGCTCATTGCACCAATAAATCCAAAAATCTTGCCGTAATTCTTTCCAGCGAATAATTCAGCAGGAACACTCCCAAAGACCGAGGCTAGCCCGTATCCAATAAATCCCTGAAAGCCGACCATGACATACATTAACCAATATGAGGGATAACTCCGTAATAGAAAAAGACATGCATAGGTTAGTAAAAAACCCAACAATGCTATGGACCATGCAATCTCCCGCCCAATACGATCTGACATTGCACCAACGATAATTTGGCCAGCAATACCCGTTACCCCAACTAAACCTAACGCTAGGGCCGCCCCTTCTGGCGAAATACCAATATCGAGAAGATATCTGGTCTGGTGAACCTGAACCGCATACCAGGCATAGAGAGCCATCGCAAATGCGATCACCAGCCACCAAAAATTTGTTGTGCGCATTGCTTTTACTACCGTCCAATCAGTCTCCACCCAATTCCGATTGACAATTCTACTGTCTATATTTTCCTGTCGAGCTTTTCCCACACCTTTGTCAGTGATTTTACCTCCATCGACTTCCAATCCCATGTCTCTTGGGCTATGGCGTTGGAAAAAAATATTTATTGGCACAAGGACGAACATAATAATAGCTGCAACAATAATACAGGCATAGCGCCAGCCACTTGTTTCTATTGCATACTGCATCCAAGGAAAAATTAGTATGGCACCAACACCTGCTCCAGCAAATGCTATTCCCATAGCCAAGCCACGACGACGATCAAACCAATTCGGTAAAAACAAGGTATGCCCGAAATAACCCATAAAAACTGAACCCCCTACAACCAATATTCCAAGGGTGATAAAAAAATGCCAGGGCTCAGAAGAAAATGTTGAAAACATTAAACCGATACTTACGATCACCCCCCCAAGTGGCAACACTACGCGTGGCCCAACTTTGTCCATCATTGCTCCGATGGAAGGCGTGAGCATAGTCGAAACAATAAAACCGATCGAAAAAGTTGCAGCCACAGTTCCTCTTGACCACCCAAACTCATCTAGAATAGGCGGGAAAAGTAGAGAAAACGAGGTCCGAGCATTCACACCTATTCCCATTGTAACAAAAGCAATAGCAACAACTACCCATCCATAAAAAAACGGCAAACCCGAGCCAAATTTTTCTTTTGAAGAAGCAGAAGGGTGTGGTTTGGATGACGTCTTTTTCATAAATCAAAGGTAGTGATTTTTATTTGATCCGCCAAGCAATACCGGTAACTCAACTTTATAAATGCTTTATTGCGAAAATCTGATATAATTACCGAATGAAAAAAGTGTTACTTTTATTGTTGAGCGCAAGTGTCCTATGTTGCACCACACCCAACTTGGTTTCCGCAAATAAACTTGAACAAATGCTGCGCGATCACACATTTATCTATACTGATAGCCAGACAGGTATCGAACACACAATATACATTGGACGTTTTGGTAATAATTACGATGAATATTTTCCCTGTAAATTTGTTGACGGCACGTGGCGTATAACAAAAAATAATAATCTTTGCTTGGAAGATCGGGTAGATAAAAAACGCCGCGACGGCCTAACATGTCTCAAACCAGAAATAGAAAAAGAGCAAATTACTTTTTTTGATATTGCTGGTAATCTTGCCTATCAATCTAAGTTAATTAGAGGTAATTCAATGCCGCTTGGCTGAAAAATTTATTAACCTCGCGCGTGCCGCGACATTTAAAAAAATCTTCTAACATCTACGTCAATGTTAAGGTGAAATCCGCAATCCAGATTCGAGCTATTAAATTTCTAATCGGATAGTGGTATTGACGTCCAAATGCATTCAGGTTCAAAACCGGCATCAGCAAATAACCTGCCGACTGGACACCGATCCTCGGACAAAGCGGCAAGCCGTTCCAACTTAGCTGCAGGTTCATTTGTTTCAATTTCTATATTCAAAGTTGCACCTACGAAATGCATTACACCGTTATTATTCCCGTCGATCCCATCGATTAAATCCGTCGTGGTTTCCGTGTGGATATTTATAGCACCATGTTTAAATCGCATAGCTTCTGCGACTTTAATAATCTGGACAGTCTGACAGGTGCCAAGTGCAGTTGTAAAATACATCAATGGAGATGTAGCCGTGTCAGTACCGCCACGTTCTGTTGGTTCATCTGTTATAATAGTGTGACCATCATGAACATCAACTTCACACCGCACGCCACCTATTGCACATTTCGAGTCAGCTATACGAATTTTACGACCGACCGCTTCTTTCATTTTAGCTACTGCCATAGAAACACCTTTTACCAATTAAATTTTATACTCCTTTAAAGAGTTTACGCCGATATAGTAGCACTGCAAAGACCTTTAGGATAATTTTAAAAAATTAATCATATTAACACTTAAACGTAAAAAACAAGATATTTTACCTAATTCGTTAAGTACATCTCAGAAAATGCATCAATTGAATAAGCAGCTTCATCATATGTAACGTCTCCAAATGCAAAGCGGCAAACAAGGTAGTTAACGCCACTTTGCTCCATGTGTTCATCTAATATTTCTTTTACAGTCTCAGAAGTTCCAGCAATGGCCTTGCCACCGGAAATCATTTCATCAAAAGTCTCAGTACAAGCCGCAAGTGGGGGTGTTTCATTATGCCTCCACCATAATTTCATGAAACTTTTGTACCAGACATCGTACATGCGCCTCCCTATTACCAGAGCTTTTTCATCGGTCTCAGATATAACCAAAAAACGAGTCATGCCTAACAATGGGAGTTCCTCAGGATCATATCCAAACCCCTCCCATTCCTTGCGGTAGGCTTCAGTAATTTTACGCACTGTTTCTGCATTGTGATTAGAAATAGTGTTTATATGGTTTTCCGCAGGCCAACTAGTGGCTTCTGGATTCCCAATGCCAGTCCAAATTGGCGGATGAGGTATCTGCAAAGGGGCCATCTCAATGGGCATATTTTCGACACTAAAATAATTACCATCAAATGTAAGTTGTTCTGATGTCATCGCTTTTATAATTATCTGGTAATATTCCTGGTACATTGCGGTAACATCAGCGGCATCAAGTCCGTAATAACCCGATTCAATTGCAGAGATACCTTTCCCAACGCCAACTTGCAATCGCCCCCCACTCATTTGATCGAGCATGCAAATTTCTTCAAATAAACGGATGGGATGATATTGTGGCAAACAGTATACTAAAGGACCAAACCTCAGCCGTTTCGTCCGCTGCGCAACCGCTGACATAAAGACGTTTGGTGAAGAAGCCATACCAAGAGTGGTCGCATGATGCTCTGCAGTGTGATAAGCATAAAACCCAGCTTTGTCGTATTTTTCTGCAAGTTTCAAACGGTCTTCGTAAAATTCTTGTAAAGTCCCGGCCCCACGATCTACATGATCAAATATACCAAATTTCATAACGCCCTTCTTTTTCGAATATGTTCACTTCGTGAATTATGTGGTGAACATAAATTAAAATCCAGAAACGGAACAGCCCTCGCAACATTTATACAAAATATTGATTATGCGTTTATAATGCAAATAATAGAAATCACGAAAAAAAGATCAAAGGTAATCACTTTTTCGAAACGGCTTTCCTTATCTGAGACAGATTAATATATGCCGCTAAATATTCAAGGCTTGCATTGACCTCTATCAAAGCCGGACCATCGACAGCAAAGGCTTGTTTTATCACCCTTTCGATATCTTCGTTTTTATTTATTTTGAACCCCTTTGCACCGTAGGCTTCGGCTATTTTAGAAAAATCAGGATTTGTCATGTTAGTCGCCAAGGTGCGATCCGGGTAGGCTTTCTCTTGATAAAGCCGAATGGTGCCGAGGCTACCATTATTGGAAACAATGAAACGAATTGGCAGGTTGCGCTCAACTGCTATTGAGATCTCATTGCCTGTCATTTGGAAGCCGCCATCTCCGACAAAACAAATAACTTGGCGGTCTGGAGCACGAAGTGCGCCAGCGATAGCTGCAGGCACACCCATACCCATCGCGCCGGCTACAGCTGCGAGTTGAGTATTGGAGGTCTTGTAGTTGTACAAACGATGCACAAAGGTCGAGAAGTTTCCGGCATCAACCGCCGTCACCGCATCATCCTCAACGACATTGCGTAGATGTGAGATCACATTGCCGAACGGCACGCCGTCATCAGCTTCCTGCATATCCCAGATAAATTTGTCAGCACCCAAGGCATGAGTTTTAGAGATCCAGTCAATGCGGCCTTTGGGCGGTTCCGGCGCATTTATTTTTCCGATAGCCCTTAATGTCTTTGTTGCGTCGGCTACTATTGCTAAATCGGTATCGAAAACATTCCCGATTGGTCCAGCATCATTATAAATATGTATTAGTTTCTGACTTGGTTGAGGTGCTGATGGTAGTTTGTATCCCTGAGTTACGACGTCTCCCAGGCGAGTACCTATAGCAATAATTAGATCAGATTGGTTAAGGGTGTCTTTAAATATCGGCGGCATATTAAACGCCAAGTGGCAGGAAAAATTCGGATGGTCAACATTAAATAAATCTTGATGACGCCAGGAGGTAGCTACTGGTACATTCCAAGTTTCGCTGACCATTCGTAGTGCCTCTCGGCCATGGTGTCCGCCAATTTGTCCACCTGCTATGATTAGCGGGCGTTCAGCTTTTGATAGCATTTCGCAGAGCTTTAAAATATCGCCGCTATCTGGTTTTGGTTGAGAAATTACGGTCGGAGCCAAAGACTGCACATCGGTCTGATCGAGCAGCATGTCTTCCGGAAGCGAAACAACAACCGGACCTGGGATACCGGATTGCGCGATAGTAAAGGCTCGGCGTACGTTCTCGGCCACCTTGTCAGCGTCATTAATTTCGACAACCCACTTCGCCATGTCACTAAAAGTCTGTGCGTAATCAACTTCCTGGAAGGCATTGCGACCGATATCTTCGCGCGCGACCTGGCCGACAAACAGCACCATTGGCACGGCGTCCTGTTGGGAGACATGAACACCGATGGATGCATTTGTCGCTCCAGGACCCCGGCTCACCATAGCGATCCCTGGTTTTCCCGTCATTTTGGCATCGGCGACCGCCATGAATCCTGCGCCACCTTCATGGCGGGTAGTTACAACATCGATGCCTGGGGCATCATACATTGCATCAATTACCGCCAGATAGCTCTCTCCCGGCACACAAAAAACTCGGTCGACGCCGTGATGGACTAAGGTTTCAACTAATATATCTGCTGCTCTGGCCATATTTTCCATTTCCCCTATTATATTTCGAGGCTTTTTTATTAATCAATTCTCTATTAAAACCATAAATGGGGATAATTTTTTTAATAACTACAATATGTCGTTTATTTTATCAATTCTTTAACAATTCATATCGCATTATCAGCTTAGATTAATGCCTTTTTTAGTTTTAGGAGTTGGTAATGGGATCCGATCAGAGAAGCTATGCCCCATTCGCTGTAATAATAAGTGTTGCTACATATGGTTTCGTCGCCATTTTTGCAATCTTTTCCGGTCCAGCAATCGGCCAGTATCTTTATGCAAGTGATAATTTTGCTAATAATTTATCTCAAATAGTTAAAGTACGATTTGGAGAGCATATTGATAAAACCCGAATGGTTATAGATGTAAAGCACCCCACTGATTTATCATATAAAACATCTAAAGACGGTAAAACCATTTACTTAGACCTCCCAAAAGCAACATGGGATGCAACAAACGCCCCTCTTGCAGGAAAATTTATCGGCAATATAGTCGAATTCGGGCACACCTCGACCCTAAAAGGCAGCAGATTAACTCTCAAAAGTAATACTCCCGTGCGAATTAAACCACCATTCTTTCTATCACCTAGCGAAAGTCACGGACATCGCATAGTAATCGATATCATACCTTCTGCACGGCCTATAATTAAAAAAGCTAATCTAAGCTTGGTAGCTTCACTTGATAATATGGGTGCGCTACCACAACAAATTACTGAAGTCGCACAACTAACGCGTTCACAAAACCCTTACATACAAAGAGCTTTTCCTCAAAAAAAAATAAAACCAACGCAATTAGCTCCTAGAAGAAGTCAGGTCCCTCCCCGTCATGGTAGATCGGGACAAAGTCAACAAATACAGCCTACTTTTCAGCCGCCTTATCAAGCTAAAGATCTTAAAAAACAAACGAGACTTTTAAGACTTAGCAATACGTATGTCAGAGGTTCAGTTGGAATGCAGTTGCTTGACGAGACCTCTAACGATGGGAATGGACTTTATGACCAAGAGTGGGACCCTGGATTTATCCTAAGCGGCGTCATCGGAACAAAATTAGAAGATGGCTTTAGAGCTGAGGGAGAGCTTTTCTACGCAAATTCAACATTAAAACAAGTGTCGGGGAACTGGAATAATAGTGTCTATAACACCGAAAGAGTCCAAGGAGACATATCGTCAGTAGCCATTATGGGCAATGTCGTCTATGACTTCCGGAGTAATTCCAAATTAACGCCTTACGGAATGGCGGGCCTCGGAATGTCCCTTCTTTCTTTAAATGACCTCGTAGCAGGTAATAGTCCTATGGCTAATGACATGGATTTAGTAGCTGCTCTGCAAGTCGGAGCAGGATTTACTTTTGATCTAGATAGAAGAACAAAAATAGAATTAGGATATCGTTATTTTGAAACCCAGAACCCAGAATTTTCTGATTCCACCGGAACACCATTCGAGAGTGTTTTTGCTAGCCACAGCTTTCTTCTTGGCGCACGTGTAGAACTAAATTAATAGGCCTGCACAAAATAGTACCGTTAACCACACCTTCATGCCCAGAGATTGATAGAATGTATCAAAATGCATGCAAATGGAAGTTGTGAAATCCAATAAATTAAGTAAGGTGGAGCCCCAAAAAAATTATTGATAATTTTATGAAAAGAATACCAAAT
>DUBF01000061.1 GCA_012960465.1 Rhodospirillales bacterium | reverse complement strand
CAGGAATGTATCGAGGTTTTAGAATCGCTGGTTCGCCTGCAAAAATATTAATTTATAAAAACTAGTCAAATTTATTTTTACAAAAAAAAGACCTGATTTTTGGTTTAATTAAATTCCTTTTATATATCATCACGGAATTATATATTTACTATATTAACATATGTTAATAAATTCCACAAAACACAACCAAAGGAGCAAACTATGAAGAAATCCATTGGGATTTTCTTAATCCTTAATCTCTCCTTCGCCTTAGCGCAATCCATCTCTGGAACTGTTACCGATGAAAATGGTAATGGTCTGGCAGGTGCGAATGTCACTGTCGATGGTACAAACATGGGTGCAGCAGCGGATGCATCTGGCTCGTACTCAATTAATGGCGTATCAAGCGGGTCATATACAGTATCTGCTTCATTCATCGGTCATAGTTCTGCAAGCCAATCCGTCGCTGTTGGTGACGGTGGTGCAACAGCTAACTTTTCGTTAGCAGTTGATGCTTTAGCAGGTGCTGCCGTATCCGTCGTTGGATCTCGTTTTGCTCATTCAGCGCAAGATTTAGCCGTTCCGGTAGATGTTTTCACTTCACAAGAAATTCGACGAGCAGGATTCACTGAAACGGGACAAATACTTCAAGCACTTGCCCCATCTTTCAACATGCCAAAAACGAGTATTTCAGACGGTTCTGATTCTGTTCGACCAATGACCTTACGTGGTTTAAGTTCTGGGCAGGTGTTGGTTCTGATAAACGGAAAACGTCGTCATACGACCGCATTAGTACATGTAAATAGTAGCCCTAGTCGTGGTGACACAGGCGTTGACCTTAATGCCATCCCTGCAGCTGCTATTCAACGAATAGAAGTTTTACGTGATGGTGCTGCCGCTCAATACGGTTCTGATGCGATTGCCGGTGTTATCAATATTGTATTGAAAACAGATTCTGATGGTGGAACATTTACGGTTTATAGAGGAGAAAACAATCATATAGCTGAAGCAATTCCTGAATCAGCAAACCTCTATGACTGGGTTGGAAATGGCCAACGCTACGAATGGAACCCAACGGGATCTGTTGATATTAATAATGTAGTTCCAGGATCAGAAGCATATATTACAGGTAGCGAAGATTATCTAGTAACAGATGGTGAACAGCTTCAAATCCAATACAGCAATAGTGTTAAAATTGGCGATGATGGCTTCCTCATGATTGCTGCGGAAGCGAGAACTAAAGAAGCTTCAAACCGTGTCGGTTTTCAAGCTGCACGTTTGTATGAAGTCAATTCAGATTATTGGTCTGATGATGTAGCTGAAACACAACGCTTACAACCAGGCAGTGATTGGTATATTAACCCTCAAAGAATGATTTGGGGCGACCAAGCCAAAAACAATTTTGGAGCTATGTATAATTCAGAATTGCCCGTAGGCGATAAACGGTTCTATTCATTTGGCGGATATACAGTACGCCATGCTGATACCGGTTGTTATACACGTAAACCAAATCAAGGAAACAAAACGTGGTTAAGCTCAAGTCCCACAGGATTTGTTCCTCACATTCAACCTACAGTAACAGACTTTTCTATGTCAACCGGCATGGAAGGTGTGTTTGGGAACTGGAGTTATGATGCAAGCACCACTTATGGTTCTAATGATTTTCATTTCAACATGTTAAGTACAAATGCATCCTTTGGACCTGAACAAATTCGTCAATATGATATTGGTGGCTTTGCATTTACTCAGTTAACAAATAATCTAGATTTAACAACTCAAATGGGTGATATAAATTTAGCTATCGGAGCAGAAACACGTAAAGAAAGTTATCGTATTTATGCTGGTGAAACAGCTTCTTATGTCAATGGACAAGCAGGAACCAACATCACGGGTTGGGATTCATCTTGGGTTGATACCCTAGGTGTAACACAATACGAAGGTCTTAATTCAAATACAGCTGGCGGTGGATGTCAGTGCTTTAGTGGTTTTAGACCGTCTAATGCCGCGGCGACACAAAATGCGAACAGAACCAGTTATGCTGGTTATGCAGATGCAGAAATGGAATTGATGGCTGGCATGCGCGTAGGTGGTGCATTACGGTTTGAAAATTATAGTGATTTTGGATCAACTGTAAATTTCAAAGGGACTATCCGCTATGAAGTTTCAGATGGTATTGTTGCTAGAGGTGCAGTTAGCTCTGGTTTTAGAGCTCCTGCTTTAGCCCAGGCGTTCCAATCTAAAGTTGCAACTAACTTTAGGCTAGATGATGATCCTGAATCTTCAACTTATGGACAGACTCTCGCATACGAAGTGGGTAACTTCCCCGTTAATAATCCGTTTTCACAAGCGTTGGGAGCAAAAGAACTCACTCCCGAAAACTCATTTAATTTGAGTGCTGGTTTAAATGCAAATCTAGGTGGTCTCCGATTAGGATTAGATGTTTATTCAGTTACCATTACCGACAGGATTGTAATGACCGGTAACTTTAAAGTAAGTGATAGCGACTTGGGTATAAAAATCGCTGAGCTACTTGCAACAAGCGGCGTACCAGAAGCAACCAGTGGTCGGTTTTTCTTTAATGGTGTAGATACGAAAACAAGCGGATTAGATCTTACAGCAGCTCATTCAATGAGCTTAGCAGGTATGGCAGATCTTGATCTAACATTTTCTTACAACACTACAACCACGGAAATAACCGAGGTAAGAACACCTTCTGGGTTAGCAGATGTGTTAAACGCTGATGCTACTCTTTTTGACAATACAGAACGCCGTACAATGGAAAGTTCACAGCCAAAAGACAATCTCCATTTAACAGCAAATCTCTCTAAAGGTAACTGGTATGCTAAATATCATATTTGGCGAGTTGGAGAAACCTTAAGCCGTGGTGCCTATAAGAAAGATACTCATGATGCAAGCGGTGTAGCTTATCCCGAAGGTACTGATGCCGCTGACAAAGATGGTCTCAACGATAGTCCGCTCACTTTGGATGAAAATGCAGGTGGTACTTGGAAAGACTGGACACGTACATACGTCAATGCTGATGGTGAATCTGTAACTGATCATGAATGGGTTCAGGTTTTAGGAAATAAATTCATAACAGATCTTGAATTAGGCTATGACCTTGGAATGGCAACTATATCTTTCGGTGTAAACAATCTCTTTGATGTTATGCCGGAAAAAGGTGCTGCACCAGGTGACGGAAATAATGGTGCCTTCGTATATAGCGCCCTTTCACCTTTTGGTATGAACGGTAAATTCGTTTATACAAAATTAACACTCAATTTCTAATCGAAATTGTTTCATTGTAAAAAAAGGGCGACTGTCAGTCGCCCTTTTTTTATTTTCAGAACTCCTGATTTTCTGAAATTACTAATCAAGCAATGATTAAAGTCTGACGTATTATTATCTAAATTGCGCTAGTCTCACTTGCTAAAAGATGATAAGCTCTTTGCATATGTGGTATGTTCAGCAAATGAACTGTATGTGTAAGTTTTCAAGGAACAATTAAGCCACATTGAACTATGCTCCGCATTTCACATGATAAACAAATTATTTTACGGAATCGCTTAATTTAGGTAATAGTATTAACAAATAATGATAATTGAGCCCACTCCCTAAAAGGACTTAAAGTCCCGTATTTCTTCGGCTTTGGCATTACCCCCAACAGAATAGAACGCGGGTAATTATATTTTACTGCTTCATCCAAAACAAGCGGAACATCCGTCAAAAGCCGGGCACGGTATTCCATCATTTCCTGATAGTAACGTATTTTTTACATTGTTATTTTTAACTCATCCCACCGGTGAATCCTTACGAGTAAAGTTATAATTGATTAGATAATTTATTTTTCATCCTGTGCTCTAGGTTTTACATATATAAAATAGTAAAGAGTTCCACTTGCGGTTAATCCCATACCAATTAAAGAAGGGATAAAGGCAGTAATCAATGTTATAATTAAAAACATCGAGTAGAGGATAAGCACAACAATCATACTCCAAGGATAAAACAATGCTTTATAAGGGCGGTTTTTATCCGGCCATTTTTTACGCAAAACATAAATGGAGCCAAAGGTCAATAGATTGAATATAGTGCTGGTAGCAGAAAAATAATCAATCATAATCTCATAGGCATTAGAGCTTCCTCCACTGGGCTGTAAATCAGATGCAAGATAAGAACAAACAAGGAGGACCGTTACCCAAAGACCTTGTCCAATCATGGCATTATTGGGTGTTTTGAAAACGGGATGTAGTTCCTTAAATTTTTCAAAAAACAAACCATCTCTTGCCATGGCGTGCCAGGTTCTACCTTTGCATAAAATTTGGCTACTAATATTGCTAAATGCGTTAATCGCCACAGCAACAGAAATAAGAATACCACCGGTGGCGCCCAAGGCTACTTTCGCAGCAGCAGATGCAACTGATTTATTTTCAATGATAGCATCAACATCCAATTGAAATAAATAACCCAAATTTGCACCGAGATAAAGCACCATTACGCCGCTGATACCCAGGAATATCGACAATGGTAAAGTCTTATGCGGTTCTTTAACTTCTTCAGCCATATAGGTTGCACCTTCCCAACCACTAAAGGCAAAGAACGAATATCTTAACGCTGCTCCTACTGCTAATACGGTGTGCCAGCCAAATGTTTCGGGCCAAAGAGGATTGACGAAGTTTTCTACATTCCCAGTGGAAAAAGATGTGAGCGTAATGCCAATAATTGCTCCCATAGCAACTACTTTTAAAATGGTGGAGTATACCTGAAATTTTCCGCTCATGTTTACACCGAATAAATTTATTGCCGTTAATCCCCAAATAATCAAAAGGGAAAGGGTAAAAGATACCGGAAGACCAAAGGGTGTGCCACTGGTTATCTCCCAAATTGCATTTATATAATCAGTAAAAACCAATGCCACCGCCACAATTGGCGCAGACTCGGAAACAAAAAACATTGCCCACCCGCGGATGAAAGCAACATAGGGTCCGTAGGCTTCTTTCAGAAAAACGTAGGGGCCTCCAGACTTAGGAAGCATGGCTGTGAGTTCTGAGTAAATAACAGCGCCGAAAATTGTTATAACTCCACCGATAACCCAAACTAAACCAAACAATGATGTACAACCCACTAATGCCATAATGGGTGCCGGAGTACGAAAAATTCCGGAACCAATAACACGATTGATAACGATGGAAACGGACTCTTTTAGCCCTAAATCTTTTTTATATTCAGTCATTATTTGTCAATAATCTTGAATTCAACTCTTAAGTGCAACTCAATGACCGGTTGTGGAAGATGCGGAGCCGCTGTAGGCTTCGTACTTTTC
>DUBF01000060.1 GCA_012960465.1 Rhodospirillales bacterium | reverse complement strand
ATACTCCTTTAGATCAGCCCACTCTTTGTTCCAATTGCATGACGACGGACAATTAAAGACTATTTTACCACCACTGCTTTTAATTGTTGTTGTTCTTGGTTCCATACTAGCAGGGATTGCAACACCTACGGAATCGGCAGCGGTCGGTGCAATCGGAGCGACGATGTTAGCATGGCAAAGAGGTGCTCTTTCGATCAACATTTTAAGAAAAGTCTCCCAGGAAACTACCAAAATAAGTTCAATGGTTTTTATAATACTGATCGGAGCCTCCATGTTTTCTTTGGTTTTTAGAGGATTTGGAGGTGATACAGTTGTGGAAGAATTCTTAAAGGATCTTCCAGGCGGTGCTTTTTCAGCAATGTTATTGGTCATGGTGGTGATGTTCTTTCTTGGTTTTTTCTTAGATTTTATTGAAATTATTTTTGTTGTTGTGCCAATAGTTGGACCAATTTTGATAGCTTTAGGTTTTGATCCCTTATGGCTTGGAGTAATGATTGGGGTTAATCTACAGACAAGCTTTCTAACTCCTCCCTTTGGGTTTGCACTATTCTACTTGCGTGGGGTGGCTCCAAACGAAGTAAAAACATCACAAATTTATCAGGGTGTTATGCCATTTATTGGGATTCAATTAGTTGGATTATCTTTATTCTGGGCCTATCCCGGCATCGTGACCTGGTTGCCTACATTTATATTTGGCTAAGAATTGCGCTTTAGACAGCGCCAACAAAGAGGCAACACGGCAGTAGCAAGTAATACTTTAAATAACTCGCTCCACACAAATGGCAAAACTCCATACAAAAAGGCTTTCTCAAGGCCAACCAAATTGGAAAGCCAACCGTAACCGCAGAGAAATATCAATACAGTACCAATAGCCATTGCAATAAAAGTCGTCAAGAAACTCCGATCAAATCCATTTTCCCCAAGATACCCAACGGTGCAAGTTGCAGCGATGAACCCAATTAAATACCCCCCGGTTGGTCCCATCATATAAGCAAGTCCTATACCTTTAATTGGCGTTCCGGCAAAAACGGGCAATCCCAATGCGCCTTCAAGTAAATAAAAGAGAACCGTGAGGCTTCCTAGCTTCCACCCAAAAGTCATAGCAATAACTAATATTACAAAAGTTTGCATTGTCATAGGTACCGGGTAAAATGGCATCTGAATTTTGGCTGATAGGGTTAAAAGAAGAGTGCCAATAAAAACCAAAACAAACTTCTGAATCCAACTATCCTGTATAGAGGGTACTAGAACGTTAATTAAGGTTGACTGGGAAGAAATTGTATCTTGAGTTTGTTGTATCATTACGATACCCCTTAACAAAGTAAGTACATAGAAGCCTATTCCACTATTAAATAACACGTCCTAGAGTAGTGTCAATTAAACTATACATCGCCTGTTATGAAAATTTATTTGAACGGGAGAAACCTTTGGGAGGCAAACGTCCCGCCTGAGCACGCCTGCCTTCCCACGCCATTAAGTCACTCTCCGTGCGCGTTTTACCCCCTGTTTTCCAAGAAAGACCATCTTCTTTATTAAACGTTTTAATATCCCCCAATCCGCCATCTTTATAGCGCTGCATTATAACCCCGCGACCTTTCGTCATCTCAGGAACTTCATCAATAGAAAACAGAAGGAGCTTTCTGTTTTCGCCAATCACAGCGATACTATCACCTTCAACACGACAGATCGCAGCGGCTTCATCATCCCCTTTTACATTAAGTATCTGCTTTCCGCCTCTTGTCTGTGCAACTACATCTTCTGATTTAACAATGAACCCTCGGCCGGAATTGGAAGCAAGCAAGTATTTAATCTCAGGTTTATAGATGAATAGGCCCACAATATCATGATCATTCTCAAGATCAATTATGAGCCGTACAGGTTCACCAAAGCCACGCCCGCCCGGAAGCTTATCACAAGAGACAGTGTAGAAACGTCCGTTAGTACTGAAAAATAAAATTTTATCTGTCGTTTCCGCATACAGAATATATTTTTCACGATCTCCATCTTTATATTTTACCTCCGCAGTAAGATCCACGTGCCCTTTCGCAGCTTTTATCCAACCCTTTTCCGAAAAAATTATTGTCACCGGTTCCTTTTCGATAAAAGCATCAACAGGTATATTGACGACAACGGGCGCGGAACCAATCTCGGTTCGCCGCTTATATGCTAGATTGGCTTTGCCAGAAAACTGTTTTTTTGTTTCAGAAATTTGTTGTGAAATTGTTTTCCAGCGAAGATCTTTACTCTTGATAAGCTTATTTAAGGCCGCTCGCTCCTTGATTAAGGCATCATGCTCATTTTTAATTCCTACTTCTTCAAGCTTACGAAGACTACGTAAACGCATATTTAAAATTGCTTCTGCCTGGTTCTCACTTAAGTTAAAGGTTTCGATGAGAGCAAGTTTAGCACTATCCTCTTCACGAATAATACGGATAACCTCATCTAAATTCAGATAAGCAATAAGATAACCATTTAACACCTCTAATCGGGTATTAATCTTTCCAAGGCGAAAATTTGTTCGTCTTGTTAGAACTACATGTCGGTGATCCAAAAAAGCAGTTAAAACGCCGTGAAGGTTCATTACTTTTGGCGTATGATCCGAATCAAGAACATTCATATTCATACTAAACCTTGACTCAAAATCGGTTAACCTAAACATTTGCTCCATGAGTAATTCAGGATCAATGGTTCGATTTTTAGGTTCAAGAACAACGCGTATGTCTTCAGCAGACTCGTCTCTCACATCGTCAAGGAATGGTAATTTTCGAGCTATCAATAATTCTGCAATTTTTTCAATAAGCCGAGATTTTTGAATTTGAAAAGGTATTTCCGTGATCACAATTTGATACTGACCACGCCCTAATTTCTCAATTCCCCATCGTGCTCTAACCCGAAAGCCCCCTCGTCCAGATTTGTAGGCAGCTTCAATCACGTCTTTATCTTCAACCAACACACCACCCGTTGGAAAATCTGGCCCAGGCACCATAGAGATCAGCTTACCATTTGTTGCGTTTGGGAATTTTATCAGATGCATCAGAGCCGTACATAATTCTTCCAGGTTATGTGGAGGAATGCTACAGGCCATACCAACGGCGATGCCTTCCGCACCATTCGCCAAAAGATTTGGAATAGATGATGGCATCACGATCGGTTCCTTATCTTCTCCATCGTAAGTCTCGCGAAAATCAACGGCGTCTTCATCAATACCTTCTAGAATTGCTGCAGCAATGGCTGTCATGCGGGCTTCCGTATAGCGCATAGCTGCTGGATTATCCCCGTCAATATTGCCAAAATTGCCTTGCCCATCCACCAGGGGATATCTTACAGAAAATTCTTGAGCCAACCGAACCAGAGCATTATAGACTGATTGATCACCATGAGGATGATACTTACCAATAACATCGCCAATAACACGTGCACATTTTTTAAAGCCTTGATTAGGATCAAGGTTGAGCTGGCGCATAGCATACAAAAGTCGACGATGCACAGGCTTTAAGCCATCACGCACATCTGGCAAAGATCGCGACATTATTATTGATAGCGCATAAGAGAGATAACGCTCACCAATCGCATCGGCAAGGCGAGTATCTCTTATATCACCAGTAGGTCCCGGAGACTTAGTTGTGACGTTCATTAGAATTTTGTAATATTTTTAGTTTGGTTCATCTTTTAACGATAATATGCTTTTGCTTTACTCGGTCAACCAAACGGTCTCGGGCAGACGGGGCGCCATTTTTATTATGAATAAAAGCGTTACGATCTAAAAAATAGCTGGTTAGATAAAGACCCTGATAAATCGCGCTATAATTTATTAACGTGGATGACTCAAGCCCCTGAGTTAAAAAACTAGGTAGCTCTAAAAGCTTGTCTTTATAGGGTTTTCCAGCAATTGCGGAAACCGCCTGACCTGATTTCGGTGATACATATATTAAATCAACGCTCTGACCGGTCGAGGCACAAGACGACAGATTTAATCCAAAACCAAGTGCGGCTAAAAGACTAATTTCCCAGCGAACGTAATTCTCCAGCCATTCTTCAGACTCTAAATTTATCAAAAAATTGAACAGTGATTCGTAGATATCGAGATTGTTCTCACGCTCCGGCAGAGCTCTCTCTACGACTGCACAAGCTGAAGATAGACCAGCCAAACGTAGTACATCATCAAGATAAAGGGCGGCCAGTGGTTTTAATAGTTCACACCTGAAACTACCAAGTTGGTCTTCAATTCGTGCACTCCAATCAACTGAAACCAAGTTACCGGCTTGGTATATGCCTCTAGCTCGTTTACCGCTCCCACCTCGAACCAGCCCCGAATGTCGCCCGTGTTCCAGCGTCATCAAAGAGACTATTACAGAACTCTCTCCGTATTTTTTTGATGATAATACTATTCCTACATCAGACCAATTCATTTGAAAACTGTTCCATAGCATTTAAAAAATAATAAATATAAAACTAGGATTTAGACAAGCTGTTTCAACTAGGCATTAAAATCAAGGCCCCAATGACTGTAGCGCGAAGGATCATCGCCCCATTTTTCACGAACCTTAACAAAAAGGAACAAATGTACGACAGCGTCAACAATATCAGCTAATTCACGGCGGCTTTCAGCACCAATAGATTTAATCATTTTTCCATTTTTACCTAAAACAATTGAACGCTGAGAGCCACGTTCTACATAGATTGTTTGCTCAATACGAATACTTCCGTCATCTTTTTCTTCCCAGGTTTCAGTTTCAACTGTTGCAGCATAAGGCAATTCCTGGTGAAGTTTAATAAAAAGCTGTTCACGTGTAATTTCTGCAGCAAGTAGGCGCATTGGCATATCAGAAATTTGATCTTCAGGGAATAGCCAGGGACTAATTGGCATTTTAGATTTTAGATAAGTAACAAGATCACCCACTCCTTCACCCTTCTCAGCGGACACCATAAAAAAATTTTCAAAAACTTCATAATTATTAAGTGTTTCAGTAAGCCCCAGTAATTTTTGTTTATCTACTAAATCAATTTTATTAAGCACTAGATCTACACTCTGGGCACCCTGGTTTTTTAGTTTATCAATAATCAACTGCGTATCTGAATCCACTCCCCTTTTACTGTCTATAAGCAACATAATGCGATCTGCGTCCCCGGCTCCACCCCAAGCAGCAGCAACCATTGCCCTATCCAAGCGGCGTTTAGGTAAAAAAATACCCGGTGTGTCAATAAAAATAAGCTGTGATCCGCCCTCTAAAGAAATTCCGAGAACACGCGTACGTGTCGTTTGCACTTTTGATGACACTATTGACACTTTCGTGCCAACAATTCGATTTAATAATGTTGATTTACCAACGTTTGGAGCACCTAGGATAGCAATAAAACCGCAGGTTGTTCGAGACTGGCTATCCATTCTCTAGCTCTTTTAATAATAATTCTGCAGCCAACTGTTCTGCCTTTTGCTTCGATATACCCGAGGCCTTAACAGGACTTTTACCTTCCACCATAACTTCAATAATAAAAATTGGCTCATGGGCAGGTCCCCTCTTACTAACCACACGATATCTAGGTAATATCAACCCATGACTTTGAGCCCATTCCTGTAATGTGGTTTTCGCATCCTTAGGCGGCTCTAATGTCTCATCCAGCAATTGGCTCCAGCGAGTTACAACAAAATTTCTTGCAACACCTAAACCGCCATCAATATAAAGAGCAGCGATAATCGCTTCACAGCAGTCAGATAGAATACTCAAATTGTTTCTACCGCCTTTTGCCTCCGTCCCATCATCCATATCAATAAAATCGCCCAAATTAATACTTTTCGCAATTCTGGCTAATGCTTCTTGCCGTACCAATGCAGTGTGACGCTTTGCGATATCTCCCTCGTTTTCATCAGAGAATTTATCTAAAAGCATTTCTGCTATCACTAAACTTAAAATACGGTCTCCCAGAAATTCATATCGCTCATTGGAGCCATTAGGTCCCCCAACAGGAAGACTTGAGTGACGTAATGCTATCCTAAGATATTCTAGTGTAGCAAAATTATGATCGAGTAATTTTGAGAGCTTTGCGAGGTCTTGTATCATTAAAACTAAATTATATCTTTAAATAAACGGATAAAGCGAACCGTCACTGGCCAGTTCCAAATTTCCCAAATACGAGCTTTACCATTAGTCGAGAAAAACAAAATTTCAGCACGACCAACTAAATTCTCTTTTGGAATAAAACCTACTTCTGGACGAACACGACTATCTTGTGAATTATCCCGATTATCACCCATGGCAAAATAATGACCACTCGGCACCTGATAAACACCGGTATTATCAAGGGGGCCTTTATCACCCCATTCCTCAAGGATGTCGTGAGATTTTCCGTTGGGTAAAATCTCTTTATATCGTGCTGTCATCTTTATATTACCATTGGGGCTTGTCTGAACAAAGTCCTTGAGACGTTCCCGCTGCACAATTTTACCATTTATAAATAGACGGCCATTTCTCATTTGGATTTTTTCGCCGGGCAATCCAATAATGCGTTTAATATAATCTGTTGAATTATCAGACGGCAGTTTAAAAACAGCAACGTCGCCACGCTTCGGTTCAGTATACCAAATTCGACCTGGGATCAAAGGTAGGCTGAATATTAATGAGTGTTTGGAAAAACCATAAGAAAATTTAGATACAAATAGATAATCCCCCACCAGTAGTGTCGGGATCATTGAACCAGAAGGAATATTGAACGGTTCATATCCAATTGTTCTAACTACCATCGCAATTAGTACTGCATATACGACTGTTTTCAATGTTTCCAAAAAACCACCTTTATTTTTACTTTTCATAATAAAACCATTTTAAAATATTGACTAAAATTTTAATAAAATTATTATTGTATCCTTAATATTCGTCGAGAAAATTAATAAATTTAGTCACCGTATAAAGCATCTATTTCAGATAACAAGTGGTCAATTTGATTTGACCAAGAAAACTTACTTAGAAAATTTGCTGCTTCGATGCCTCTTTGACGTGCACCAATCCGATCTTGGTAGATTTCTTCCATTCGCTTTAAGGTTTCTTCAATGGTTGGCTCGCGCCAACCAGAAACCTCTTTATATGGTGCGAAAGGTTGAACGGGCGTTTGATTAATAAGTGGGTAGCATCTATTTTCTGCAATCAGATCAAGCTGGCCAGTATTAGCTGCAATGATACATGGTAATCCCATCGCCATTGCTTCCATCGCCATCAAATTGGTTCCTGGTTCGCAACGATTGGGGAAAATTGCCATATCTGCCGCAGAAATATACTCAGGAAGATCTTTATTTGGTAGCATGCCTAAGTTAATAAATGTATCTTCCAACAAATCGTTTTCAATAAGCCATTCGTCAATCAACATAACATTATCTTCAGTTACGTCTGGATACCCTTTAGTAAACTTTGATTGACAAATTGTTGGCATAATTTTTGTCCATTGATTAGCCCAAGCAAAAATCAACAAAGCTTCAGAATGTTTTTTCTGAAATTCTTTAAAAGCAATGGAGACAACATCCTGAGCCTTCCGATACTCCAGTTTACCACCAGAATAGATTACAAAACGATCATGATATTTTTTATTTTTCTTACCTGGTTTGAATAAATTTTGGTCAACACCCTGAAAAATATTAACCACATTATTTAGACCGCGGCTTTCTAAAATCTCTTTATTCCAACGTGACCCTGTCACAATGAGGTCATATTCGCGAGCTCTAACCAAACCTTCACTCGTTATTTCTGTGCTTTCAAAAAAGGTAATACCGATATTTTTATTTCCATGCGCAGATTGCTCGCCCAAGGATGGGATAAAATCATTTCTAAGTGCATGGAGGACTGGATAATCAAACTCCAACGAACCCACTTTACCCAATAACTCTTCGAGATGAACCTGTTTTTGAAGCACTGGCTGGAGTAAGCGAGCGGTATCCGAAGTAACATTCATTAAATGGGGTGATAGAAAAAGAATCGGGTTTCGACCTTTCTCCATAATTTGACAAAGTAGGTTTTGACCGTAAACACCCCAACCAGAAACACTACTCGGTCTCCAACCTACAACAATGCTTGAGGCTTTACCCACCATCAATTTTTTTACTAGGAACCGTAGAAATAATAACTAACGCCTCTGCCATAGGCAGTTCATCTGTAAGAGTAAGGTTGATCTGGGCAACCTGACCTTCAGGCGTAATCTCTTCAAGGCGTTTAAGCGCCCCACCAGTTAACTCCATCGTTGGTTTCCCAGATGGCAAGTTAATAACACCCATATCAAGCCAAAAAACACCCTTTCTAAATCCCGTACCTAGAGCCTTTGAGCAAGCTTCTTTTGCTGCAAAACGCTTAGCGTAGCTCGCAATGCGCATCTGCCGTTTCTCAGATTTTATCTGCTCTTGCGCCGTAAAAATACGCTGAATAAATCGGTCGCCAAAACGTTCGATTGTCTTTTCGATACGAGAAATATTAATTAGGTCATTACCAATCCCGATTATCATTATCAAACACCTTCAAGCTGAACGTTCCCCGGTAACTGTTGCACGCGCATTATCCATGAGTGAACGCATTCTCCTTATAGAACTATCCAAGCCCCCAAAAATTGCCTCACCAATCAAAAAATGTCCTATATTAAGCTCGGTAAATTGTGGGATCTCTGCCACCTCTCCCACAGTATCAAAACCTAAACCATGACCAGCATGTACTTCAATATTAAGATCTGCCGCATACGAAGCTGCCTTCTTGATCCGACTTAACTCTTGTCGTCGTAAAATACCTGAAGCATCGCAATAAGCACCAGTATGGATTTCAACGACTGGCGCACCAAGGTTTTTTGCAGCATCAATTTGTTCTATATCGGCCTCAATAAACAAAGAAACTCGAATACCCCTTTCGGTCAAAGAACGAATAATTGGCATTAAATTGTTTTGGGTACCGATTGCATCTAAACCGCCCTCTGTGGTGCGCTCTTGACGCTTTTCTGGAACAATACAAGCCGCATGTGGACGGTGTTTAAGAGCAATTTTTAACATTTCGTCAGTTGCTGCCATCTCCAAATTTAATGGCAAATTAATCTCGGCAATCAGGCTTTCAATATCTGTATCCGTCATATGACGACGGTCTTCCCTCAGATGAGCTGTTATGCCATCAGCGCCTGCTTTTGCCGCCAAATGGGCAGCTCGAAGAGGATCCGGGTGATGTCCACCGCGCGCATTTCGGATCGTCGCTACGTGATCAATATTCACTCCAAGCCTAAGAATTTCTGGCATAATAACTCCGCTATTCATCTTTACTCGTTATCGATGCGCTTTTATCCGTTTGGGTCTTATTCGTTAATGGATTAGTTTGAATACTTTCAGACTTGAGACGTCGATTAGAATTAATTATATATTTAATCAAATAATAAAAGAATAGCCACATAACAATAGCAGTTGGGATACTTCCCATTAGCATAGGCCATAAGATCGGCCACGCTGTATCAATTAAAAAATCATGATTAAATTTGAGAGCCGCTTCACTTGCTTGACCAAAAAGTGCAGCAAAATCAAAATTCATCTGTGCGGGGCCCTGAACTCCGAACCCCATCCACAAACCTAGCTTATAAATCCAAAACCATATAAAAGGAAAAGTCCACGGATTTCCCACGGCTGTGCCAAACGCTGAAGCAATAATATTCCCGCGTATAGTCCACGCTAAAACACCTCCAAAAATAAAGTGGAGTCCTACAAATGGAGTGAAAGAAACAGCAGCACCACAGGCAAACCCGCCAGCAATAGAATAAACTGAACCGGGCAAACGGTTGACGCGTAGCGCCCAGTAATTTGCCGTTCGCGTCCAGCCCATTTGGGGCCATAGGAACCCAAAGCAGCTTTGGATGAAGGGTTTCTTCTCTTTTCGGCGAAACATTTCTCAGGCCATACTCTAGTTTATAATTTCTATCTAATCTATTTTGTTTACATAAAGATTAAAATTACTAACCTCTGGTTCTTTCAACTTTTTTTATAACTGGTGAGGCCCTTAGTGCAGCAATGATATTTCGCAAATGCTTTATATCATGAACCTCGATATCAACAGAGATATCAAAAAAATCCATACTGCGGTTGGTTATTTTTAAATTATTAATATTCCCATCATTTTTAGCAATCATCGTTGATAATTCACCAAGAGTCCCCGGCTCATTTGTAACGACAATTTCAATTCGTCCGACCCGTCGCTCATTACTTGCTTCCTCCTCCCAAGATACATCAAGCCACCTTTCCGGCGTGTCGGCAAATTCTTGCAAAGTTTCACAATCAATTGTGTGGATCGTAATTCCACGGCCTTTAGTAACCATACCCACTATTCGGTCGCCCGGCAACGCATGGCAACAACCCGCTAAATGAAGAGCCATACCAGGTATCAATCCTTTTATAGGAACACTTGTATTTACGTCCGAACGTACCTTTTTCTTACTCCTACGTCTAAATAACCGAACGACTTTACTCCTGTGGCTATTTTTTTTTGTACCGGGGAAAACAGCTTCTATTACCTCTCGCCCAGTCAAATGTCCTGCTCCAACTTCAACAAATAAATCATCAGTTGTTTCAACATTAAAAATCGTCAAAACATCTTCAAAAGCTTTTTCAGCAAACTCATAACCTTCTTTCTGAAAACCACGTTCTAATATTGATTTACCTAAATTGAAATATTCCTCACGCTTACGTAAACGAATAAACCGACGAATACAGGCTCGAGCCTTTGCTGTTG
Organism: Rhodospirillales bacterium; assembly: GCA_012960465.1. Lineage (GTDB taxonomy): Bacteria > Pseudomonadota > Alphaproteobacteria > Rhodospirillales > UBA2165 > TMED23. The sequence continues at coordinate 20,718 of DUBF01000060.1, read as the reverse complement.
ATGCAAAATTCTCCCACGTGGGTGAGGGGGTTTGCGCAACAGATGTAATAATTTCAATTTGATCACCGTTTTCTAATATTGTTCGAAGCGGCATATGGCGCCCATTAATTTTTGCGCCAACACAGGTGTCACCAATTTCAGAATGCACAGCATAGGCAAAGTCAATTGCCGTTGCACCCGCCGGCATTGCAACAACTTCTCCTTTTGGGGTAAAAGAAAAAACCTGGTCGGGAAACATTTCAAGCTTAGTGTGTTCCAAAAAATCGTCCGGACCGGCAGCTTGTTCCATAATATCAAGCAGTTCTCGCATCCAGCGATACTGTCGCCCTGATTTGGGGTCTGTATCTTGTTTATACTGCCAGTGGGCAGCGACACCCATCTCCGCAGTTTCATGCATACGCCTAGCCCTAATCTGCACTTCAATGCGTTGCCGTTCTGGGCCAATGATACCAGTATGCAGAGATTGATAACCATTTAACTTTGGCGTAGATATATAATCTTTGAAACGCCCAGGAACCATCATATAATTCCCATGGATGATACCAAGCGCCCGGTAACATTCCTCAACAGTATCTACGATAATCCTAAAGGCTATAACGTCCGAAACCTGTTCAAAGGATATATTTTTCTTTTGGGATTTGAGCCAAATTGAATAAGGTAATTTTTCACGGCCATAAACTTCAGCTTTAATTGTTTGTTCTTCGAGCGTTCCCTTTAACTCAGCGACAATCACATCCACATTATCCTTACCTTCATTACGAAGAAATTTTAGCCTGGATGTTATAGATTCTCGGGCTTCTGGATTTAATTCGCCAAAAGCTAAATCTTCTAACTCGGTCTTAAATTCCTGCATTCCAATTCGCTCGGCCAATGGGGCATAAATCTCCATGGTTTCCAGCGCAATCCTGCGACGCTTTTCAGACTTGGAAATAAAATGCAGTGTACGCATATTGTGAAGGCGGTCTGCAAGCTTAACCAAAAGAACCCTAATGTCTTCCGACATCGCCAGCACGAGTTTACGAAAATTCTCTGCTTGATCAGATGCCCCTGATTGAAGTTCGATTTGGGTGAGTTTAGTTACGCCATCGACCAAAAGCATTACTTCTTCGCCAAATTCATCACGAATCTCTTCTGACGTCGCCAAAGTATCCTCAACAGTATCGTGCAACAACGCAGTAATTATAGAACTGGTATCCAAACGGTACTTCGTCAGTATTTCCGCTACTTCAAGGGGATGAAAAATATAAGGATCGCCCGAAGCACGCTTTTGAGTGCCATGGGCTTGCATGGCAAAGACATAAGCCCGATTAAGGGCATCCTCATCCGCAGCTGGATCATAGGCCTTAACTTGTTCAACAAGTTCAAATTGGCGCATCATTTGTTTTAGAATCCAAATTTATTATAGTTCTAGACTAAATAAGTGATCAAATTTTAACTTAACTTGGCATTTAACCACGTCCCTCTCGCTGTAACTCGTCTTGCTCCATATCATAAAACTAATTTTTATTCCATCCGATAACTATTTTAATATGCGTTCAACTTTATCCAGGGTAGTCAATTTTTCTGGTTGATATTATATTTGGGAAATATTTATTCGGCGTTATTCCTTTGAGCTGGTTTTCAACAGTCACTAACTTGCTTCTCATCATAATAGCACTGATAATTTTAATATTTTAATTTTAGTTTCTTGATTATCATACAAAATTAGTCTGATATTATAACAGTGATAATTTTAACTGGAATAAGATTTATGATTGAACCCGTTCTCTTAGAACTTTTCACAGACTACGTGTGACCCTGGTGCTATCTCAGCACGGGTCGTGTTGAAAAATTAAAACAAAATTATAATGTCGATATAAAAATGGTACATTTCCCTTTACACCCTGAAACACCGCTTGAAGGGCAGACACTAGCGGAAATGTTTGGGCCCGGGAAAAACATTGACGCAATGAACGAAAATATGAAAAACCTTATGAAACAGGAGGACCTACCTTACGAAAATCGTTCTATGACCTACAATAGCCGCCTGGCTCAGGAATTAGGTACGTGGGCTGACACACAGAAAGGCGGCGAAACAATCCATGAAAAGATTTATCAGGCCTACTTTGTCGAAAATAAAAATGTTAGCCAAATTGGCGTTTTGATTGATATCGTGAACCATGTTGGCCTCAATGAAGCGGAGGCATGTAACGTATTGGAAGATCGAACCTTTAAAGAGGCGGTAGATAGAGACTGGGCCAAAGCCAGAGAAGTTGGTGTCACGGGAGTGCCAACCTATTTAGCTGGGGGCGCTGGAGTGGTTGGAGCTCAATCTTATGAAACGCTCGCACAGCTCGTGGAGCATGCAATCGGTCAAAAAAATAAGGATTAGAGGGTGGACTCAGAGCAAGTAAAGGATCTGGCACGAGATTTAGGGGCGGATTTAGTTGGTATCGCATCAGCCAAGACGTTAAATGCATTTCCACCTGATCCTCAATGGCCACAAACCCCTGAAAAAATTCTAAAAACATGTAAAAGCGTCATCGTTGTCGTCCAGCATATTCCTGTAGCAGCGTTTCGTGCTAAACAAAATATTCCTGTACAATATTTAGACATGTTGGTTTTACGGCGCATGGACCGGATCGCCTACAAATTGGCTGACACACTGGAACGTAGAGGGTATCCAAGTTTTGTAACCGCCGCCCAAGAAACGGACTGGCATATGAAATCAGCAAGCTACGGATATCTTTCAACGCGTCACCTTGGAATTGAAGCTGGCCTTGGAACATTTGGACTAGAAGTGAATATCTTAACCCCTGAATTTGGGCCAAGGGTTTACCTTACTGGCATCCTAACCGAATTAGAACTGGAAGCAGACGCCCCCATGACCGAACAGGTTTGTATTGGCGAAAGTTGCTCGCGTTGCCTTTACTCATGTCCAACCGATGCTGTTGAACACTTTGGGATAAATAAACGAAATTGCGCCGTAGAGGCCCAAGAATTTGGCTTTATGACAGCAACTAATTATTTCCGTGACTTTTGTGATGGTAACAAAGATAAAAAGAAATCAGATCTTAAGTCCCGTGATGTATTTGGCTTTTGGCAAGGTTTACTGCGGGTCGTTGGCTCATTCGGAGACTGCCCGCGCTGCCTTGCTGTATGCCCCGTTGGCAATGACTATCACGCCTTTCTAGCCGGTCCGCAAAAAATTATTCCTGAAAAAACCAGTGAGAAAATGGCAAAAGCAAAGAGTTTCAAGGAAGCGCGAAAAAATGGCGAAAGTATCGCCGGACTAGATGATTGGAATATTCGCTGGGTTGGGTCAGATGGATATCAAGGTATCGTTGCACGGCAAATGCAAGAGTTTAAAAAAGCCCAAAAAGATAAAGAGCGCGAAAGAGAAGGGAAATAAATTAGATGGTTGCAATATTTCAGTCATCAATTACAGCAGATGATTTAAAGGCAAAAGCAAAAGAGTTGGGCGCAGACCTAGTGGGTATCGCCGATGGCAACGCTATGAATGAGTTTCCGCCCTATCCTGACGATCCAAAAAAACCGTCAGATATCACTGACCACGACGCAGACCGAGTTATTGTCATGGCACGGCGGCTTAGTATTGGAACTTCCCGTATTCCAGCGTGGAACAATCGTCACAAGTTTTATAATGACGAGTTAGCGATCACAGCATTAGAGGAAACTGCCCTCGAATTGGTATTATGGTTGGAAGAACAGGGCTATCCAGCTTTGATTGTACCCCCAACTCACGTTGACCCCTGGAAATATGACGGTAATCCAGAAAAACATCTTTCACCACTGCTTTCCATGGATCACGCTGCCGTTGAGGCAGGTCTCGGTACCTTAGGTCTAAACCTCCAGTTATTAACACCAGAGTATGGACCTCGTGTCATGCTTATAGCCGTCCTTACCTCCGCGCCTGTAGACGCTGACCAACCAATGAAACAGCCATTATGCGAAGGCCCGGAATGCGGTCGCTGTCTCAGTGCCTGTCCTGGCGATGTAATTGGACAGTGGGAGCGCGACTGGCAAGGCTGTGATAGCTATCGTAATCCTCATGGTTTTAATCATTTAACTGAATTCCTAGGTAACGTAATTGATCAAACCGACGTTGAAGCACAAAAGAAAATGATCCGATCGGAAGACAGTTTTAATTTATGGCAAAGTATATTACGTGGGGCGGGAGCTGTTATCGGTTGTCGCCGTTGCCAGGATGTCTGTCCAGTTGGCGAAGACTACGAAATCTTGCTGAAGGACGCTGTTCACGAAATCGCAGAGGATACATCAGAAAAAAGAACCCGCCTTCAGGAAATGATCAAAGGTGATAATGAGGGTAACTACCTAGCACAATCACGCTGGATTGGAATAATGGAGAGGTAAGTTGGCTAAGAATAACCCTATGAATATACCGTCATCTCGTGAAGAAATTAGTAAAATACAGAGCGTACAAAAAAAAATAGCGCTACAAAGAGCTCGGAAAGCTAATTTTCATAAAGGCCGCCTCGATCATATTGATGAAGATAAACTGGATGATCCCGATGAATGGCGAAAGATCCCACTCTTAACCAAGGATGAACTTAGAGAAATTCCTCCCGAACGTTTTTTCGATGATTTTTGTCACGCACCACGTAATGCAATTGCTGAACTTTGGCGTTCTGGAGGTTCTACCGGAATACCTCTTTTCTATCCGCGGACGTTCGAAGATTTACCTTATTGTATTTTATCTTTTGCCCGTAATTTAATTGCCCCAAATTTAGGAAAGAAAGATACAGCTCAAGTCTCTTTCCCACTGGGAATTCACCCTGTAGGACATGTTTACGCAAGGGCATGCCAACAACAACAAATAGGTGTAAATTGGGCTGGAGCCGGTAACTCTACACCTTCATTGGTACAGATTGATCTCATCAATCGTCTACAACCCAGTGTTTGGATGGGTATGTCGAGTTATGGGATCCACCTGGCGAATATGGCGGAAGATCAAGACATTGATCTGGCTGGCTCCTCCGTTGAAACTATTATGACTTCAGCTGAACCCATGTCAGATACTAAAAGAGCTAAAATAAGTCGCATGTGGGGAGCCGAAGTTTGGGACGGCTTTGGCATGACTGAATGTGGTATGATGGGCGGTGAGTCAAAAGCGCGCGATGGTTTTCATATTTGGACAGATTTATTTCATATTGAGGTAATAGACCTTGATAGTGGTCTTCCCGTTGCTAATGGTGAGGAAGGCGGCCTTGTTGTCACTCCACTATTCACAAATAATGCGACACCTTTCATTCGCTGGAGTTCAGGCGACATAGTTACTTATAAAGAATTTGGGGACGACAGCGATGGGCCCTACTCTGTCTTTCCAGTAGTCAAACACGCGCACCGTACTGTTGGCTTTTTCAAAGTTCGCGGCGTTAACATCAATCATCCTGAGTTAGAGGACTTTCTCTTTGACTATGAAGATCTCGTCGATTTCAAGGCTGAAATCGTAACTGAAAATGATCTTGATATTTTACGTCTTTCGATAGAAGTACTTCATTCGGGTAATCCAGATGAACTCTCTCAAAAAATTATTAAGCATACAAAGAATAAATTTGAAGTGACACCAAGTGTGGTTGTACTGAAACGCGGAACTCTTGCTACTGAATTCGAAAGCTCAGTTAAGGCACCTAGGTTCGTAGATTTAAGAAATTAATGACCATAGGGTAGATATTATTATTTAGCTTCCTTAAATTGCACGATAATAATTAAGAAGAAAGGATCCTGCACAAATGTTAAAATTTGGCTATTTTACACTGAGTGATAATCACTATAAAGGCAGTACCCGCTCAGCCAACGAATTTGTTACAAATATCACCGATGAAGCTCTCTACGCAGAAGAGTTGGGCATGAACTCAGCCTGGATTGGTGAACATCACTTTAATTCTCTTGGAGTTCTCTCCTGTCCCGATTTAGTCTTAAGTTATATCGCTGCTAGAACAGAAAAAATTCGCCTTGCCCCTGCCGTTACAGTACTACCACTGCACAACCCAATACGGGTAGCAGAGCAATGGGCAACACTAGACCTGTTAAGCAACGGTAGGGTAGATTTTGCCATTGGGCGGGGTTATGACAGCAAGGAATATGCCCCCTTCCATGTCGATTTTGCAAATAACCAAAGTATTTTTGAAGAAGGTCTCGAAGTTGTATTGGAACTCTGGAATTCGAATAAAAAACTGAGCCATAAAGGCAAGCACTATTCATTCGAGAATGTTAGGATTACACCAAAACCCATCCAAAAACCAATTCCGACATACGTTGGCTCTTTTTCCCAACCTTCAATTGATTTAGCCGCACGCTTGGGCCTTGGTCTTATCGTAGCACCATTTGCCTCAACAATGAGTTTTGGTGGCTTGCAACAAGTCGCCGACCGCTACCGTGAAACCTGTGAAAAATTAGGTAACAAACCTCAGCGCATGATGTGTAGCTACTTCACGCATTTTGCCGACAATGATGAACAACAGGCCGAACAACGCGCGCGTCAAATTAGGTATTATAAAGAATGCGTTATTCCTTCCTTCCCTGGTGATCCAAAAAATACGCCGCCAAGCTATAAGTATTTTAATGCCATGGTAGAAAAACTACATAATGTCCAACCTGAACACTTAACCGAAAACTCAATCCTTATTGGGTCATCACAACAAATAATTGATACCCTCAAAAAGGTAGAAGAAACGGGTATTGAAGAGGTGATCCTCTATATAAATGTAGGTCAAAAACCCCACAACCAGGTAAAGGATGAAATGGCAAGGTTTATGGCTGAGGTTGCACCGGCATTTAATGATTAATTGGACAACTGGAGACCACAATGGACGGTAAAATTGGTTTAGAAGAACATGTTTCGTTTAATGATACCATTGAGGATTCTAACGGATTTCTTGATCCTGGTATTTGGGATGAATTAAAAAGCCGGCTTTTAGACTTTCATGTCAAACGGCTTGGATTTATGGATCAATTTGGCATGGAAATGATGATTCTCTCTTTGAATGCTCCAGCCATTCAAGCCATTCCAGATATTGCACAAGCCACCGAAATAGCCAAACGATCGAATGACCTCCTGGCTGAACAAGTTGCAAAAAAACCAGACCGTTTTCATGCCTTAGCAGCACTGCCAATGCAGGATCCAGAATCTGCAGCACAAGAACTCCAGCGTTGTGTCAATGAACTTGGATTTTGCGGAGCTTTGGTCAACGGCTTCTCTCAAATTGAACAAGAAGAAAGTGCTGTCTATCTTGATCTCAGGCAATATTGGCCTTTTTGGAAAATTGTCCAAGAACTAGATGTTCCATTTTACTTACATCCGCGTAATCCTTTACCAAGCATGTCGCAAATATATGACGGTCACCCTTGGCTGCTTGGTCCAACCTGGGCATTTGGTCAAGAGACCGCCGTGCATGCCTTACGTTTAATGTGCAGTGGTTTATTCGATGAATATCCCGATCTTAATATTATCCTCGGTCACATGGGCGAAGGACTACCCTATAGCATGTGGCGGATTGACAATCGCAATAGCTGGGTTAAAGCACCGCCCCAGTATCCAGCAAAGAAAAAAATTGCTGAATATTTTAATTCTAACTTCCATATTACAACATCGGGTAACTTTAGAACTCAAACGATGATTGATGCGATATTAGAGATGGGATCAGACCGTATTTTATTTTCTAGCGACTATCCCTTTGAAGGAGTTGAGGAGGCCGCAGTCTGGTTTGATAATGCCAGTATCAGTGAACCAGACCGAATAAAAATTGGCAGAACCAATGCCATTAATTTATTTAAACTTTCAATCTAGTCATTTGCAGAAAAAAATTTTCATGCCTACCATAGACATACACACTCATTCCCTTTCCGAAAAATGGCTAAAATTAGTAAAGGAAAAAGGAAAGCCTGATCTTGATGTCAAAATGCTCCCAAACGGCAAAGAATATTTGGTAGAGTTTGGAACGCCCTCTATGGGTCTTAGCCACGCAATGTTTGACTATCAGCAACGCATAAATGATATGGATGCCCAACGAATTGACATTTCTATCGTTTCCCTAACCTCGCCTAGCGCCTTCTGGGGGACTGAAGATGTAAGTATCGAATGCGCTCAAATTATCAATGACGATATGGCAGCAGCGCAAATCATCCACCCCGACCGCATCCGTTTTTTAGCAACCTTGCCATGGGAATACCCTCAACACGCTGTCAAAGAACTTGAACGGGCGAAAGGTCTTGGTGCTGTCGGTATAATGACGCTCGCAAACATCCGGGGGAAATTTCTTAATGATCCACTCTTTGATCCAGTTTGGGAAAAAATTCAGCAATGGGACCTGCCGGTTCTCATCCATCCAACCGTGCCTCCTGGTTCCGAAAAAATGGATCTTACTACACACCGATTACTAGCTCCTGTGGGGTTTATGTTTGATACAACACTCGCTATTGCGCGCATGATCATGGATGGTTTTATTGACCGATTTCCCAGTATTAAAATTATCGCCGCACACGCTGGAGGCTATCTGCCTTATGTGTCAAAGCGGATGGACCTGTTCTTTGAACAAACACAATTTGAAAAAAACATTACTGATTTACCAAGTACTTATCTTAAACGAATCTATTACGATTCAATAATTTATCAGGCCGATGGGCTTCAGTCTTTGATCAATTTAGCAGGGGCAGACCGAGTTATGTTCGGCACCGACTATCCTCACCCAGCCGATATCCCAGTATTAAAGGGGTTGGTTGAGGAGTTGCCATCAGATCAGACAACGAAGGTCCTGGGACGCACCGCCCAGAGTTTATTTAAAATTTAAACAGACAATCCAAGGATTGTTCTCGCAAACCACAAAAGATCTCGCTGTGCGACATAGTAAAGCCTAAGATGATCTTGTGACAATAGCGGGTGTAACACTTCAACGGTTATGTTATGCTCGTTGTTGGTTTGTAAGGTTACAATACGAAAAATCTATCCGCCCCTAAGCGAGAGGAATGCAGATGAGAATTACCCGTCGAAATTTTCTTGGGGGAATGGGCGCAGTTGGCATAACAGGGCTAATACCAGAATTAAATGGAGCCCAAATTATTAAAAGCCAAAGAAGTATAATAGCTGGCCCTGGGCGTTCAATGGTAATGGATTCTGGTAATCGGCTGACAGATCTATGGTTATATAATGGGTCTCTGCCTGGCCCAGAAATAAGGATAAAAGAAGGCGATCACTTAGATGTCCATTTCCTAAATAAGCTGAAAGTACCAACAACTATTCATTGGCATGGCATAAAAGTTCCTAATGAAATGGATGGGGTAGCTGGATTAACCCAGCCAGCGGTAGAACCAGGAGAAACGTTTTCTTATAAATTTGAAGTTTCTGAGCCCGGTACATTTTGGTATCACGCACACACAATGGGTTGGGAACAAGTGGCGCGTGGGTTGTATGGACCACTGATAGTAGAAGGGATAAAAGATTTTAAAGTTGATCACGATGTAACCTTGATGATCGACGATTGGCGTCTGGACAAAAATGGCCAAATAGATGAAACCTCAATGGGGAATCTTCATGATTGGGCACATCGCGGCAGGCTAGGTAATTGGCTTACCGTTAATGGCAAATCTCAGTTCAAGAAGTTGGTAAAGATAAATAGCCGTATAAGGCTTAGGCTGATTAATTCGTCCAACGCTCGAATTTTGAAAATGGAATTAACTGGTGGTGTTGGTTTTCAAGTTAGCTTGGATGGCAACCCCTGCAATTTAAAGGCTATTAGTCATTTTGAACTTGCTCCAGCACAACGAATTGACTTGATGATAGATGTTGGGACCGAACCATTGTTATTACATGATTTGAGCTCAAGGGAAAAAGTTCTTGCTAGCATTATAGAGCCGAGATTGGAATTTGGGGAAGGTTTGGTTGAAAAAAATATACCTGAAATAACTCCATTAAAAAGCATTCCCACTAATTTAGCTAACGCGATACGTTTAAAGGTACACATGCAGGGAGGTGCTATGGGAAATCTCTCAAAAGCGCGCTTTGATGGCGATGAATACTCGCTACGTCACCTTGCTCGAGTTGAAAAAAAAGTTTGGGCCTTTAATGGTGTAGTTGGGGTCTACGATCATCAGTTAGGTGAGGTACCGCTAGGTAAGATGATCATTCTTGAGGTATTTAATGACACGGCTTGGTCACATGCAATGCATTTGCATGGCCATGATTTTTGGATACGATCGTCAAAACAATCTAACAGTAATCATATTGATATAAAAAGGGATACATATTTAATGGATCCTAAAGAAAAAGCTGAATTTATATTTTTAGCTGATAATCCTGGTCAATGGCTTCTTCATTGCCATATGTTAGAGCACATGGCATCTGGGATGGGCGCTGTTATCTCTGTCGTGTAAATTAAAGCGTTTTTTCCGAACAACCACTTGTTTTAAAAAAAATTTAGCTTTTTGACAGTTGCCCCTCTGGCGGAATTGGTAGAGGCGCGGGATTCAAGATCCTCTTTCCGTAAGGAAGTACCAGTTAACGAGATGGCCCAAAATATTATAAATAATCCCGACGGAATTTATAATGAAATCCGTTAGGTAAGCAGATACAAAGAATGTTTAGCACTGAATGTTTATACAGTTCGGTTGACTGTTTAATTGCCAAATTGAGATAAATTAAAAGAGTGAATTACGCTGTCCAATCGGGGGCTATTAAACGACGCTTGCCATCTGCAGATTTTTGAATATCTGGTTTTTCCATATCAATACGATCCCAGAGTTTGCAGGTAACAACTTTATGTTTCTGATCTAATCCCTCGCAATAATTAGTATAGGTACATAGACGAACCTCCTCACCCCGACCTAATTTAACTTTTAAGAACCAATCGGGATCCGCAAGAGATTGACGTGCTGAGGCTACAATGTCTGCCTCACCACTTTGGAGTATCTTTTCGGCAATTTCAAATCCATGTATACCACCAGCAAGTACAATTGGTGTGTCAAAACCTGCGTCCCTAACAGCTTTCCTAATAAAAGCCGTTGGCGCAATATTTCTACCAAACGGGCCAAATTCATCAGAAATATAGGCCGGCATGCATTCATAACCACTTTGACCAGTATATGGATAAGATGCCTCTCCAACACCTGGCTGCTTCGCATCATCAAACTTTCCACCGCGAGATAAGGATAAGAAATCCATACCCGCCTTAGCCAGTTCGACTCCAAAATAGGCTGCTTCATTAACATCGTTACCGCCCTCAATACATTCATCAGACAAGAAACGGCAGCCAATAGGATAGTTATTTCCAACGCGTTCACGCACGGTAGTAAAGACTTCAAGCGGCAATCGAGCCCGATTTTCGAGGCTTCCTCCATACTCATCTGCCCGGTTATTTTTACGTGATAAAAATGAAGCCATAGTATAGGCGTGGGCATAGTGGAGTTCGATACCATCAATGCCTGCTTTCTGAGCACGCTCAGCTGCATCAGCGAATAAACCAGGCAGGACGTGGGGTAGTTCCCTAATATGGTCAAATTGCACATCAGTAACCCGTTCACGGGCACCAATGCGAAGATCTTCTAATTCCCTTTGAGTCAGGATATTATCAAGCTCGTTATCATCCAGCGCACTTAAATGCTCTCTGATATCGTGATCTTTCCAATCTTCTACGCCGATGGCCGCTCGATGGCCATCTGTAATATTTAAAAAGCGCTGAAAATATTTTTCAGGTTTAGGGCGCCGGCGGATCGAAAGAAAATCAATTAATTGTATAAATAATTTGGTTTGTCCTCCACTCGCTCGATGGACAGTATCAGAAAGCTCTTTTAGGCCCGAAATAAAACGATCGTGACCTATCCGAAGGAGCGGTCCACTTGGTACTTCTCGGATGCCTGTCGCCTCAATAACAACACAGCCAGGTTGACCTTTTGCAAATCTTTCGTACCAAGCTAAAACCTCATCAGTTACGATGCCTTCTTCGGTAGAACGCCAGGGTACCATTGCTGGAACCCATGTGCGGGCCTTAAGTTCTATTGGTCCAATGGAAATTGGCGTAAACCAAAGCGAACTTGTTGCTTCGCTCTGACTTGGCCATTTCCCGGGAACAGGCTCATATTTAATCTTTTCAGATGGTTTCCACATAACAAGTCTAAATTCCAAATTTAAATTAAGATTAAAACATTTTTTTTAAAGATACACACCTTCAAAAAGATAATTGATCATTTTAAATGACACATCAAAACAACTATCTCTTTGCAAAGATATAATTCTAATTATATAAATTATTTTACGAAGTTAAATATAATAAAACCAAAAAATACATCGCACCATAATCTATAACCAACTGATTCAAAAGGTTTTAAATTATATGTTGCTATTTTGTTCTTTTTGTATTAATGTCAAGTTATCATAAAATTAACTACTTATAACAAAAGAGGAAATGGGCAATGTCTATAAAAGTTTTCGTCAAAGAATTTACAGCACTTGGTACACTATTTGTCGCTGGTTATCTTTGGATGGTTATCATTTGAACACTGCGGTTAGGAAATTAAGAATCTCATATTACTAATTAGATTTTATTTACAGGGCGAGGTTTTCGGTTTTCATCAATTGCTACATAGGTAAACACACCTTCAGTTACTTTAATAGGACCCCCAGGATGATAGTGATTGGTTGTCCAGGCTTCAATTTTAATGGTAATCGACGATGTCCCTATCTTTTGTAGCTGGGTGTAACAGCTTACAAGATCTCCAACTCTAACGGGTTTATGAAATTCCATCTCCTTAACACCAATTGTAGCAGTACGTCCCTCAGCTAAACGACTTGCCGTAACACCACCAGCAATATCCATTTGAGAAAGGATCCAGCCACCAAAAATATCTCCACTCGGATTTGTGTCAGCGGGCATCGCAACAACCGCGATGGCTCGATCTCCTTCCGGTTGCTCATGTTCACCAGGGTCAACTTCATTTACCATCAATTTTTCCTTAAACAGTATGGTTTACACTTGCCTTAGCAAAACAACTAATGCACAAGATATGGATATTAATTCACTATAAAACACAGTATAATGTTAATTAACATGAAAAACCAAATTAAAGGTATAATAAATGCCGGATCTTTTTGATAACGTTAAAGATAAGCCTGAAAAAAAGAATACAACAACGGCTGCCAAACCCAGAAAAGATAGAAGCTACTCCGCCAAAGATATTGAAGTCCTGGAGGGATTAGAACCAGTCCGATTAAGACCCGGAATGTATATAGGTGGAACTGACGATCGGGCCATGCGTCATCTTGTTGCTGAATTACTAGATAACTCGATGGATGAGGCCGTCGCCGGCGAAGCATCGCGTATAGATCTGGAACTCACCGCTGAGCATTACGTTACGGTAAGTGATAACGGCAGAGGTATCCCCGTCGACCCCCACCCTAAATTCAAAGACAAATCGGCCGTTGAAGTAATTTTAACTACCTTGCATTCGGGTGGTAAGTTTAGCGGTGATTCATACGAAACATCGGGAGGCTTACATGGCGTCGGCTTATCTGTTGTTAACGCGCTTTCCGATGATCTTACCGTTGAAATTGCGCGTGATAAGAAAATTTGGACCCAACGTTACGAGCGTGGAAAACCGACAACAAAGCTGGAAAATACGGGGAAAACCTCTAATCGACGGGGTACAACTGTAACTTTTCATCCAGACCCTAAAATTTTTGGCAATAAAGTAAGTTTCCGACCTTCGACACTTTATAAAATGGCACGCTCCAAAGCCTATCTGTTTAAAGGCGTAGAAATTCGCTGGAAATGTGACCCATCTCTACTTGAAACAGATTCTGAAACACCTGAAACAGCGACGCTGCACTTCCCGGGCGGCTTAAATGATTATTTACAAGGAACCTTGGAAGACAGGTCAACCGTGACCCCAACGACATTTTCTGGCCATGCCAAGCTCAATGGTAGCACAGGAACTGTTGAGTGGGCTGTCGCATGGCCGCTCGATGAAGATGAATTCTTCAATTCTTACTGCAATACTATTCCAACGCCTTTAGGAGGTACCCACGAAGCAGGCCTTAGAAGTGCGTTGAATAGAGGTCTAAAAGGCTATGGAGATCTAACCAAAAATAAAGCCGCTACAAAAATAAATGCGGACGATATAGTGGGAGGCGCCTGCATTATGTTGTCCGTATTCGTTCAGGACCCTCAATTCCAAGGGCAAACCAAGGAAAAACTCGCAACCATTGAAGTTCAGAAGCTGGTAGAAGGCTCCATTGGAGATCACTTTGATCATTGGCTTAGCGGAGACCCCGAAACTGCTAAAAGGCTCTTAGAACATGTCATTGAACGCTCTAACGTTCGTTTAAAAAAACGCCAAGACAAAGTTCTTAAACGCCAGTCTGCAACCAAACGATTACGCCTTCCGGGTAAGCTCTCAGATTGCTCGCAAAATTCAGCTGAAGGTACTGAAATTTTCATTGTAGAGGGAGATTCTGCTGGTGGATCGGCTAAACAGGGACGCAACCGTAAAACACAAGCTATACTGCCTTTAAAGGGTAAAATCTTAAACGTTGCCAGTGCCACCGATGATAAGATCCGATTAAACCAGGAAATCAACGATCTTAAGGAAGCCTTAGGTTGTGGTACCGGGGCCCAATACCGCGATGAAGATCTTCGCTATGAAAAGGTCATAATCATGACCGATGCGGATGTTGATGGAGCCCATATCGCGTCATTATTAATGACTTTTTTCTTTAAAGAAATGCCGCAACTGATTGAAAATGGACATCTTTTTATTGCATTACCTCCGCTATATCGTTTAACTCAAGGTGGCACAACACTCTATGCTATGGATGACGTGCACAAGGACCTTTTGATCAAAAACGAGTTCTCCGGTAAAGGCAAAATTGAGGTAAGTAGATTTAAAGGGCTTGGAGAAATGCCACCTGCTCAACTCAAAGAAACAGCAATGGCTGAGGAGACGCGAACGCTTTTGCGGGTTACAGTCCCACTTCGCCATACCGACGATGAGAAGGCCGAAGCCAAAGAGACTGCAAGACTAGTCGAAGACCTCATGGGCAAGAAACCAGAGTTACGATTGGCCTATATCCAAACCCACGCATCAGAGGTTGAAGACGCTATGCTAGATGTTTAGCAGATAGGGCAGGATTATCGTTTAAAACTAAGTTACTAGCCGGTTTTTTAATAAGTTAAAAAATATCTTGGAACTACATAACAATTAGCATAATTTATTCTCTGTAAATTATGAATTATCAAAGGATAGTATAATGGTCTCCGATAATACAGTAGATGACTATTTTGTAGAACGCATTGATAACGTATCTTTTGCAAATGGTGTTTTTAGAATTAGCCTGGGTACTCAGGAAGAGAATGATACGCGCGCCAGTGTCAGACTAATGATACCCGCCAATCAAATCAGCTCGATCCTTCAAGGAATGGCCAGCGCAGCTAGAAATATAGATCAGAAAGTTCAAGCAAAAATGGGGCAAAAGGTAAAACCAAAGCCAGCGGCAACGAAAGCTGCTCCAGCAGCAAAAAGAGCCCCAGCAAAGCGCGGCGCAAAGAAAAAATAAAAATTAAAGCTAACGCTCCTGCATTGCATCACCCATTGATGCGAGAAATGGCTCAAGAAAATACTCAAAAACTTTGCGCTGTCCTGTTTGTATATTAGCTACAACCTGCATCCCCGGTAGCAGGTTATAGTGAGCTTTTCCCTTTTCGAAATAACTTTTATCGGTTTGCACCATAACTTTATAATATGGAGAACCCTCAGGGGTCATCAAGGTATCCGGGCTAATTGATGCTACCGTACCAACTAACCCATCAAAACGCGCAGCATCTGCAGAGGCCAATTTGACAATTACATCCTGTCCCTTTTCAACATAACCAATATCCGCTGTAGCTAGTTTTGCCTCAATAACGAGGCGATCGCCTTCCGGCACGAGATCAATCACGGGTTCTCCAGCTTTAATCACACCGCCAATGGTCGCCACATAGAGTGATTTAACAATGCCGCCGACCGGTGCGCGTAAGATCGTACGGTCATAACTATCTCTATACTTTGCCATTCGCTGGCTCAACTCTGAATATGTCTGGCGTGCCCGGTCTAATTCCTTACGGTTTTCATCATCAAAAATATCCTGAATGGCAACTAAACTTGCCCGCCCTTCTGCCAGCGCGGCTTTAGCGCGCGCAATTGATGCGCGGTCCTTCTCAATACCACCTTTTAGGCCCCCCTCCTCTTTTAAAAGCTCAAGATGGTCGTATCGATTAGTTAAACCCTGACTGAGCAATTTCTTACTTATTGAAACCTGCTCTTTGATTAAATTTAAACCCGCTTTATTATTTTTGATACGTATTTTTACTTCAAAAACCGCCTGCTGGCGCTGTAATATTGATTTTTTCTGTTTCAATTGCTCACTTTTATGTCTCCGGCGCTGAATTTTAGCCCTTTGAATAGATTGCTCTACCAAGTCAGAATACTTTGATTTTAGTTCGGCGCTGTAATTAGGTTTATTTCTTGGTGACACTAAGCCCCCAAGGCGAATAACTTCGATTTGCAAACCAGCGAGACGCACTTCCAGTTCCTTTACATCGGCGCTGGATGCTGTTGGCGCCAAAACAACCAGCTTCTGCCCTTGTTTTACAATTTCACCCTCACGCACCAAAATTTTACTAACAATTCCACCTTCAAGGTGCTGGATCGTCTTAAGCTGGGATGACGGAACAACTTCACCCGTTGCTATACTAACAATATCCAGGGTCGTAACACTTGCCCAAACCATAAAGGCAATCGTCGTAATTGCGCAAAAAACATACGTAAAATGGGGCAGCATGAAAAAGCTTCTGGTTTTCTTTTCAGCTGAAGTTGATCCCGAGGTATAGTCAACAGCATTGTCAGGTAATTCTAGCGTAATTTCGTTATTTTCAGGGCCGGGTTTCTCAATAAGTTGATCACTCATTGTTCACCTCCTTCGCCTGCTTCAAATTTTGCGGCTTTTCCTCGACATCATTCTTTTTTTGTTTTTTTGCTTGAACAACCAAAACGCTAGGAACTGGTTTGTTATCCAAATCAAGAACAATATGCTTTCCCTGAACAATTTTTGGATCATGGGACATGACGATAATAGTGCATCCTGCTTTGGCCAACGTACTTAATACGGTATGGACAACTTTGACACCCGCTGTATCAAAGCTTTCGGTCGGCTCATCAAATACCACCAACTTACCATTGGTAATCAAAGCGCGAGCCAAAGCAATACGTCGCCGAATACCCTCTGATAAGCGCCAGCCATTATCGAGGATCGGGGTCTCAATTCCAGATTCACTTTCATCAACAAAACGCCGCAAGCCAACAGTATCAATAATTTGATTAAGTCGTTCGGAGCCCGCTTCAGGATTATTAACCAAAATGTTTTCACCGATTGTCCCGCCAATAAGCGCCGGTTCCTGAGGCAAGTATGTCACCTGTTTACGCCACCATTCTGCTGCCGCCTGCTGAACATCCAGACCATCAACCAAAAGATTGCCGCGGGTGGGCTCTAACAAACCGACAATCATGCGAGCTAAGGTTGTCTTCCCTGCCCCGTTACTACCTGTCACGATGAGGATTGAACCAGGCTCAATTTTTAGATTAATTTTTTCATATAAAGGATTGTTATCTTTACCATAATTGAATGAAACATCACGAAATTCAATGCCTCCAGAGTAATTACTTAAAGCCGAACCCCGCTCCTTCTCGAGCGGTAACTTTGAAAACTCTTCTATCAAATTTAAGGCCTGTCGCGCTTTAGCATACGTTGAGCCTAACTGAGAAAACCGCGAGATGGGTTGCAGAGCTCGAGCGCCCAGTATGTTAGCACCTATCATAGCCCCAACATCTAGTTCACCGGATACAACAAGAATGCCAGCAGTAACAATAACAGCAACACTCATTAACGCATTTGCGCTTTGCGTTAACGACTGAACTAAGCCTTGCCTAAGTACCAACTTACGGCGCAACCACTGTAATTGAGTGACCTGACCACCCCACGAAGAAGTCAGATTACTTCCAGCGTTAAACGCCCGGACGGTCTCTGCTTCCCTGATGGCCGTCCCCAATAAGGCACTATTGGCGCTGGAAGCTTCGGTGACTTCATTTGTCACGGAATTCATACTTGAGGCACCTAAAATACCGCCAAAAAAGACTACAACGATAAAGGCTAGAACGACCAAAGCTATGGCAGGTACCAAAAGATAAAGTACAAATACAAACAAAAGCGCAAACGGAACATCTAACACAACGGTTATATTAGAAGCGCTATAGGCCTGTTCTATCGCCTGCTGACCTCCGAGTATTTCGCGGCGCGTATCTAGCGGAACCCTCTCCAACGCCGACAATTTTGAATGAACGAGCGTCTTATACCCATTTAATGCATGGTCTTCGTCTTTACTAGTACTGATAACCTGGGCTATATGCAATCTGGCTTGACGAAAGATAAGCTCCAGTACAATGGCGATCAAAACGCCACTGGTTAGAGTAATCAACGTCGCGTCAACCCCTTGTGAGACGTAGCGATTTAGCACCTGCATGACAAAGATTGGGCTCGCTAACGCTAGAATACTGATAAACAGCGTTGCAGTTACCAGTTCAAAGGTCACTGCCGGATTGGACATTAAACGGGACCAAAATTCTTTCATACGTTAAAAACCCTTGAAACCAGACCACAAAAACATAAATTCGAGTCGGTCAAATTGTAAAATCTAATGCTTTGACACTTAAAGAGCGCCAAACCACGCCCCATTAACTATTTCATATTGATATCTGCAAGGATAATTTAATCAAGAATGATAAAAGCATTATTCTTAATTGCTAGCCCACTCCCTGAAGATCCGACTCATCCAGAACACCGCCATCAGCAACGGTCAGTTTGATTTCCTGATCTATCTGAGCATCACCGTCGGCATCAATTTGCAATATTTTGGTATTTGCATTTGCCGTATTTTCAAATTTAGCTTGAGTATTGCCGTCATTATCCTCAAATGTATGACCAGCAGCATGCAAGACGAAGGTTCCATTCACCAATGAGGATATATCAACTTTATCGGTGCCGTCAGAGCCATCGCCACCTGCCTCAAAATCTATGATTTCATCCATCTCATCCGACGTTGAATCGCCCGCTTCATAAATAAAATGGTCGTTGCCGCTACCACCTGACAGTTTATCAGCGCCAAGACCACCCGCAATAATATCATCTCCTTCCTTGCCAAAAAGAAAGTTTGAACCACCATCGCCGATCAAGCTATCCGCCTCCAAGGTGCCTTCAATGTTTTCAATGTTACGAATAGTATCAGTGCCGTCGCTATGCACGACATCTGCACCTGACTGTAAGTCAACAACGACGCCCGTACTGGACTGATAAAAAGAAACGATATCACCTGCGCCGGCACCCCCATCAACGAAATTATTACCTGCGCCACCAATCAGCACGTCATCACCTGCGCCACCAATCAGCACGTCATCACCTGCGCCAGCGATTATAATATTATCAGCGTCACTGCCGGTCAGTTGGTCATCCTGATCGGTACCTGTAATATTTTCAATATTACTCAATTGATCACTTGCACCAAAGCCATCGGTTGCAGTTCCCGCTGACAGATTAACGGTAACACCCGCGCTACCTCCCGATGCGGCATCTCTCGAATAATCAATTTCATCAATACCCGCGCCGCCATCGATAGTGTCGGTACCTGCGCCGCCAACGATAATATCATCTCCGGCATTGGCGATGAACCAATCATTTCCACCCACACCAATCAGGCTCTCACCAGAAGCATCATGACTGCCAATCAGCAGAGTATTGCCATCAGTATCAGCATAAAATTGCTGTGCAACGTCAAAGGTTTCAAGGACACGATCCCCATCGATATCAATGGAGATAAGATCAATTGGATCAATTAGATGATTTTTAATCGTGACTGAATGATCATCGGCAAAGAGCCCATCCCCTCCTGGCGCCGAATAATTAATCTGCAAGTCACCGGTAACAAGATCAATATGTGCCGATGTCAGCTCAAAGTTGGTAGGCATAATTTGGGAGCTGCCCAATAATTCATGCTCGGCAGGTATGATGAGACGATCAATCTGATGCTGAAGTGGCTCAAGCGTATTTCTAATTTCAAGTTTTTCTGCGAGGTCAGTCACCGAGGCCTGCCAGTCGTTGTAAGATGCATCCGAAACAAGCTCGACCGCATCAAATATACCTTCCTTGAGATCACTGACATCTGTAGCATCACTCCAATCGATTTGAGCTAAATCCAAGGCTGTCTGGGCAACGTATTTCTCGCTGGTTTCGGTCGCTAGCAGATCTATAGCCGCATCTGAAGTTGCTTGGGCCGCCGTTAAATTACCCTGGGCCGTCGTATTGTCAGCAACCGCCGTATCGTATTCAGAGTTCGCAGTATCTTTCGCAGTCGTCTTGGCTGTTAAGGTCGAACTCGCCGTCGCCGCATCCGTCGTCGTCGTTGAAAGCGAGGATTGGGCCGCCGCTTCCACCGCAACCGCAGCATCATATTCCGCTTCCGCACTAACTTTGGCGGTCGTCTTAGTCGTTAAATCAGTTGCCGCCGCATCTGAAGCTGCCTGAGCCGTCGTTAAATTATTCTGGGCCGTCGTATTATCAGCAACCGCCGTATCGTATTCAGAGATTGCACTATCTTTCGCAGTCGTCTTGGCCGTTAAGGTCGAACT
>DUBF01000059.1 GCA_012960465.1 Rhodospirillales bacterium | reverse complement strand
TCTCACCATTTTCAGGGGGAGCCGCCTGGCATGTCCCAAATGCCCAAATCACTCCGCTTTTGAAGCAAGATTTTACCATCAAAATTTTCGATTAGAATTCCGGAGCCGGGAACGTGCAGAAGATCATGGCCGATTTTTTTTCGCAATTTTCCCAGATAACTGTCAGAAAAATTTCCCACGTCAACGGCCATAACTTACCAAAATATTTATCGCATAATGGGCAGCTGCATCGAAGCAGATGGTGTAGTAGTCGAGGACCCTTTTAAACGTAGTTTTCATGACACTTCCTTCAGTTTGGATCATAATACGCTCGACATCACCGTATCTTAAGATAAGTTCAGATACTTCCGGTTCTCTTTTGTTAAGCTGTCTTAGTTTCATTTTTCCTACAGGTCCACAGTTTTGAACTTTATTCATTCAATTTTTGGTACTTCCGAACTAAATCATCGTGGTTCAAACTATTAACTTCACGTAGTTGTGGAAATATCATAGCAAATAATCCTGAAATAAAAACAGTGCCGATTCCACCTATTATTACTGCTGGTACGACGCCCCAGAAATGCGCAGTTACTCCACTTTCTAGTTCACCGAGTTCATTCGACGCGCCGATGAAGACAGCACTTACTGCACTGACCCTTCCACGCATATTATCTGGTGTAATAATTTGAACCAGGTTATTTCGTATAAATACGCTAACTGAGTCGGCGGCACCTAATATGAATAGAGCGCTCAGGGATAACCAGAAGCTTGTTGAAATGCCAAAAACAATGATTCCAAGACCAAAAATAGCAACTGTGCTTAATAATTTTTTTCCGGCATGACGTGAGATTGGGTATTGGGTGAGGGTGAGGGCTCCGATCAGTGCTCCGATCATATGGGTAGCACGAAGGGCACCGAAGCCTGCCGAGCCAACGTTTAAGATATCAGTTGCGAAAATTGGCAGGAGAGCGGTTGCTCCGCCGAGTAGGACGGCGAATAAATCTAGGCCAATTGATCCGATAATGATTTGACGCTTTAGAGCGAATTTTAGTCCCGTGAGTATATTATCAATTGTGACCGGCACATGACTGATAATTTGAGTGTTAGTTTTCACCATAAGCGTAAAGATTGTTGAGAAAACAAAAAGGATAATAGCGGTTCCATAGACCCATTGCTCGCCGGCAATGATTATGATCCCGGCGATTCCAGGGCCAGCAATCCGCGCCATTTGAAAGCCACTTGAAGTCCAGGCAATGGCATTGGCAAAATGTTCTTTCGGAACTAGAAGAGGGACAATTGCACTTTGTGCGGGAGACTGAAAAGCTCGCGCGATACCTAAAAAGATTAGTATAGTGAAAATAGCTAGAAAGTTTGCATTACCGGTTACTGTCATGATGAAAAAAGCGAGGGCGCAAAGCATCTGAATTGCTACACATATCGACATGATTTTTTTGCGCTGATATCTGTCTGCGACTGATCCTGAAATGAGGAATAGCATTAAAAAAGGCATGAACTGCGCAAGGCCAACCAGACCTAGATCGAGTGCTTTTCCTGTTAGTTGATAAACTTGCCAGCTCAAGGCGGTAATTTGCATTTCAATCGCTAAAACACCGAGTACTCGCGCCATCCAAAAGAAACGGTAATCTTTATGTTGAAAGGCGACGTGACCTGATTTTTTTTTGAAGCTGGGCTTAGTCGGTTCGCTCAACGCGGGGTCCTAATAATACTTAGTTTTTATAAATCTGTTTTGATTATTGGATACTGCGCCTTTCCGCTCCTTTGTCTAGTGTTAATGAAAGTCTCTTGAGCCGGGTGTAAATTTTTTATTAGTATTTTGTGGATTTAGTTTAGGGGAGACGGGATTATCTCTTGTGCCGGCGTCTGCCTCGGTTAGATAACCTAACCGGTAGGAGAAATCATAAAGCTTATCTGCGACGATATGGATGACAATACCTTCCCGTTGCAGCTTGCCTTCAACACCAAGCAAATAAGAGCCCATCACTGTGCGGCGGTAACGCTCCATCTTATGAGGCCAGATAATTAGATTGGCGATACCAGTTTCGTCTTCAAGGGTAATAAAGATTACGCCTTTGGCACTGCCTGGGCGCTGACGGATCAATACTACGCCTGCTAAACGCACCATGCTATCAGGCGTAATAGTTGCGAGATCAGCACAAGTAATGATTTTTTCAGGTGTAAAGCTATCGCGCAAAAGTGCCATTGGGTGGGCTTTGAGTGACAGCCGGAGGGTTTTGTAATCAGCGACAACATTTTCGCCTGGAGTTATATTAGGTAACTTGACCGATGGTTCTTTGCTAAATCGTTGCTCGGGCAGGTGCGAAAACAAAGGCAAGGGTTTCGCATAGTTCAGTCCGTTGACTCTCCAAAGAGCTTGCCTGCGGTCGAGCCCTAAAGACTGGAAGCAATCCGCATTGGCGAGCTTTTCCAGTGTGCCTCGTTTGAGTCCTGTCCGGTCTTTCAGTATTGGTATCTGCCAATAGCCCTCTTTCCGTGCTGAGACAAGATCATTCGCTGCTTCTAGTTGGAACCCTTTTATTTGACGAAAACCAAGACGTAAGGCAGTGTTTTGATCGTTAACATATCGCCATTTATCTGTTTCCTTATCTTTATCTGCTTCCTCAAGTAGGGTGTGGATAGAGTTAGGGGCCTTTATAAGCTCCAACGTACAATCCCACTCACTATCATTCACATCGACATCACGCATTTCCACTCCATGGTCTTGGGCATCGCGAACGATTTGGGCGGGTTTATAGAATCCCATAGGTTGGCTGTTGAGGAGGGCAGTAGCGAAGGCGGCGGGGTAGTGGCATTTGAGCCAGGAGGAAACATAAACCAAAAGCGCAAAGCTGGCGGCGTGAGATTCAGGAAATCCATATTTGCCAAAGCCTTCGATTTGTTTAAAACAACGTTCGGCAAAATCTGCTTCATAACCGCGCTCAACCATACCTTTGATCATGCGACCGCGGTAGAATTGAATATTGCCAGTATGCCGAAAGGTTGCCATTGCGCGCCTGAGACCATCGGCTTCGCTAGGCGTGAAGCCTGCAGCCACAATTGCGATTTGCATCGCTTGCTCTTGGAACAATGGGACGCCTTTGGTTTTCCCCAAGACTTTTCGGAGGTCTTCGGATGGGTATTTGACTTCTTCTTTATTGCTACGCCGGCGTAAATAAGGGTGTACCATATCGCCTTGAATCGGACCTGGACGGACAATTGCTACCTGGATCACGAGGTCATAGAAGCAGCGAGGCTTGAGCCGTGGTAGCATATTTATTTGTGCCCGGCTTTCGACTTGAAAGACACCAACGGAATCCCCTAAACACAGCATGTCATAGGTTGCTTTGTCACCTGCTGGAATATTGGCTAAGGTAAGTTTGATTGCATGGTGACGTTCTATTAACTCAAAGGCTTTGCGGATACAGGTCAGCATACCTAGTGCCAGTATATCGATCTTTAAAATACCTAATGCATCAAGATCGTTTTTATCCCACTCGATTACTGTACGGTTATCCATCGCAGCATTCTCAATTGGCACAACACTATCAAGCCGATCTTTGGTAATGACAAAGCCGCCGGTATGTTGACTTAAGTGACGTGGAAAACCGGTGATTTGTGCCGTCAATGCCAAGACCATACGCAGATTGAGGTCTTTGGGGTTGAGTCCGGCCTCTAAAATACGCTCAATACTCGGCTGCTTTCTGCTTGAACTGCCCCAAGATGAGTTTGAGAGTGCTTGGATGGCGTCCTCTGAAAACCCCATGACCTTACCGATCTCCCGAAAGGCACTGCGTGATCGATAGGTTATATGGGTTGCTGTAATACCTGCCCGATCGCGGCCATATTTCTCATAGATGTACTGATAGACTTCTTCGCGGCGCTCATTTTCGAAATCGATATCGATATCAGGTGGCTCGTCCCGCTCTGCACTAACAAAACGTTCAAATAAGATATCTATGCGGGTCGGATCGACTGAGGTAATGCCAAGCACATAACACACGGCTGAGTTTGCGGCTGAGCCACGACCTTGGCAAAGAATAGAGCGTGATCTTGCGAAGCGAACAATATCGTGGACCGTTAAGAAATAAGGCGCGTAGCCAAGCTCGTTAATCAACTTAAGCTCATATTCGATCTGTTCGCGTACTTTGAGAGGTGTACCATCAGGGTAACGCTCCTTCATGCCGAGCCGGGTTTGGTAGATGAGCTCTTCTTGGATTGTACGGCCTTGGTCGGTCGGATCGATCGGGTATTCGTAACGCAACTCATCTAGATTAAACTGACATTTAGCAGCAATCTTCTGGGTATTGGCGATGGCGTCGGGGTATTCGGCAAACAGCCGTGTCATCTCTTGGCCTGGCTTCAAATAACGCTCCGCATTGCTGTTTAATCGGAAACCCGCTTCACTGATGGTGCAATGCTCTCGAATACAAGTCAGCACGTCTTGTAGGGCTCGTCTTTCAGCTACATGAGCGTGCACATCATTGACCGCGACAAGTGGTATGAATAGGCTCTTAGCGATCTGAGATAGCATCTCAATTTTTTGATATTCATTTCCATAATAATTATGTTTTACAGATAGATATAAGTTTTTCTTAAACTTATTTTTTAATTTTAACAGATGATTGGTAAAAGTTTGATCTAGGGACGTCTCCGGTAGCAGAGCAATAACCACTTGGTCCTTGCCACCTTTAAATGTTTCTCCGTTTAAAATGTCCTCTAAAAATAAGTGGCAGGCGCCTTTTTCAGTTCGACGTTTGCCTAATGTCAGGAGCTGTGACAAACGTCCATAGGCAGCTCGGTTGGTTGGCAGGCAAATCAGGCTGGGCGCATCTTTAAGGTCAAGCCGTGTCCCGACGATTAGCTGAATGCCATGTATTTTTGCTGCAACATGTGCTCGCACTACACCGGCCAGTGTGTTGTGGTCAGTAATTGCAATCGCCGTATGACCAAGAGTAGCAGCCTGCAAAACCATCTCATCTGGATGAGATGCCCCGCGTAAGAAACTATAATTACTGGTGACTTGGAGCTCTGCGTAGTCCATTACGCAAAAAAACCATGAAGATACCATCTGGGTGTCTTGTCCAGGCGGTAGAGGCCTTCGCGGTAAACCCAGTAGCGTTGGCCATTTTGGTCTTCGAGTTGGTAATAATCTCGGGTTTCCTGGGTTAAAGAGCGCGAACGAGGTTGCAATTGAGTTGGTCGCCACCATTCGGGTGAAATCCGCTCCGGTCCCTTGGCGCGGATAACTTTGTGTTGTTGTCTACGCCAAAGAAACATGACCGGTAGGCCGTCTGGCGCTGGGGCTACGACATCTATGGGAAGCGGTTGTAGGAGGAGTTGGATTGGTCTCTGGGGATGGTGGGATGGACCTTTCCAGTTTCTGTATGAGAGAGATGTTTCGAGCACGGGAATTGTTTTAGTGGCGCGTTCGGGCAAATGGCTTTCAACTGGATGCAAGCGGACTACATTATTCATACCGAGTCGTCCCGATAATCGATCTACTAACTTGATGGTGTTCTGATTAGCCTGAAGGGTAGTTTTGCCGTCAATATCGATCTGGCGGGCATTAAGAGCATTGGTTTCAGCGGCAGCGAGGACTATAATCTCGATACCAAAGCCAGAATTAAGTGTATCCAAATCATCGCGAAACAAACGTGCAAGATGGTCCGGATCCCGAGATGCTTGGCTGGTGCCAATCTTAAGTCGTGCCCAGCTGTTATCTACCCGAAAGATAATGAGTTCCAGGCGGCGTACGCCAAGGTTTTTTGTTTCAAGACTATTGCAAAGCTTCATCAGTAATTTATAGAGCGCGAGTCTGATATCCTCGGTATGACCAATCGGCTCAGCAAACATCATTCTGGCGTAATATGGGGGAACCGACCGGCGGGGCGATACCGGCTCCTCTATCCGGCCCAGCATTTGATCAAGCCGTCTGAGTACTTGGTCACCAAAGCGGGAGAATAACGGCGCACGGGGTATCTCATAAAGGTCATAAAGGTGTCGGAGGCCAAGGTTTTCTAGTTTTTCAAGTGTTTCTGGATCAAGACGTAAGGCCGTAATTGGGTAGGCGCTTAGGCTTTTACGTTGGGCTTTAGGGGGAATGATACATAAGGGTATCTTTGAAAATCTGGCTACTGCCCAAGCGGCCCCTGGGGTGTCGGCTAGTCCAATACGTGGTTGATAACCTACTTGAACACAGCGATCATGAAGATCTTCAATTAGTGGGCGTTCACCTTTATATAGATGTGCGCACCCAGTGATATCGATCCAGATACCTCCACCGCCACTCATACTCGTGAGCATACCATTACTTAAAGGATCAATCGCTGTCCAGGGACTGTAGCGTTCACATGCTTGAGCAAGTTTATCGAGTGCCTTCAAATCAGCTGTAGGATCGGCTTTTTTAATAGTGAGACCTGGAAATTGTGCTCGGGCATCCGCTAGCGAAAGGCCCGGTTTAATACCTTGCATATCCGCTACCGCATTTACTGCTACTATCCGTTGACCTCCATGTAACGCTGTCACCGTAACGAGAGGACGACCTAAATTTTTAACTAGTTTTTTGTTTCCTTTGCTGTGGCTGAGCCGATCCGTTGCAAAGGTCGGTAACCACAGAGAGATCACCCGTTTCATGACACCACTCCACCTGCCAAGACGTTACTCGTCCAGCTATTCTTTGTTTTTTCTTTTGTTTTTGTAGATTGAGAGCGCAGTAGCGATAGCGCTGTAGTTCTAAATTCCACTTAGGTATGCTAAGACCTAGTCCACTGGCGGGTGTGATACTGGGTGCGGCTGTTACGTGCCAGCGGGTGAGGGCTGCGTTGGTTGGGGCCACGCTTTGCGGGTTTTTACGGCGATCTTGCGGGCGCAGAAGAATACCCGGTACGCCGTTCTCTTCTGCGGCCAATTGCAAACGCCGCCCCACAATCGGTGGAATTTTATAAGGTTTACCGATAACCACGGCGATACCTGCACAGCGGAGACCTTCTTCCATCGCCCAGAGAATATCATTATCGCTTTTGCCTTCAACCAGGATAAGACGATCCGGATCGATGCCAAATTCTGCTAAGCCATGACCATAAAGGTCGCGTCCATGCTGACACCAAAGGATCGGCGTGTCTGAATTTTTAACTAATTTATTTATCAGGGCTGCGGCAAACCCAACAGCTGCTGTATCGCCAAAAATTTCATGTAATCCCATGATTGGAAGCCCTCCCCACGGCAAAGCTTCATTAATCTCAGCATTACCTAAAGAGACCGTAAATTCGCTCTCTGCCGGTAGGCGTTGTGATAATTTACCGTTGCACTCAATTTGATATATTTGACTGCGTAAGCTGTCCAAAACTACAGGGTTTGGACGAAATATATTATTCCGTATAGCTGTACCATCAAAAGCTTCTACTCTCATGACACCCTCTTTTTATCTTTTACCATATTAATGTTCTCTTTTTGTTCTAATTTAGAGTAAAGAGTTTGTCAAATGGAAAGAATGAGTAGGGGGGGGTGGATTCGCAGGGTTTACTGCCAGCTATACCTAGCTATTCTTTTAGAACCTATTTATCCCAATATCGCTAATATCAATTTCAGGGATTCTTCCGCTTATAATATCCGATAATACTTTAGCAGAGCCAGCGCACATGGTCCAACCTAAGGATCCATGGCCTGTATTAAGGAATAGATTTTCGAAGTTTGTCGGACCAATTATTGGCACACAATCAGGAGTGAGAGGGCGGAGCCCAGTCCAGAACTCAGCTTTAGCGTAATCACCCGCATTGGGAAACAGGGATTGCGCTATGTTGTTAATTGAGTTCGCGCGCTCTTCATTTATCTGTGTGTCATACCCATTGAATTCGACTGTACCGGCAACACGCATACGGTTGCCTAGGCG
Organism: Rhodospirillales bacterium; assembly: GCA_012960465.1. Taxonomy (GTDB): domain Bacteria; phylum Pseudomonadota; class Alphaproteobacteria; order Rhodospirillales; family UBA2165; genus TMED23. The sequence goes on along the minus strand of DUBF01000059.1, from coordinate 23,666 downwards.
CGTAAATACAATCTTATAATCTTCATCGGTAATACTTATCTTTGGGGCGCCGTTATGACCAGCAGTAGGGATAGTTACCGAGTAGCCTTTCGCAGGTTGGATTGGTAATTTTATACCGAGTGGTTGAAGTAGAAAAGGTGAGTAGCTACCCATACTCACAACAATAGCATCACCTTCAATTGAGGCTTTGTCTGTAATTATAGAAACGATTCTATTACCAACGGTCTTAAGCGATTTAACTGTTTCGGTAAAGCGGAAATCTACTCCTAAACTCGCAAGGTATGTAGTTAGTTCAATTGAAAATTTAAAAGCGTCACCACTCTCATCTTCAGGAGTAAAAATTCCCCCAATTATTTTATCTGGGCTGGTATTATAGGCCGGTTCTAAATTCTTTATCTCAGTTGCATTGAGAACTTGATTGTCAGACCCGAGTTCACGCAAAATATTGCCTTGCTTAGCTGCATTTTTAAAATCTCTCTCGTTGCGAAAAACTTTTAGGATGCCGCGTTCTAAGTAGTCATATTGGATGCCCGTATCTTTACGAATATCTTGCAAAAGTGCACGGCTATAAAGTGCTAAACGAAGGTTCTTGACGGTATTTTTAGCGAAATTTTGGGCTGTGCAATTTGCTAAAAATCTCAGACTCCAAGCCCATAATTTAGGATCAAGACGCATTCTGTAGAGTAGTGGCGCATCATTGCGCCCGATCCACTTAAGCATTTGTTTAGGCACTTCAGGTGTAGCCCAAGGCGCAGCGTTGCTAGGTGAGATTTGACCGCCATTAGCGAAGCTGGTTTCGAGGCCTGAACCACTTTGACGGTCAATAACCGTAACGTTATGCCCGTCTTTCTGGAGGTAATATGCTGCTGTAACACCGACGACACCAGCCCCTAATACTAGAACTCTCATAATTTACATGCTCTAATCAATAATTAATGCTTGGGTTATATCGCTGAAAGTACTCTCTAGCCAGACCGTAATTCAGCTTTGTTGCTAATACTTTAAGCATTATCTTGAAGTGAATGGAGTTTGATATGGACTTTAAAATTAAAGGGACTGAACTTCTCAGTAATGATGAAATGAGCCAAGCAGATAAGTTGGCAATACATGCTGGCAAAAGTAGCTTTGATTTGATGAAAGCCGCTGGTCTCGCAGTATTTCTAGTGCTCCGAAAATCCTGGACATGGCGCAAAGTCCTGGTGCTTTGTGGCCCTGGAAATAACGGTGGTGATGGTTTTATTGTTGCCAGTTTACTTAGAGATGCGGGCTGGCCGGTAAGGGTAGGATTGCTTGGTGATATTACGGCCTTTAAAGGGGATGCGGCCGTGGCTGCTAAACTTTGGCAAGGGGAGTGCAAGGAAATTTCTAAAGGTATGCTCGGCGAGGTAGACCTAATTGTTGATGGTTTATTTGGCGCGGGATTATCGCGGGATATTAGTGGTATCCCAAGGGACGTAATTAATGAAATCAACGGACGCGGCATTGATTGTCTTTCGATAGATGTGCCAAGTGGCGTTGATGGGAATACAGGGCAAGTAAAGGGTTGTGCTTTACGCGCTAAAGAAACGGTAACGTTCTTTCGGAAGAAACCGGGACATTTACTTTTACCCGGTAGATTACTTAGTGGGAAAGTTCATTTAACTAATATCGGTATTGAGGACTCGGTTCTACTTAATATAAAACCACATCTAATTGAAAATTCTGTAGAAAATTGGCGAGAGTATTTCCCTTTTTCGCAACCTACAGACCACAAATACTCTAAAGGGCACGCAGTTATTTCAGGTGGATCTGAGATGACTGGAGCCGCTCGTTTAGCTGCACGAGCAACTCGCCGTATTGGATCTGGACTAACGACAGTAGTTGCAAATGAAAGTGTAAGGGGGATCTATCTTAGCGAGGATCCTGGCTGTATGTTCAGACCGTTATTAAAACAGGAGGATTTTGAAGACATTATTAGTGATCCTAGGATAAATACCGTGCTTGTTGGTCCAGGAAATGGTGTGACCGATGAAATACGTCGTAGAGCTATCGTTGCTTTAAGAATGAATAAAGCCACTGTTTTAGATGCCGATGCTTTGACGGTATTTCAGGATGATCCAAATTATTTGTTTGATTGGATAAAGGGGCCCACTGTTTTGACGCCTCATGAGGGTGAGTTTGCTCGTTTATTCGATACGTCTTTGGATAAATTAACTAACTGCAAAGTAGCGGCCGAGCTCAGTGGAGCTGTAGTGGTTCTTAAGGGGCCTGATACTGTCATTGCGGCACCAGATGGCAGGTCTGCGATCAATAGTAATGCACGCCCGAATTTAGCTACCGCTGGTTCTGGTGATGTTTTAGCTGGAATTATCACAGGATTGCTGGCTCAAGGTATGCCAATTTTCGAAGCTGCGTCTGCAGGTGTGTGGATGCATGGCGAAGCTGCTTGTTTATTTGGTGTGGGCTTAGTCGCTGAAGATATTATTGAGACTATTCCTCAAGTAATAGCTGCCCTATAGACGTTTTGGTAAAATATGTTACATAAATAGTCTTAATGCGATTATTAAATAGAGATTTAAATGACTGAACATAAACCTGCTGGCTTTTGGGATCGCGCAGTCCGAAATTTTCGGAGTGCATGGGATAAAATTGCATCGGACAAAAATATTTCCTCTAAAATTATTGTTTCATCAAATTTAGAAGGTGATGACCGCTTGCAATTGATTGACCATATGCAAGCTTGTCTGGATGCAACAGGAGGGGAGGTCTCGGCTCGTAAGCGGGCTGCGGAACTGGGACATGCATATCTTTCACTAACTGAAATTGGACGAAAGAAATTTCTCACTATATTGGCTACAGAGTTCAGTACAAATCGACAATTAATCAATGGAGCTATTCGCAACCTCTCTCAATCTGAAGGTGCTGATAATTTATTCCTAGCCGAGCAAAAACTTCGTAATGTATTAAAAGCTCCAAGGATTAATTTATTGACCCAATTCAATGCTTTACCAGAAGGTGTTAAATTTTTAGTTGATATGCGTAAAGAATTAATTCCCTGGGCTAAAAAAGATATGACACTTAAAGGTTTGGAGACTGATTTGAAGGCACTTTTGTCTAGTTGGTTCGATGTTGGATTTCTAGAATTAAAGCAGATTACTTGGAACGCGCCAGCGTCGTTACTTGAAAAATTGATCGCTTACGAAGCTGTCCATGAAATCAAAGACTGGGAAGATCTCAAGAATAGGCTTGCTTCAGATAGAAGGTGCTTCGCTTATTTTCACCCACGTATGCCAAATGAGCCTTTGATTTTTGTCTGGGTTGCTTTAGTCGAGGGGATTGCCGACAACGTCCATGTTTTGCTTGATCCCGATGCACCATTAGGAGATCCTGAAACGGTAAATTCTGCTATTTTTTACTCAATATCTAACGCACAGGCTGGTTTAACGGGAATTAATTTTGGTAATTTTTTAATTAAACGTGTAGTTGATAGTTTATCTAGGGAACTATCAAATATACAATATTTTGCAACGTTGTCGCCGATACCAGGATTTAACCGTTGGCTTGACCAGAGGCTACTTGATGAGCACTTTGATTTGCTAACACCTGAACAAGTTGATGAATTAATGGCTACTGCGGATAAAAGCTCTCCAGCGGCTGCTTTGAAGGAACTTTTATCTCGCGATAATTGGTATTTTGACAGCGCGCTATCCGATATCCTCAAGGCACCTTTGTTGCGTCTTTGCACTCATTATCTTTTGTTTGAAAAGAGAACTAAGCACACAGCTGCCGATTCTGTTGCGCACTTTCATCTTAATAATGGTGCTCGGTTAGAACAACTCAATTGGCTAGCCGACTTGTCTGCGCGCGGTTTAAAGCAATCTAATGGTATTATGCTTAATTATCTTTACGATTTAAAAACTATTGATACTAATCATGAATCATATCGAGCGGGTGAGCCCGTCATAACTTCAGCCGCCGTAAAAAATTTATTGTAACCCTTCAGTTCGCCCGCCTTCCTCACCACCTAAAACTTTTAGATGATTATTTTGGATCTGCATTTTGTTCTTTGGTAAGAAAATATCATTGAGATTAAGTTAGCCATTATAAAATGCTAATCCTGTTTCTTTAATTTTCAGGGACTTTTCTAGACCTTCCTGCCCAATTTCTAAATTGGTGAAAAGCCAATAAAACGATGGCTAACCCCAGTGCGACACTCGAAATTTCTGGTGCTTTCATTAGAATTAGAACCGCTAACAAAAGTCGTAAAAGAACCTCGATTACGGAAATGTTTGCGGCATCAAACTTCATTAGGGCACTTGCCACGAGATAAAGCGAAATTATGAGTTTAAGTATCAACCATAGCAATGGTCCTAATGCCACCGTGCCATCATAACCGGGCAAATAAGTTTTTCCAGCAGAAGCACCTTCCAAAGATTGAGCTACTTGGGCAGGTTCGATTAGAAGCAACTCGGGGTAAAAGGCAAAAACAAAAGGTATAGTAAATACGACAATTCCACACCTAACCGCTGCAAAACCGGTCGCAAGTGGGTCCGCTTTTGAAATGGTTGAGGCAGCAAACGCGGCTATAGCCACCGGGGGTGTAATGGCTGATGCCACAGCAAAATAAAACACAAACATATGGGCGGTAAAAAAAGACGTTCCAAGGGCTGCCAAAAGAGGTCCGATTATGAGCACTACGTTAACATAGGCCGGCAACGTGGGCATTCCCATGCCTAACATTATAGTTGCCACCATAGCGATCACCAATGCGAGCATCAGATACACGGCGCCATCGAGTTGGAATTCTTGGCCGAACAACATGAAGTTATCTGCGGTCTTGAGCCAGTTCAAAACGTCAATTGTAAGTATACCTGTAAAGTTTGTGAAGTTTATACAGATATCTATTACTGAGATTGCTATCAAAAGGAGGAACAATTGAGATATAAATGTCCCTGCTTCTGCAAGTGCATGGAGAATTTTTCCTGGTTTTTGTCTGATTTCCGGATCAAGAAACATCAAACAAATTAAGAGTATTACTGCCCAAAATCCTGTTGAATCGGGGTCACCGGCAGCATTTTGATAAACTTGCAGTAACCAGGGCAGAGCTTCGCCTGAGCCCGGGGTATACCCCATTAACCAACCCAATATACCGTGACCCACAGTATCTTTTTTGGTCAAAAGCAATACAAGTATAAGCACAATAGGCCCGACGATCATCAGTAAGTTTATTTTATCTTTTTTAGTTAGCTTCTGTTCCTCACTTAATTTCCCGACAGGTTGCATACCTACCCGCCGTGATTCAAAAACAACCATCAAAAATAAACTGAAGAAATATGCAAGTGCGGGAATAAATGCTGCAACAATCACTTCAGAATAAGGTACCGATGAAAGTGCCGCCAACACAAATGCAGCTATTCCCATAACAGGCGGCATAATTTGACCACCAGTCGATGCTGCCGCTTCAACGCCGCCAGCAAAAGTGGGCCGGAACCCACTTTTCATCATCATCGGGATAGTTAGCGTCCCTGTCCCCAAAACATTAACCACCGGTCCACCCGAGATCGTACCAAAGGTCGCAGAGCCTACTATCGCGGCATGGGCTGGCCCCCCGCGTAATTTACGTGTAGCAATGATCGCAAATTTAATGAGAGCCTGGCCACCAGCAGATGCTCCAAACAAAGATCCCAACACTACGTACGGGAAAACCACATTAACGGTAATACCTAGAAACTGTCCCAACAACCCATTTGAATCGGCAATTAATGCTGTTCGAGCGGCCTCTATACCGCCTTTCGCATTGCGAACGCCTCCCTCGATCGTTCCTATCGCCGTTGTAAGGTAGGCGTGATCGCTCCAATCAAAGTACCACACGGCCGAGGTAACCACTGTATAACCCGCAACAAACAAGGCCACAGCAACGATGGGGAAGCCCCATACCTTAATTATATACAGGAAATAAATAGCAATGCTGATAAGCAATAGCGGGAGAATCCATGTGCCGGTAGTAACCTGACAATCGGGCAATTCCTGTTCAAGGACAGTACCGAACGCCTCCATATATTCTGCTACTCGAGTTGTATCTTCAGCAATTAAGCGAGCGCGTTCGCCTGAAAGCTGATCAATCAGACAAACCTGATCGTGCTCAATTAAATATACTGCCGAAACCAAAATAGTAATAACAACCATCAAGATATCTGATCCCAGACCTAAAAACCCCTGGGCTTTTGACTTCGCGAACCCTTGTTTTGCAAGTGAGGCGCCAAGAAGTGAGACCAAAAGCATGAAAAAAAAGGTCAGCGGATAAAAAAATTCAGGGTCATATTTACTCAGGCGCGGCAGACCGCCAAGGCCTGGTATCGATTGAACTAATTCAAGCAGGCCGGGTATGTTTGGCAGATTATTAGCCATACCCATTAGGACTAGAATGAACCCTAAAACAAGAGCGCTGCGACCCAAAAAATCAGGAGTTTCAGCTTGAGAATCTGACATAAGCTGTGTCGCCTTTAAAAAAAATCCGTAGTAATTATCAAGATATTACGAAAATTAAGCAAAACCAGAAGTAACCCTAATCTAACGCTAAAATTTTGCCACGATGAAATGCTCGCACCGAACGAAAAAGCCGGAGCTAAATGCTCCGGCCTCATTAAAACAAAAAATTAAGAACTATGCTTACCCTTTTGCACAATCCGGAATTTTGCGTCCCGCCTCTTCCCAGGCTTCAACTGCACCAGGATGAAATTTAACTCCTACCATCTTACAGAAGCCCATTCGTTTGCCGTCAGTATTACCGTAATTATTACCCGCCGCCCAAGGGGTCTTCATTTTCAATTGGTCAATGTCTTTGATAAAAGCAGCGGTAAGTTTCTTGGCTAGAGACTTCGACATACTTGCATTTACGATGTCGCCTGCTTGCTGCACCAGACTACGAAAATAACCATCTTCAGAGATGACATGTTTGCCAAAAGCTAAATCTTTGATTGCTAATTTTACCCCTACTGCACCGGGACCATTTGCAAACTTTTGAAAACCTTTACCTTCCCATATTGCCTTCTTCATGGAAACTATATTAATCTTCCCAGCAGCCAAAAATATTGGAACCCATGCTGGTGGATTGGTGCCCGGACGAACAGAAAGGTCGACACTACCATCCAGCATAATAGAATACGATTGCGGCCAGGAAACATGCTTTGCCGTATAGCCCTTTCCTTCTTTCAGCCCTGCCATGTGAAATATGATGCCCTTGGCTGTCGTTGTTGCACCGCCTCGGGGAGGCCCATTAAAAATTTTCTTACCTTTCAATTTATCCCAACTATCAATCCCTTTTGTCTTGAAAGAAACCAAGTAGAATGATGCAATATCATATGCGTATAGAATACGAAGCCTATTGGCATAATCAGCCCCCTTCTTTTTGCCTAAGCCTGCGTATGGGCCGAGAGCCTTCTTCATGAGAAAATTAAGGATGAAAGGTGATGCCGTCATATCGATTTTGCCCTCAGCAACCTGCAGCATTGTTTTTGTTAGCGTCTTCCCACAGGAAGTTTGAATCGTCGCAACATTATATCTTGCAGCCACTTCTGCTAAATAAGTAGCGGATAGGCCGGTAGCACCGTCGGCAGTTGCGCAGTGATGGGTAAGCTTAACCCCTTGCGCATTTGCTCCGCTAGTCGCGAGAAACAGTGTTATACCCAATGTCAGTAAAAATTTCATAGTAGTCCCCCAGTTTATGTAAGTTCTATTTGCACCTAATTATGGTTATTAACCTAATTCACAATAATATAATAAGCAAAATTTTTTTTTCATCTTTGCTCCCTATAAAAATTTTAAAATCAGCATAGAAATTTCTTGCTACCAAGCATATCCATTTGTTAACGAGCCAACAGATGTGACGGGTAATAAGAAACTAAGATTAGGATATTCAGCATTTAACGTATTAAAGCAAGTATTTGAAAATTGAAATTTAACTAGGTGCCTTCGAAAATATCACCGTCCCACTAGCACTAAACATTCCCCCTATTCCGTGGGCAACTGATATACCTACGTTAGGGACCTGCGCTGCAGCCACACCACGAACCTGGCGAATACTCTCCTGCATTGCATACATGCCGTACATTCCAGAATGCATATAGCTTAAGCCTCCCCCGTTGGTGTTTACCGGTAACTTTCCTCCAGGAGCTGTATTTCTCTCCCGTATAAATTCTGGGGCTTGACCTTTTTCGCAGAAACCTAGGTCTTCCAAACCGAAAATGGGTAAGTGGGCAAATGCATCATATAACATCAGATGGTCAACGTCATTTCGTTCTATACCGGCCTCGCCAAATGCTTTAGCCGCAGAGGCTCTAAAAGCGCGAGAGGAGGTAAAGTCCTGCATTTGACTGATCAACATCGTCTCGCCACTTTCCCCAGCGCCCAGAATATAAACCTCCTGACCCGGCAAATCGTTGGCTCTTTCTTCCGTTGTTATTACCAACGCTCCCCCCCCGTCTGTTCGCGGACAGCACATAAAAAGAGTGAAGGGATAAGCTATCATTTTCGACTCAAGAACTTGCTCCACCGTTATAGGCTCCTTGAACCAAGCCTTCGGATTCATCGCCGCCCATTCCCTCTGGATTACAGGAACCATCGCAAGATCTTCCAAGGGAACATTATAGTCACTCAAGTAACGTAAAACGGGCATTGTGAGGAGGTCTGGAGGACCCATCGCACCGAATGGTGCTTCGAACTGGCCTTCATAACTCCCGGGTCGAGGGGGCCAAGGCCATTCGGGAGGTGGCACTCTAGATTTGCCACTTTCTCCATGCGTGATAAGAACAGTGGTGCACAATCCAGACAAAATAGAAGCGACGCTATGTCGCACATGCATCATAAACGAGCACCCACCAACTGATGTTCCATCAATCCAATCAGGCTCAATTCCAAGGTATTGAGCAATGGTTATGGGGTTCTCCCCAGCCGTGGCAATACCATCAACATCCCGTACTTTCAAACCAGCATCGTTAAGAGCATTGAGGGCCGCATCAGCATGAAGTTGTACTTGTGATGAATCGGGAATCTCGCCCAATTCTGTGGTTTCTGCAGCTCCAATAACAACTGCCCTCACGCGTTTCATGCTATTTCCTCATGAGGTTTAAAGAGGGGTACGGTAATATTGTCGGATCGCTCTTCGTAGACGACAACCAATGGCATATCTAAAACTAGTACCTCCGGTGTCTGGGGACATTCGACAATATTGGTCATCATTCTAGGACCCTCACTAAGTTCTACGACTGCGATGGAAAATGGCGGCTTAAAACCAGGTGAAGGCAAGTGACTGATGACATAACTGTAAAGTTTGGCCTTACCGGATCCAATAACGACAGATATTGATTTTGAAGAGCAATCGGGACAGAAGGGTCGTGGCGGAAAATATGTGAGGCCACAGCTTTTACATTCCTGGAGACGTAGTTCTTCCTGTCTTGTTCCTTCCCAAAAATGTTCCGTCTCAGGAGTAATGATAGGTAAAAATTTTTCTGAAGTGACGTTCATTTCAAACAAATCCCAACACAAGTCATTTTTCTATTTATTTTCGCAAATAAAATTACACTTGCCCTCAGATCACAAGATATGTCAATACAAGTCAATGTTGGATAAAAAGGTGTAGTTTTTTCAGTGTTTGCGCAATCACTAGCAAGAAGTTTTCAAACATATGCTGGGCACAATGCCCTAACTATAGGCGACAAAAACATCTCCTGGAACAATTTTGGACACCTTGTTCCTCGCATAGCAAAGGGTCTAAATGCTAGAGGGTGTATGCCAGGAGATCGCGTGGCGGTACTCGCGGCAAATACTCCAGAACACTTACAAATTATATACGCTATATCGTGGGCAGGTTGCGTTCTTGTTCCTTTGAACACGCGTTTATCACCAGCGGAACTTGCGTGGATTATATTAGACTCTGAAAGTTCGGTTTTAATCAGTGATAAGCGAAATTCGAAACTAGCTAATTCAACAATTAGTCAAATTAATACAGAAATAATTACAATCCAAATGGAGGAAGGCGCTTTTGGTCAATCTACGATAACAGAAACAACATCCACAATATCCGACCCAGCGTGGCAAGCTTCAAATAACGACATAGCCGCCTTATATTATACAGGAGGCACCACCGGCCAACCAAAAGGAGTTATGATAAGCAATCAATCTCTGGTAATTCAGACATTAAACATTATACAAGACCTCAATATAAAGACTGATACCAATGTTTTACATGCACCTCCTTTATTTCATCTAGCCGGCGCAGGGGTTGCTCATGCATGTACCTTTGCAGGTGCCACTCAAACCTTTTTCCCAGACTTTAGCCCCAAAACATACCTGGCTGAAATTCAGCGGGTTCAAGCTACTTTTATTAGTCTGGTCCCGACCATGATATCGGAGATTCTTGAAGAAAAGGATGTAGATCTCTCTCTCAAAAGTGTGAAAACTTTAGTTTACGGGGCCGCACCAATTACAGAGAGCTTGTTGAAAAGAGTTCTTTCCAAATGTCCAAATATAAACCTCATTCAAATTTATGGTCAAACTGAATGCACAGGTCCCTGTCTTATATTACCCCCCGAGCGACACACCCTCTCTGGACCTTTAGCCGGTAAACTAGGTACAGCTGGAAGAGCAAATATGACGAGCGAAGTACGTATTGACCAACAGGATGGCACAGAAGCAAAAAGAGGAACTCCTGGAGAAATACTGATAAGGGGACCGTCAACAATGCTGGGCTATTGGAAACAATCTTCCCTAACATCTGATACTCTAAAAGAGGGATGGCTTCATACCGGCGATATTGGTGTGATGGATTCCGACGGATATGTTACTGTAGTCGACAGGATGAAAGATATGATCGTTACGGGAGGAGAAAATGTTTTTTCGGCCGAGGTGGAAAATATTCTAGCTAGCTACCCTGACATTAATTATTGTGCAGTTATCGGGGTCCCTGACAAGAAATGGGGAGAACGTGTACATGCCATAATAGGCGTCAATAAAGGGGTGGATGTCAACTTGGAATCTATTCGGTCTTTTTGTAAAAAACAGATAGCCGGATATAAGTGCCCTCGAAGTATTGATTGTATCACAGATCCACTGCCACTTAGTGGAGTAGGAAAAGTTCGCAAAGATTTGCTGAGGGAAAAATTTGGAAAAGGTAAATTCAAAGAATGTTGAACGATCAGGCCGAAAGAGATTTGTTTAGTGAGGAACATAACATGTTCCGAGATCAGGTAAAAAAATTTATTGCAGCCGAAGTACTTCCGTATCACGACGAATGGGATGAAAAAGGCGTGGTAACCAAGGAAGTATGGCATAAAGCCGGGGAAGCAGGGATGCTGTGCCCCACGGTATCTGAAGCGTATAGTGGTCCGGGGGCTGATTTTCTTTTTAGTACGATAGTCATTGAGGAAATGGCGCGGGTCGGAGCTTCAGGCCCTGGTTTTAATATTCATTCGGAAATGGCCGCTCCTTACGTATCCGAGTTCGGAAATGAAAAACAAAAACATCAATGGCTACCCAAGTTTGTGAGTGGACAAGCAGTACTGGGAATAGCAATGTCGGAACCAGATGCTGGGAGTGACTTGAAACGGATTGCTACAACAGCAAAAAAGGACGGCAATGAATACGTTATTAATGGCCAGAAAGTATTTATTTCCAACGGACAAATTGGAGATGTTTTTATCGTTGCCGCAAAAACGGATAAAGACAATTCGAGCAATAGCATGTCGCTGTTTTTAGTGGAGAGTAATCGGAAAGGATTTAGTAGGGGAAAGAACTTAAAAAAAATCGGTGCTAAAGCCCAGGATACTTCTGAGCTATTTTTTGATAACGTTCGTATTCCCGAAAAAAACCTTATCGGCCCGTCAGAGGGTAATGGGTTTCGACAACTTATGCATGGTTTAGCCCGCGAGCGTTTGGCAATTGCGGTAGGTTGTGTCGCAAAGGCCGAGGGAGCTTTGGGCAATACACTGGATTACATAGTTGAACGAGAATTATTTGGCAAGAAACTCTATGACTTCCAGAATACACAGTTTAAGTTAGCTGAGGTACGGTCCGACTTATTAGTCGGGCGCAGCCTTGTAGACCAACTCCTCTCACAATATTTAAAGGGTCGGCTGCGTGTAGATGTTGCGGCATCTGCAAAACTTTGGACATCAGAAATGTTGGGTCGAACAGTAGATACGTGTCTACAAATTTTTGGCGGTTGGGGGTATATGTGGGAATTTCCAATTGCAAAAGCCTATGCCGAAGCGAGAGTGGAGCGAATTGCCGGCGGAAGTTCAGAGGTGATGAAGTCAATTATTATAAAGTCCTTATTCAAAGATCTAGGAATTAAGGCTGAATTTAATTAATACAACCGCAAACAAATTAGGCCTGATATTTTTTTCCCAATTTTAAGGAAAGCTTTGTGATTAAAACAAAAGATTTGGGTGACGGTATAATCGGAATAATTCTAGATAGACCTGGCTCTGCGCATAACTACCAAGATGAAGATGCCATAAAAAATTTTCATAAGATTTTAGAAAGAATTGCAAGTAACTCCTCTGTGAAAGGCGTTGTAATTAGCTCTGCGAAGAATTCTTTCTTAGTCGGCGGTGACTTAGATGAATTACGCAATATAAACCGATCTGAAATAGCGATGCAAATCACCGTGAGGGTGAATAACGCCTTCAGGTTTATGGAGAAAACGCACCTACCGTTTGTTGCAGCTATAAATGGACCCGCTCTTGGCGGAGGGCTAGAGCTTGCCCTCGCATGTAATTACCGCATTGGGGTGTCCGAAAAAAAATTAAAACTTGGGCTCCCAGAGGTGACCTTAGGACTTATGCCTGGTGGCGGAGGCACCCAGAGATTACCCCGCTTAGTTGGATATAAAGATGCTATACCCATGCTAATTCGGGGAAAAGCAATCGCCGGGGGTGAAGCTCTAGAAATAGGCTTGTTAGATGAGTGCGTGACACAAGAAAATTTGCTGCATACTGCAAAAAAGAGAATTCTCGAGGGTAGCGTGTCCGACCGCCAACCCTGGGATAGAGAAATTACCGATGAGGACGGCAAAGTTCATAAACCTTTAAAAAAAGACATCGATGAATTAAACAAATTGAAAAAACTAACCAACAAGTATCCTGATGTAGACCCTGCAGCGACAGCAATAGCTAAAGCGATCGAAGAAGGGGCAACTTTACCCCTGGATGAAGCTGTCAAAGTCGAAAACAAGTATTTTTCTGATGTTGCTTCAAGTCCAGTGGCAAAGAATAAGATACGAACCCTTTTTTATGCATTAAACACAGCCAATAGTTACGATGTTCGAACGAAAAATATACCAAGTTATCAAATCTCAGAAATTACGACCATCGGTGCCGGCCTCATGGGATCGGGTATAAGCTATAAAGCGGCTTTAGCTGGCATTAGGGTGAATTTAATAGACGTCTCGGAAGAATTAATCAAAAAGTCCATTAAAAGAATAAGAAAAATTGCAAATAAAGCGGTTGAACAAAATTTGATTAGCGAAAATGATGCTGATGATTTAATGGAGCTTATCACCCCGGGAACACAATACAATAAGATAGGTGGCTCCGACTTAGTAATTGAGGCTGTTTCTGAAAACATTGGTATAAAAGGAATGGTCTTTGATTCTATATCACAATTTATTGAGCCAGATGTGCCTATTGCCAGCAACACATCAACAATCTCAATCAATAAATTAGCTGAGAACTGCAAACGTCCAGACAATTTAATTGGGCTTCATTTTTTTGCGCCTGTTGAGCGCATGAAATTAGTTGAAGTCGTTAAAGGTTCAGAAACGAGCGAACTAACTCTTGCCAGAGCTTTGGACTTTTTAGCATCAATAAAGAAAACACCCATAGTTGTGAACGATTGCCCCGGCTTTTTTACAAGTAGGGTAATTGCCACGTATACAGCTGAAGCAATCACAATGCTTTCAGAGGGAATTTCTCCCGAGCTGATCGACGTATGTGCAACCAGGGCAGGAATGCCAATTGGACCATTGGCTATGGCTGACATGACCTCATTGGTATTACTAAAAGACATATTTGAATCAATTATAGGTGATGGTAATCAAGTATGGGTTAAAGGAATAAACGTTTTAGACACTCTAAAAATTCTCACGGAAGAACATAAACGTTCCGGGAAAAAAGAAGGTAAGGGAATTTATTCCTACACTGAAGGTAAGACAGAGGTGTGGGAAAATCTTGAAAGATGCTTTCCACCTATGACTAATTCAGTTACTCCCAAGGCGATTGAACAAAGACTTTTCTTTGTTCAGGCGCTTGAAGCCGTCCGAGCACTTGAAGAAGGTGTTATTGATAACCCCATGGATGGTGATCTCGCTTCGGTTTTAGGCTGGGCGTTCCCATCCGCGTATGGAGGAGTATTAGGATACATCGATTACTTAGGCGCAAAAAATTTTGTTTCTCAAAGTAACCGATTAGCGGATCTCTATGGAGATCGATTTTTGCCCCCTGATTTACTTAGCGATATGGCAGCATCAGGAGCAAAATTCCACAACCCTTAAGCTTAAAATGATCATAATAAAGTGTACACCTGATAGAGAAGGTAAAGATGAGTGGACCCTTGAATGGCTTTAAAATAATCGAGTTTGCCGGTCTGGGACCGGCGCCGTTCGCTGGCATGATGCTAAGTGACATGGGAGCCGAGATATTAAGAATAGATAAGATGTCGTCAAAATCCGCAGAAAATTCTGGGAACGGCAATTTTGATATTTTGTCTAGAGGACGGCAAACTCTAACGATCGACTTGAAAAAACCGGATGGGGCACTTCTAGCTTTAAAGATGATAGAAAAAGCAGATGCGCTCATCGAAGGTTTTAGGCCTGGAGTAATGGAAAAGCTCGGCTTAGGACCGGAAAAATGTCTTAAAAAAAATCAAAAGCTTGTCTATGGTAGAATGACGGGTTGGGGACAAGAAGGCCCCTTATCAAAATTTGCCGGCCATGATATAAATTACCTCTCATTAACTGGTGCCCTGCATTCAATTGGGAGGAAAGGTAGCAATCCTACACCACCCCTCAACCTAGTTGGTGACTTTGGTGGGGGGGGGATGTTTTTAGCGTTTGGAATAGTCTGTGCATTAATCGAGGCCTCTAAGTCAGATAAAGGCCAGGTTGTTGATGCAGCAATGGTTGACGGAGTAGCCTCTCTTATGGCGATGGTTCATGGACTTTTATCTACAGACATCTGGGAAGATAAGCCTGCAAGCAACTTTCTAGATACCGGCAGTCATTATTATGACACCTACGAGTGCTTAGATGGGAAATACGTTGCCGTGGGTGCTATCGAACCAAAATTTTATAACTCTCTGGTAGAGGTGCTTGGGTTAAATAAAATTTCTGAAGAGAAAGAGCAGATGGACAAATCTCGCTGGCCGGAATTAAAGAAAAAATTTAGCTCTGTTTTTCTAACCAAAACACGGGGTGAATGGTGCAAAATAATGAAAGACAAAGATGTTTGTTTTTCACCAGTATTAAGTATAACAGAAGCTTATGAACACCCCCATAATAAGGCCAGAAAATTATTTCTAAAGAATGGGAAAAGAATTGAACCTGCTCCAGCACCAAGATTTAGTCGGACCCCTGGAAGTATTAACAGGGATTTATCTGGATCTAATGCCGAGACTTCAAAATTACTATTTGACTGGGGTTTGAATGAACAAGAGATCAGCGAATTATTGAAATAACACATCAGGTAAATTAATGGTAGTTAAGTACGATACAAATTTTTTTCCCTAGTATTTCTTCACTAAGTGATCATCGCGCCAATTTCGAAATATCTTAGTTTCCAGTGAATTCTGTTCAAAGCAAACTGTTGAAATAAAGTACGTAGCATTATCTAGATTTTTTACTCTCTTATCAATCCTCCCGCTTTTTGTATGTGAACTAGATATATGGAATGGACTTTTCTTTTTTCTTTCCCTACTGACCCCTAAAATAAACTCTCTAATTGGAAATTGTCGCCAACTCCTAGCTGACCAGATTTCTAGGTACTGTTGGTAAAGTACACATGATTGGTATCACTCGATTATCAATTAAATTCAAAAAAAATTTCACCGGGTCCCAGTATTTACTTGGACATAATCGATGGAGAAAATTTATTTAAAAAAGTTTGACCATCAGAGTGATGGGCTTTAAACACACTTCTTGAATCACTTTGACTGCTGCTTCAGTTTACCTTTTTAAATTGTACTAATACCGTACCATTTCAGAATAATAGCAGGGAAAGCTCGAAGGGGTAAGCAAAATAAATTTGAAGGTCAGTAATAGTTTTAGGTAATGTGCGGGTGTGGCGGAATTGGTAGACGCGCTGGTTTTAGGTACCAGTGGCTTAGGCCGTGGGGGTTCAAGTCCCTTCACCCGCACCAAGATAATATTATGAATTCAATGTCTAATTTTTTTTAATTACATGTAACGAGATTGAATCATCAGAAATCAGTCAATTATAAAACGGATGGAATTACCATGCAGGTAATAG
Source organism: Rhodospirillales bacterium (assembly GCA_012960465.1). GTDB lineage: Bacteria > Pseudomonadota > Alphaproteobacteria > Rhodospirillales > UBA2165 > TMED23. The sequence continues at coordinate 7,167 of DUBF01000059.1, read as the reverse complement.
AAACTAACAATGAAGGTTTGGAGCGGGCGTACAAAGTTATTGTGTCGGCGCCAGATATTGAGGAAAAAATCAATACTCGCCTCACTCAAATAGCTCAAACAGCAAACATGCCTGGTTTTCGGCCTGGCAAGGTCCCTGTTAGTTTACTTAAAAAAACTCATGGTCAAGCAATTATGGGCGAAGTGTTGGAGAAAACTGTAAATGAAAGTTCTCAACAAGTTATGGTTGAAAAAGAACTTCGCCCAGTTTCTCAACCAAAAATTGAGATTGAGAAGTTCGATGAAGGCAGTGATTTGGAATATTCTATCCAATTAGAAGTGTTTCCGGAAATCGTCTTGACTGATTTCAGTCAGCTTAAGTTAGAGCGTGTGAAGGTTCCTGCCGACGAAAAGCAGGTTGATGAAATGATTAGTCAGATGGCATCCGGTCAGAAAGATTCTAAGCCGGCCGAAAAAAATCGGCCAATTTCTTCCGGTGATGTGGTTGTCATTGATTTTACAGGAAGTGTAGATGGCGAAGAATTTTCTGGTGGCCAATCAGAAGACTATAGTCTCGAAATTGGATCTGGTTCGTTTATCCCAGGTTTTGAAGAACAACTTATCGGAAAAGAAGTAGGCGGTGAATTTGATGTAAACGTCACGTTCCCTGATGAGTATGCAAAAGAACTTGCCGGAAAAGATGCAGTTTTTGCTGTAAAAATCAAAGAGCTACGCGAAACGGTTCCAGTAGCTCTTGATGATGAGTTTGCTAAGAAAATGGGTGCTGAAAATCTTGAGGATCTAAAGGCAAAATTGCGGGAAAATCAAGAGGCCGAAGTGGGTCAATATACCCGGATGAGGGCGAAGCGTGAATTATTGGATGTGCTGGATGAAACTCATGATTTTGAGCTGCCAGAAGGTTTGATTCAGGCTGAATTTGATACTGTTTGGCATCAATTTGAGCACCAGCGGAAAGAACATCCTGAGAAAATCGAAGAAGAAGATAAAGATAAGACAGATGAGGATTTAAAAGAAGAATATCGTGAAATTTCTGCGCGTCGGGTTAGGCTTGCTCTGTTATTGGCTGAAATTGGCCGGGTCAATGAAATTATGGTTACTCCAGACGAGGTTAATCGTGCAATAATGCAGGAAGCTCAGCAACATAAGGGTCAGGAAAAGGAGGTTTTTGATTATTACAAAAATAATCCTGACGCCATGCAAGCCATGCAATCTCCTCTTCTCGAGGATAAAGTAGTAGATTTTATTCTTGAGTTAGCGGATGTGAGTGAGAAACTCGCTACACTTGAAGAGTTGATGGCCCTACCAGAACCCAAGAAACCAATAAAAAAGAAAAAAACAGCAAAAAGTAAACCTAAGGTAGGCTCGAGTGAAATAAAAGTGCCTGCAAAGAAAAAAGCCACTATTAAGAAAAATGTTGCAGCTAAAGCGGCCGATAATAAAGGTGATAAAGAATAAAGTTTAAATGATAGAAGTTTCAGTAATTTAACCCAAATGGTAGGTTATCATGAGTGATCCAGTTGAAGTATATAATAATTCCTTAGTTCCCATGGTCGTTGAAACGACTAATCGCGGTGAACGCGCGTATGATATTTATTCTCGTCTTCTGAAAGAGCGGATTATATTCGTAACGGGTGGTATTGAAGACCATGTTTCCAGTGTGATTTGTGCTCAATTGCTATTCCTTGAGTCGGAAAACCCTAAAAAAGACATAGCTATGTATATTAATTCTCCTGGAGGGGTCGTGACTTCAGGTTTGGCTATATATGATACAATGCAATATATCCGACCAGCAGTCTCGACAGTTTGTATAGGCCAAGCAGCATCTATGGGATCACTTTTATTAGCGGCGGGTGAAAAAGATAAGCGATTCGCGCTTCCAAACTCACGGATTATGATCCATCAGCCTTCTGGTGGCGCTCAAGGTCAGGCAACGGATATTGAAATACAAGCACGCGAGATACTAGCTTTACGAGCCAGGCTAAATGATATTTATGTTCAGCACACCGGGCAGAAGTTAGCTGCCGTTGAAAAGGCGCTTGAACGAGACACGTATTTAACTCCAGAGGAGGCCAAGAAATTCGGTCTTATTGATCAGGTGGTTGATAAGAGGCCTAGCGTTGATGAAGATGATGATGTAACGACAGTTGGGCCGGGTGGTGATGATATCGGGGGCGATAATTAATTTGGAATTATAAACTACTAGCATTTTTTAAGTTTGTCAGAGATTGATTTATACCCTAAGCCTTGCTCGGTGAGTTTTTTTAATAAATTATATCTTTATTGAGGTTTTGCTGACAATGTTAATCATGCATAGCCGATTTTGGAGGACCTATGACTAAGTCCACCGGCACCGATTCTAAAAATACTCTCTATTGCTCATTTTGTGGCAAGAGCCAGCATGAGGTTCGTAAGTTAATTGCGGGACCGACCGTATTCATTTGTGATGAGTGTGTTGAATTATGTATGGATATTATTCGAGAGGAAAATAAAACTCATATCGTGAAGTCAGGCGATAGTATTCCCGGGCCAAAAGAAATCTGTGAAGTTCTTGATGATTATGTTATTGGTCAATCGTTTGCTAAACGTGTATTATCTGTTGCAGTTCATAATCATTATAAGCGTTTAGGTGCTAGTAAGAAAGCTAATGACGTTGAGCTAGCAAAGTCAAATATTCTGCTTGTTGGCCCCACGGGTTGTGGCAAAACACTTTTGGCTCAGACTTTGGCCCGAATACTTGAAGTTCCATTTACTATGGCCGACGCAACCACGTTGACCGAAGCTGGTTATGTTGGCGAAGATGTTGAAAATATAATTTTAAAACTGTTACAGTCAGCGGATTATAATGTCGAACGAGCTCAGCGTGGTATAGTATACATAGACGAAGTTGATAAGATCTCTCGTAAATCGGACAACCCCTCAATCACTCGTGATGTTTCTGGTGAAGGCGTGCAACAAGCGCTGTTGAAAATTATGGAAGGAACTGTAGCCAGTGTGCCACCTCAAGGCGGACGTAAACATCCCCAACAAGAATTTTTACAAGTAGATACGACCAATATTTTGTTTATTTGCGGTGGGGCTTTTGCGGGACTTGATAAAATTATTTCGTCGCGTGGGCAGGGGTCGTCAATTGGATTTGGAGCTGATGTTAGCAGTCCGGATGATCGCCAAACTGGAGAAATCTTGAGAGATTTGGAGCCAGAAGATCTATTGAAATTTGGTCTTATCCCTGAGTTTGTGGGTCGTTTGCCTGTTTTGGCTACATTGGAAGAACTTGAGAAAAATGCGCTTATTCAAATTTTGACTGAGCCTAAAAATGCTCTTGTTAAGCAGTATCAACGTTTATTTGAGATGGAAGATGTTAAGTTAAATTTTCTTGAGCCCGCTTTGGACTGTGTTGCAGAGAAAGCCGTTGAACGTAAAACGGGTGCACGTGGTTTACGTTCAATAATGGAGGATATCTTGCTCGATACGATGTATGATTTGCCTGAGTTAGAGGGTGTTGAGGAAGTTGTAATAAATCGGGAAGTCGCTGAGGAAGGTGCTCGACCTCTTTATATTTATGCAGATCGAAAAAAGGACGATCTTGATAATAGTGCATAAGAGAAAAAAACTGAGGTTATTTTTTGTACTAAGGTAAAGGCTTGATTTTTTGTTTATTCAGCTTAAATCAAGCTAGTTGATATTCAGAAAATTTTAACTATTGGTTTGATAACCGGTAAACTAGGAGAATAACATTGAAATCAACCTCAGGAGAATTACTCCCCGTATTACCGTTAAGGGACATTGTTGTTTTCCCCCATATGATTGTGCCGTTATTTGTTGGCCGTGATAAGTCAGTACGCGCACTTGAAGACGTTATGAAAGATGACAAAAAAATATTATTAGTTGCACAAAAAAATGCTGCGGACGATGATCCATCTTCGGATGAAGTTTATCAGGTTGGTACTGTGGCAACCGTTCTTCAATTGCTTAAGTTGCCGGATGGTACAGTTAAAGTTCTTGTAGAAGGTATTTCACGCGCAACTATTACTGAGTTTTCTGAGAAAAAAGAGTTTTTTGAAGTTTATGCTGAAGTGATAGTGGAGGATGATACTGATGATACTGAGATGGAAGCCTTGTCTCGCTCCGTTGTGTCGCAGTTCGAACAATATATAAAATTAAACAGAAAAATCCCACCAGAAGCTCTAGTTTCTGTCAATCAAATTGATGTCCACAGTAAGCTAGCTGACACAGTTGCCTCGCATCTTGCTCTTAAAATTTTCGAAAAGCAGGAGTTACTTGAAATCTCCTCTGTTGCAGCACGCATGGAGCGTATAATCTCCTTTATGGAGGGTGAGATCGGCGTACTTCAGGTAGAGAAGAAGATCCGTGGTCGGGTTAAGCGTCAGATGGAAAAAACTCAGCGTGAGTATTATCTAAACGAGCAACTTAAAGCAATCCAAAAAGAACTGGGTGAAACAGATGAAGGCAAAGACGAAAATGCTGAAATCGAAGAACAAATAGTAAAAACCCGGCTTTCTAAAGAAGCCAAGGAAAAAGCTAAAAGTGAACTCAAGAAGTTGAGAAATATGAGCCCGATGTCTGCCGAGGCAACTGTTGTGCGCAACTATCTCGACTGGATGTTGGGGATCCCGTGGAAGAAACGTAGTCGGGTCAATAGGGATATTAAGAAGGCTCAAGATATTCTTAACGCCGATCATTATGGTTTAAAAAAAGTAAAAGAACGTATTCTTGAGTATCTTGCGGTCCAGCAGCGGACGCAAAAACTTAAAGGCCCAATTCTTTGTCTAGTTGGTCCTCCAGGTGTTGGTAAAACTTCGCTTGGTAAATCAATAGGAAATGCGACAGGACGTAACTTTGTCCGAATGAGCCTTGGTGGTGTACGAGATGAGTCGGAGATACGCGGTCATCGCAGGACTTACATTGGCTCCATGCCAGGTAAAATTATACAGGGAATGAAAAAGGCAAAAAGTTCCAACCCACTTTTCCTGTTGGATGAGATAGATAAAATGGGACAGGATTTTCGGGGTGACCCTGCCTCTGCATTACTTGAGGTTTTAGATCCAGAACAGAATGACAATTTTCAGGATCACTATCTTGAAGTTGATTACGATTTATCTGATGTGATGTTTGTGACAACAGCGAACACGCTAAGAATACCCGACCCGCTTTTGGATAGGATGGAGATCATTCGCATTGAGGGTTATACAGAAGATGATAAAATTGAAATCGCACGAATTCATTTGCTGGATAAGCAGATGAAAGCACACGGGCTAAAAGAGGGAGAATGGTCTATATCAGACCCAGCCCTTCGTGATGTAATACGTTATTATACACGCGAAGCTGGTGTGAGAAATTTGGAGCGAGAACTTGCAAATTTGACCCGCAAAGCAACTAAAGAGATCCTCTTACAGATTAACGAAAGCATTAAGATCACAACACGTAATCTTGGAAAGTATGCCGGAGTGAAAAAGTATCGTTATGGAGAGGTTGAAGAAGAGGATCTCGTAGGCGTAACTACCGGACTAGCTTGGACTGAAGTTGGAGGTGAAATTCTGACCATTGAGGCTGTCATGGTTCCGGGTAAAGGCAAAATGACAGTGACGGGAAAATTGGGCGATGTTATGCAAGAATCTATTCAGGCAGCGCGTTCGTTTGTGCAGTCCCGTTCTGCTGAATTTGGTATAAAGCCAACTTTGTTTGATAAGCGCGATATCCATGTCCATGTTCCTGAAGGTGCCACACCTAAAGATGGCCCCTCCGCTGGTGTAGGTATGGCTACTTCAATTGTTTCTACGCTAACGGGTATTCCTGTCAGAAAAGACATAGCGATGACAGGAGAAATTACGCTTCGAGGACGTGTTTTGCCGATAGGTGGTTTAAAAGAGAAACTACTTGCAGCCCTACGTGGAGGTATTAAGAAAGTTTTGATCCCTAAAGATAACGAGAAGGATCTTGCTGAGATACCAAATAATGTAAAGAAAGGTCTGGAGATTGTTCCTGTTACCAGCGTTGAAGAAGTACTCGAACACGCTTTGACAAGTTCACTTGTGCCAATTGACTGGGATCAAGATGCTCAAGATGATGTTCCTTCTACCGGGCCTGTTGAAGATGAGCAGACGGGAATGGTAAAACACTAATTTTTATGATGTGTAGGCTTATTTTTGAGTTGAAACGATTCGGAATATTCCGCGAAACGTGTGCTGATTTTTAGTCTTTGTTACCTGTAATTAATGGTATTATACAGAAAATTGACCAAATAAACCCCTAATAAGCCTAAGAATTGCATAAAACTATAGAAAACTGCGGTTCTTGGATTGACGGCGTAAAATATTCGGGCTTAAACTACTACAGTAAATTTTAGTGGCTGATATTTTCAGTCTTCTGCAACCCAAATACATAGAAAGAATAGGGGACGTAGCGTGAATAAAAATGATCTCATTTCTGCAGTAGCAGATAACTCTGGTTTATCGAAGTCTGACGCAGGTAAGGCAGTTGACGGTGTGTTTAATTCGATTACCAATGAACTCCAAGGTAGAGGTGAAGTGCGCGTCGTAGGATTTGGAACTTTCTCTACAGCTCAACGTAAAGCTACCACAGGTCGAAATCCACGTACAGGTGAAGCAATTCAAATTGCAGCTTCTACCCAACCTAAGTTTAAGGCTGGTAAAGGTCTTAAAGACGCTGTTAACCACTAGTATTTTAAATAAAATTTAATAATGCCGGCTGTGTTAATCCAGCTGGCATTATTGATTCTGAGTTCTTTTCAATTAACTTCTATTAATGGATATAGTGCTTTACAGGTTAGGTCCTCTATTCTAAATAGACTTCAGATCTGACATATTTTGGAGATACTCCATGATATATGGTATGGGGGCGATTAGCTCAGTTGGGAGAGCGCCACGTTTACACCGTGGATGTCGGCGGTTCGAGCCCGTCATCGCCCACCATTTTTCCGAATGTAATTTCAACTACTTGCGGATAGCTGGGCCTCAGACACAAACCACATAAAAGCGATCTGTCACAGTTGTGTCACAGTGACGGAGGACTTTTATGGCTGCGATCAGAAAACGCGGCAAAGCTTGGCAGGTGCAAATTCGCCCAGCTGGTTACTCAGCACTAACCAGAACATTCAAACGCAAGCCATTGGCTGATGCGCGGGTTCGTC
>DUBF01000058.1:31030-130294 GCA_012960465.1 Rhodospirillales bacterium | reverse complement strand
AGCCATGTCTGTAATACTGTTCTGAATTTGGGTAGATCATATCCCCTGTTGTATTGTGCAATGTTTTATTTTGGATAATTGTTATATCATATCGTGAGAAAAATAGTTTAAAAAGATTTCAAACAATTTTACTCTCAATCTAGAAAGGTGGATACGCTGCTGTTAAAGATGGATATACTAAATTAGGATTTACTGGTGGAATGGCTGTTCCTGCAGTAGTTAAATTTGGTGTTGTTGTTGGTCATTCTATTCCCTTTTTTGCACATATTTGCAATTTTTTCGTGTATTTATGCATTTTTGTGTCGTAATTTTTGATTATTGTGATAAAGAGTGACTTTGTATGGCTTGTGTTAAGCTATTTGGATGGCATAATCAATTCGTGCCGATGTGCGGTTTGGTTTTTTTAATAAATGTTTCGATCAGAGGGTCCAAGATATGAATTTAAAGAATTTAGTAGTTTTGTTTGCGGCATTATTTCTTGTTGCAGCATGTGAATCGACTTCAACGGAAACCGGTAAAGCCACTGGTGGCGGTGATGTGTCTAAGAAAGGTAAAAAGAAAACTTCCCCAAAAGGATTTTCAATCGCTCCAGGTTCCTCCCAAGATTTAGTTGTAAATGTTGGTGACCGGGTTTTTTATGCTTTAAACAAATCTAATTTAAATGCTGGGGCACGGGCGACTTTGGAAAAACAGGCCGCTTGGTTAAAAAAATATGGAGGCGTTAAGGTAATGATAGAAGGTCACGCCGATGAACGCGGGACGCGGGAATATAACCTAGCTCTGGGCGACCGCCGGGCAAATTCGGCTAAAGACTTTTTGATAGCTTTGGGGATTAGTCCCAACCGTGTAAAAACGATTTCTTATGGTAAGGAGCGACCAGTAGCGCTTGGCCACGATGACGCATCATGGTCGCAAAATCGCCGCAGTGTAACGACAGTAGCCAGATAAGATATACTGATCGAAGCGTTTTGACGCTCGTCATCCCGGACAAGCGGGAAGGCGGGCGTCGTGATATTTGGGTAAAGAGTTAAACTACCCAAGCATGGCTCAAGTATGCGAAGCATTGCCTTTATTTAGCCAATTTTGTGCATAAAAATGCTCGACAGTTAAATTTGTTTGAAGCAAAACAAAAAAAGCATTATGTCCGATGAATAAACATGTAAAATTTTTTTTCATAATTAGTCTAGCCTTGGCTGCGGATACGAGTGGTGCTTACGCTCAATTTTTAGATCTTGATAATATTGTTGAACGGCTTGGTCGATTAGAACGAGATATCCAGGTGCTAAGTCGTCGGGTTTATAAAGGAGGAGCGGCTCCAAATGCTTCTGGACAAGGACCTTCAGTAGGCACGCCCCAGGCTGGCGTTGGTCCCGCCTATATTATTCGTTTGGAGGATCGCCTAGCCGAGGTAAAAACCGAGCTGCAAAACTCAACTAATCGTATTGAAAGTATAGGCCATAATGTAGACGGGATTAAGGGTCGGCTCGATAAGCTGGTAAGTGATATTGATTTTCGTCTTACACGTTTAGAAAGTGTTGCCGGCGGAAATGACGGGAGAGACGCTGCGGTTAAGGAGCCAACTCTTTTCGCCGCACCTCGAGCGGCGGGTGTAAAACAAATTGGTCCGTCGACCGGAGGGCCGATAATTTCATCAAGTAAACCAGGCATTCTGGGTAAGATTAGTGAAACGAATTTAAGCGCGGTTAAACGTCAAATAAATAACGGTGCGCAAGATAAAGTACCTGTAAATACTGCATTACTTGATAAAGAAGTGCAGCAGAAATTTATACTACCAAAAGGTACGCCGGAGGTTCAGTATCGTTATGCGTTATCAATTCTGCGAAAAACTGAATATAGTAATGCCGAATTAGCTTTTGCGGAATTTATCCAAAGGTATCCAAAAGATGAGCTAACGCCAAATGCCCGTTATTGGCTGGGTGAGTCATTTTATGTGAGAAAAAATTATAGATCCGCCGCTGAAGCGTTCTTGCGAAGCTACCAACAAGCGCCAAAAGGAATTAAAGCACCTAGCTCTTTGTTGAAGCTTGGAATGTCGCTCGCAAATTTGAAGAAAAAACAAGATGCATGTGCGACTTTTAGCAAGCTTGCTAAGGATTATCCTGATGCCTCGGAAAATATCAAAAAGCATCTCAACCGAGAGTTTAAGCGATCAAGTTGTAACTGATACAACCTTAAACTCGGCGTTAGAGCAAGCGATCTCTATTGAAAAAGTGAATGCGTTATTTGAGCCTTTCCGCAACCTTCTCTCTAAAAAAACTTCCATTGCAGTGGCTGTCTCGGGTGGTGCTGATAGTATGGCGCTATGTTTGCTTCTAGCTGAGTGGGCAAAGCTTAATCAACAGAAAGTTGTGGCGCTTACGGTAGATCACGGATTACGCCAGGGTGCAGCAGAGGAAGTTCTAAAAGTCTCAAATTGGCTGGCGGTTTTGGATATTAGTCATGAGATTTTATACTGGGAGGGGGAAAAACCTACCACCGGCATACAAGCAGCAGCTCGAAATGCCAGATATCGCCTTATGGCGCACTGGTGTCATGAAAATAATTTTACCGTGTTAATGACAGCCCACCATCTTGAGGATCAGGTGGAGACTTTTTTATTGCGAGCAGAACGTGGCAGTGGCTTGGATGGTTTGGCTTCGATGTGTGCTGTCACTAGTCTTGAAGGTATAGCTTTGGTCAGGCCACTTTTAAGCGTGTCTAAGGTTCTCTTACGTGAATTTTTAATTGACAGACAGCAACTCTGGATCGAAGACCCTTCAAATCAAAATCTGGCTTTTCAACGAACTGGAATACGACAACTTGTCGGGAGGCTAAAGCAACGCGGATTAATTTCTGAGAGAATTCTTGGGTTGATAAATCATTTTAGAAATCTTCGTCAACAGTTTGCTGAAGTAGTTGCTGTATTTTTTGAACGGGCCGTGCGCATTTTGCCCGAGGCCTATGGGGTTGTGCACTTGGAAGCTTTAAAACTTTTGCCAGATCCAATTTTGGAGCGTGTTCTAGTTCAAATTATTTCTGAATTGAGTGGGAAGTTTTATCCGCCACGTCGTCAACGTATAAAGTATTCTATGGAAAATATTAAATCTGCTGAAATATCAAACTTTACCTTAGGGGGGTGCCATTTTATTTTTAAAGGTTCTACGGTCATCGTCTGTCGAGACCGACGGTCGATTTCGGTAAAACAAGTCGTTGCCGGTGATAGTTTTATTTGGGATGGCTTATTTGATGTCGTGATTTCTGGACCGGAGGGTGTAAAAGGTAAATTGGGTGCGTTGGGCAAAAAAGGTTGGATTGAAATTGTTCAGAAAAGCCCAGAATTAAAATATACTCCAATACCTTATTTTGTTAAAATTACACTACCCACATTGTTTGACGATTATGGGGTTGTCGAAGTTCCTAGCCTGAAATATCGCTGTCCTGACCACGGCAAATTGATTTTGTCGATCGAAAACCATCAGTTTAGGCCAATTAAGGTCTAAGTGGATTAGATAATCTAGATAGCCTAGATAGCCTGTTGTAAATGGTATATTTAATATTACACACAGGTTGCTAAACTCACGTTTTGGGCTATCTTACAGAAGGCTGTTAAAGTAGCATTTAACTATGTTTATAATGGGTCTATGCTGTTATACGATTAAGGAAGGTATGTAATTTGAATTTTCGCAAAAATATAGCCCTTTGGGTCATTATAGGCCTATTGGTGTTTACGTTATTTAATATGTTTCAGGGTTCCTCCAAACAGGGGCCACATATGTCACTAGCATTTTCTGATTTTCTCGGTGCAGTTGATAGCGGTGATGTGCGAGATGTAACCATACAAGGCCAAAGTGCTACTGGTCATTATGGAGACGGGCGTGAGTTTAAAACTTTTTTACCGGAAGACCCAACCCTCATCCCAAATTTAAGTAAAAAAGGTATTCACATAAAAGCCGTACCCGTTGAAGATGAATTGTCATTGTTTGGCATCCTTATTTCCTGGTTCCCGATGCTTTTGTTGATTGGTGTATGGATATTTTTTATGCGTCAGATGCAAGGAGGGGGAGGCAAAGCCATGGGCTTTGGTAAGTCAAAGGCTAAATTGCTCACAGAAAAAACAGGCCGTGTCACATTTGAAGATGTTGCTGGGATAGATGAAGCTAAACAAGAGCTTGAAGAGATTGTTGAATTCCTTAAAGATCCTGCTAAGTATCAACGCCTTGGTGGCAAACTCCCTAAAGGCTGCCTTCTTGTCGGCCCTCCCGGCACAGGTAAGACACTATTGGCGCGCGCAATCGCTGGTGAGGCAAATGTGCCATTTTTTACAATCTCTGGCTCTGATTTTGTTGAGATGTTCGTTGGTGTTGGTGCAAGTCGCGTTCGTGATATGTTTGAACAGGGTAAAAAAAACGCACCTTGTATTATTTTTATAGATGAGCTTGATGCGGTTGGTCGTCATCGTGGTGCGGGGCTCGGTGGTGGTAATGATGAGCGGGAGCAAACCCTGAACCAGATGTTGGTTGAGATGGATGGTTTTGAATCTAATGAAGGTGTTATATTAATTGCTGCGACAAACCGCCCCGATGTACTTGATCCAGCGTTGTTGCGTCCTGGTCGTTTTGATCGTCAGGTTACCGTTCCCAATCCTGATATTATTGGTCGAGAAAAAATTCTCAAAGTTCACATGCGTAATGTACCAATCGCACCAGATGTTAATGCTAAGATAATCGCACGCGGTACACCAGGTTTTTCCGGGGCTGACCTTGCTAACTTGGTTAATGAGGCAGCTTTATTAGCAGCTAGGACAGGGGGGCGCATGGTCACTATGTCAAATTTTGAAGATGCCAAGGATAAAGTCATGATGGGATCTGAACGCCGTTCAATGGTGATGACCGATGATGAGAAGGCTTTAACAGCGTACCATGAGGCCGGTCACGCTATTGTTGGTATTAACGTCCCTAAACATGATCCTCTTCATAAGGTTACAATTATTCCACGTGGTCGAGCTTTGGGGGTAACAATGTCGTTACCGGAACGTGATAAATATAGCTACTCCAAGCTTGAACTGGAGTCAAAACTAGCGGTTATGTTTGGTGGTCGATTAGCCGAAGAGTTGATTTTTGGCATGGAGAATGTTACTACAGGCGCAGGGAACGATATACAACAGGCAACTAGCATGGCGCGTCGTATGGTCACCGAATATGGCTTTAGTGACAAACTTGGTCGGTTGCGCTACACGGATAATGATGAGGAAGTTTTTCTAGGTCATTCTGTGGCACGACATAAGAATGTCTCTGATGCAACAGCAAAATTGATCGATGAAGAAGTTCGTCGTTTGATTGAAGAGGCTGAAAATAGAGCGCGAAAGGTTCTAACAGATAAAGCAGATGATCTTGAGATGCTGGCACAGGCTTTGTTGGAATATGAAACACTAAGTGGTAAAGAAGTTGACTCTCTTTTGAGGGGGGACGGCGTCTTTCGACCTGATTTAAAAGAAGGTGGTTCCGATAATAATATAAAATCATCGGTGCCGGCTAGTGGCAAGGGCGGGGGAAAAGATACGAGTAAAGGCTATGAAGGTGGTTTGAGCCCTCAACCTGAAGGTTGACTTGCGTAGTTTTGCCAATTTATCTCTCGAACGGCCGCTTGTTATGGGTATTATTAATGTTACCCCAGATAGTTTTACTGATGGTGGAACGTATTTTAATCAAGAACATGCAATTGCGCATGGTCAAAAATTACTTGAAGATGGAGCTGACATCCTAGATCTAGGGGGTGAGTCGACTCGTCCTGGAGCATCCTCAGTTAATCCAGATGAGGAAATACGGAGAGTTTTACCGGTAATAACGGAATTGGTTAAAAAAGGCGCACTAGTTTCAGTAGATACGCGCCATTCAACTGTGATGGAAAAAGCGTTAGAAGCTGGAGCGGCTATTATTAATGATATAACTGCTTTAGAGGGTAAGGGCTCGCTACATGTTGTTGCCAAAAGTAATGCTTCGATCGTGCTTATGCACATGAAGGGTACACCACAGACAATGATGAATGATACGAGATACGATAATTTAATTTCCGAGGTCAGTGATTATTTAGGCCTCCGCATCGCCGCGTGCCTAGAAGCTGGTATAGGGCTAGAGCGTATTGCTATAGATCCGGGCTTTGGTTTTGGTAAAACGCGAGAGCAGAATATGGAACTCATTAACAATTTGGATTTTTTGAATAAACATCAGTGCCCAATTTTAGTTGGGCTTTCGCGGAAATTCGGCAACCATAAGCCTGCAGAAAGGCGTTTACCTGAATCACTTGCAGTAGCAGTTAAATCTGTTATTAACGGTGCAAATATTGTTCGAGTGCATGATGTTGCTGAAACGTGTGATGCTTTGGCGGCTATTCAGTATCATAAATCGTAAAATACGGTAATAAAAAGTTAAGTGACGGCCCATAGATATTATAATACAACTCAATGTGTGAAATTATTAGAATTAGAAATTTCCTTATAGAATATAATTATGATCCGTAAAATTTTTGGTACAGATGGAATCCGTGGTACCGCAAATATAGAGCCGATGACAGCAGAGACAGCTTTAAAAGTTGGAATGGCTGCAGGTCTTCATGCTATTCGCGGTAATTATCGTCACCGAGTTGTGATTGGCAAGGACACACGACTTTCGGGTTATTTAATCGAGCCGGCTCTTACCGCAGGGTTCGTTGCTGTCGGTATGGATCCAATTTTAGTGGGCCCAATTCCCACACCAGCAGTTGCGATGTTAACGCGCAGTCTGCGCGCAGATCTAGGCGTTATGATCTCTGCATCCCATAATCCTTTCCAAGATAATGGTATCAAGTTATTTGGTCCGGATGGCTATAAATTATCAGAATCTGCAGAGCTTGGAATTGAAACTCGTATTGAAGGTAAAATGACTACTGAACTTGCTAAGCCAGAGCAGCTTGGGAAGGCGCTTCGACTTGAAGATGCGCAAGGTCGTTATATTGAGTTTGTTAAGCAAACCTTTCCCCGTGGACTTACCTTAGATGGTCTAAAGGTTGTAATGGATTGCGCTAATGGGGCTGCTTATAAAGTGGCACCAACTGTATTGATGGAATTAGGAGCTGAAGTAATTCCTCTTGGTGTTGATCCTGATGGTTATAATATTAATTCCAGTTGTGGATCTACTTCCACAGAACTTATGCAAGCTCAAGTCGCGGTGCATGGTGCTGATATTGGTATTGCGCTTGATGGTGATGCCGATCGAGTTTTAATTTCTAATGAAATTGGTGAGATGGTTGATGGTGATCAAATTATGGGGTTGATCGCTGATTACTGGTCTAGGGAAGGTAAGCTTACCGGTGGTGTAGTAGCTACAGTAATGTCGAATCTTGGATTTGAACGCTTTATCAAAGGTTTGAATTTAGCATTAATTAGAACAGATGTGGGTGATCGTTATGTCATGGAGCAAATGCGGACGAATAATTTTAATCTCGGCGGCGAGCAATCTGGTCATATTGTATTATCTGATTATAGTACGACTGGCGATGGTTTGATTGCTGTCTTACAGGTTCTGGCCGTTATACAGCGGGTCCAACGACCTGTTAGTGAGGTTTGCAACGTATTTGAACCTGTTCCTCAATTAATTAGAAATATTAAAATAGAGAAATCAGCGAAGTGGGAAACCGACCGTGTTAAGAAAGCAATCGCAGCGGGTGAGAATAAATTAAAAGATATTGGGCGTATTCTTGTGCGTATCTCAGGAACAGAACCATTAGTTCGCATCATGGCTGAAGGTAATGATTACGCTGTGATTAGTCAAATTGTTGATGATATTACATTTGAAATCGAACAAAATGTTCGTCCCTAGGGATAAAGAGATAAGTTAATCGTGGTAATCCTCTGTTTTTTGTATAACTAAATGTGGTGCTTACTAATATTCAGATCCGTAAACAAAAGGATTGGGTTAAGGATAGCGAAATACTAGTAGTGGGGAGAAATAAATAATTGCAAGGTAGGGTTCTCAGTATTGCCGGATCAGATTCTGGAGGTGGCGCAGGTATTCAAGCCGATATTAAAACCGTTACAGCGCTTGGCGGCTTTGCGATGACAGCGATCACCGCACTAACAGCACAAAATACTCAAGGCGTATATCAAATATACAATGTACCGACTTCGTTTGTCGCTGAGCAAATAAAAGTAGTGCTAAGGGATATAGGAGCGGATTCTATAAAAGTAGGTATGCTAAGTCATCCAGAAATTATTAAAGTTGTTTGTGATACTTTAACCCAGGAGGCACCAGAAGTGCCAATTATTGTTGACCCAGTGATGGTGGCTAAAGGTGGGGCTTCGTTACTTGCTGAGGAGGCGGTAGATGCTCTCAAAACACTAATGGTGCCACGTGCCCTAGTTCTTACACCTAATATACCTGAAGCAGAGACCCTGGCCGGGATAGTGGCCCCAAGAGTTGAGGAGGCAGAAGACCTTGCCTTAGCGCTTTCTACGTTAGGACCACAGGCGATTTTGTTAAAAGGTGGGCATCGTGATGGAGAAGAGGTCGTGGATCTTTTAATGGAAGGAGATCGTGTCGTAGAGGTCTATAAAAGTCCTCGCATTAACACCGTTCATACTCATGGTACCGGTTGCACTCTTTCCTCAGCGTTGGCTATAGGGATAGCCCAAGGACTAACTTTGAGTGGTTCTGTCGAACGGGCCAGAGAATATGTACAGGAGGCTATCCGTACTGCGCCAGCTTATGGTGGGGGTCATGGTCCACTGAATCACGCCCACACATTTATCAAAACCTAAATTAGTTTCTTTTATTAAGGACTGCGGTATTTAGCCCAATATTCATTGTGAATTTAAGTTTGTATGTATTAGATAATATTAAGATAATTATCTAAAGAAAATTAAAATTTGGAAACTAATCGGTCTGAGGAAGTTTTATTTCATGAATACTTATAAAATAGCCACGATCCCAGGTGACGGAATTGGTAAAGAGGTCGTGCCTGAGGGTATTAGGGTTTTGGATGCCGTTGGTCGTAAACATAATTTAAAATTCCAGTGGGATATGTTTGATTGGTCTTGTGAAACTTACAAAAAGACCGGGCAGATGATGCCGGAAGATGGCATTTATCAGACCAGTGAACATGATGCGATTTATCTTGGTGCGGTTGGTTTTCCAGGTGTACCAGATCATATTTCACTCTGGGGATTGTTAATACCATTTCGACGGGAGTACCAACAATATGTGAACTTACGTCCTGTGCGTTTATTCAAAGGTGTTCCAAGTCCGCTAGCCAATCGAAAACCGGGGGATATTGATTTTTACGTGGTACGCGAGAATGTCGAAGGTGAATACTCGGAGATTGGCGGAAAGCTCTACGCCGGTACAGATGAAGAGTTCGTGACACAGCAATCCAACTTTACACGCAAAGGCGTTGATCGAATTTTAAAATATGCCTTTGAATTGGCACAAACACGCCCAAATAGACACCTGACATCTGCTACTAAGTCGAATGGTATCATTCACACCATGCCTTATTGGGATGAGCGGGTGGTTGAGATGCATAAACAGTTCCCAGATATCAAGGTCGAAAAATTTCATATTGACATATTAACAGCCCATTTTGTGCGCAATCCAGATTGGTTTGATGTGGTTGTCGGGTCAAATCTTTTTGGGGATATTTTATCCGATTTGGGTCCAGCGGTTACCGGTACAATTGGAATAGCTCCTTCAGGTAACATCAACCCAGAGCGCCTTTTCCCATCAATGTTCGAGCCGGTTCATGGGTCTGCTCCTGATATTTCAGGTAAGGGTATCGCCAATCCAATCGGGCAAATTTGGTCAGGTGCAATGATGCTAGATCATTTTGGTGAAACGGCAGCGGCTAGAGACATTTTATCTGCGATTGAAACAGTACTTGCAGATGGTTCTTGTATGACACCTGATATGGGTGGTACAGCGAGTACTATGGATTTAGGTAAGGAATTAGAGAGTGCTCTATAAATTATTTGATCTTTTGGTTTCGTATTTCAATTTATAATAAAATTAAGTTGGTTAGTAACTTGGTAAAATTATTACCATTAAAACTAATTGACATTGAGACAAAACCGTATAAAACCGGCGCCGGGCCATTATCCCCCAACGGGTAATAAGCCTATCTGTGTTAAGATAGGATTGTTAATAAATTACGGCAATGATTTTATTGTTAAATATTCAATAAATCTGATTATGTAGAGACGTACTTTTTTAGCACCCTATCTGTAAAGGTAGGAGTAAAACAGATGCCAAGTGTTAATAAGCCGAACCATCGGCCTCGTAATTCTAATTTTTCTTCTGGACCTTGTGCTAAACGCCCCGGGTGGGCGCCCGAAGTTTTGAGCGATGCATTAGTGGGTAGGTCGCATCGATCTAAGCCTGGTAAGAAAAGAATTCAAGAAGTACTAGATAAGACACGTTTGGTTCTTGGAATCCCTGATAAATATAGGATTGGTATTGTCGCTGGCTCAGATACTGGCGCAGTTGAAATGGCTTTATGGTCTATGTTGGGTGCGCGCGGTGTCGATATGGTGCAGTGGGAGAGTTTTGGTAAGGGTTGGGTCGATGATGTTATTAATCAACTTAAACTTGATGACGTTAGAGAGCTTACAGCTGAGTACGGTAAATTACCCGATTTAAACGATATTAATTTTTCAAACGACGTTGTTTTTACTTGGAATGGAACCACGTCGGGTGTTCGTGTACCTAATGCGGATTGGATACCTGATGATCGTAAAGGATTAACATTTTGTGATGCGACTTCTGCAGTTTTTGCTATGAATTTAGTATGGGAAAAGCTCGATGTTACAACCTACTCGTGGCAAAAAGTAATGGGCGGTGAAGCTCAGCACGGCGTACTGGTGTTGAGTCCGCGCGCAGTAGAACGCCTTGAAAGTTATAAGCCCGCTTGGCCTTTGCCAAAAATTTTTCGCCTTACGTCAGATGGAAAATTGAATGAGTCGATATTTAAAGCTTCTACCATTAATACACCTTCCATGCTTTGTGTCGAAGATGCTTTAGACGGCCTCAATTGGGCAATCAGTATTGGTGGTCTTAAATCGCTAATCAAGAGATCTGAAACCAATTTTGCCGAGATTGCACGGTGGGTTAAAAATACCAGAAATGTAGATTTTTTAGCTGAAGACACTAAAACTCAATCCTGTACATCTGTATGTTTGAAGATTACTGCTGATTGGTTTTTCAATCTTAGTAACGAAAAAAAAGTAGAAGCTGCAAAACGAATTGGTGCATTACTTGATCAAGAAGGTGTCGCGTATGACATCGATTCTTATCGCGACGCGCCACCGGGATTGCGTATTTGGTCTGGAGCTACGATTGAGGCAGATGATCTTAAATCATTAACGTCATGGATTGACTGGGCGATTGCAGAAGTCGCAATAGAATACGCTGCGTAATTTTAATTATTTATATCAAGTAAGGTAGGAGTAAACCGATGCCGAAGGTTTTAATTTCAGACAAAATGAGTTCACGAGCTGAAGCTATATTTAAAGAACGCGGTTTAGAAGTTGATGTTATAACTGGTATGCGACCAGAAGAATTAAAAGGTTGTATCGGTGAATATGACGGCTTAGCCGTCCGATCTTCTACGCAGGTGAATTCGGAAATTATTACAGCGGCTGTTAATTTGAAGGTGATTGGCCGCGCAGGTATTGGCGTTGATAATATTGATGTCTCGGCGGCTTCGACTAAAGGGATTGTGGTTATGAATACGCCATTTGGTAATTCAATTACCACCGCAGAACATGCGATTGCTATGATCTTCTCGTTGGCTCGCGATATTCCACTTGCCAATACTTCAACTCATGCTGGGAAATGGGAGAAAGCCAATTTTATGGGCGTTGAGTTAACTGCAAAAACACTTGGCATCATCGGTTGTGGAAATATTGGAGCTATTGTCGCCGATCGAGCACTCGGTTTAAAAATGAAGGTCATTGCCTATGATCCTTATTTATCGGGAGAGCGCGCTAATGACCTCGGTGTTGAAAAAGTTGAATTAGATGAATTATTTCCGCGGGCTGATTTTATTTCTCTCCATACACCAATGACTGATGCCACAAGGGGTATTATCAATGCAGAGTCATTTGCGAAAATGAAAGACGGAGTTCGTATTATAAACTGCGCTCGAGGGGGCTTAATCGTCGAGGCCGATCTTAAGGTAGCTATTGAAATGGGGAAGGTCGTGGGCGCAGGTATTGACGTTTTTGAAGTTGAGCCAGCTCGAGAAAATATCCTTTTCGGAATGGATAAAGTTATAGTAACTCCTCATTTAGGAGCGTCTACGGATGAGGCCCAGGTTAATGTTGCAATGCAGGTAGCAGAACAAATTTCAGATTATTTACTGGATAGTACGGTTGTGAACTCAATAAATATGCCTTCCGTCAGTGCAGAAGATGCAACTAAACTTGCTCCATATTTAAAGTTGGCGGAACAAATTGGCAGCTTTGCAGGGCAAGTAACAGAAACGGCGATAAAGAAAGTACAGATTGAGTATTGTGGTCAAGCAGCTGATTTAAATACTAAGCCGCTGACCGCCGTAGTGTTAAAAGGTCTGTTAACCCCGCTTTTGGAGTCTGTAAATATGGTTTCTGCTCGGAGTATAGCTAGGGAACGTAACATTGAAATTTCGGAAGTTACCTGTGATGTGTTGGATGAGTACCAAACCAAAATTACGCTGACAGTTACCACTGAGGCTCAGACGCGTGCTTTATCGGGCACACTGTTTGCCGGTGATAAACCTCGTATTGTTGAAATTAAAGGTATTGCTATCGACGCTGAGTTGGGGCCGAACATGCTTTATATCACAAATGAAGATGAGCCTGGATTCATCGGTGCGCTCGGAACTACGCTTGGTGAAAATAATATTAACATTGCTACTTTTAATCTTGGAAGAAATAAAGAGGGAGGTGACGCTATTGCTCTTATTGAAATTGATGGGCCTATTTCAGAAGGGATAACTGATAAAGTAAGGGGTATTCCTCATGTTGTAAGAGCAACTTCCCTCAGCTTTTGATAATCTGAAAATATGTTACCATCAAATTCATTTTTTTATCTAAATTATAGGAATTTTTAATGACCTCTTTGCCGAAAGATGTTGATGCAACCTTAGAGCTGCTAAAGGAAGGCAATTACCTAGCTGACCGAAGTCTTGCAACGGCATTATACCTCTCGATTAGTTTGAATAGGCCACTGTTTATGGAAGGAGAAGCAGGTGTTGGCAAAACTGAGATTGCTAAAGTTTTATCAACTATGCTTGGTCGGAAGCTCCTTCGATTACAATGTTACGAAGGCCTTGATGTAACAACTGCGGTGTATGAGTGGAATTATGCAAGGCAAATGATTGAAATACGGATGGCAGAGGCTATTGAAAATAGGGATCGTGATACGTTAGAATCTGATATTTTTAATGATACCTTTTTGATAAAGCGACCTCTTTTACAAGCTTTGGAGCAAGATCCAAGTGGGCCCCCAGTATTGCTTATTGATGAATTGGATCGAACCGATGAGCCTTTTGAAGCTTATCTGTTAGAGGTTCTTTCTGATTATCAAATTACCATACCTGAACTTGGAACCATGTCTGCATCGGAACCACCTTTAGTCATTATTACGTCTAACCGTACACGTGAAATTCATGATGCTCTAAAACGGCGTTGTTTTTATCATTGGGTCGATTATCCAAGTGCCGAGAGAGAGCTTGAAATTTTAAGGGTAAAGGCACCTACAGCGGATAGAACGCTCTCAAATCAGGTCGTTGGTTTTGTACAGAAATTACGCGAGATGGATTTGTTTAAAGTTCCGGGTGTGGCGGAGACAATTGATTGGGCACATGCACTGATTCAATTGGATTGTTCGTCACTCGATCCAGACCTACTTAATGATACATTAGGAACTATATTGAAATACCAAGACGATATTGCAAAAATACAGGGAAGTGAGGCTAGCCGCATTTTGAATGAAGTTAAGATGGAACTAGCAAGTGTTAGTTCCTAATTGAGGTAATCGTGGAAAAAGGTAAATCAAGCTTATCAAGTGCATCGGATTTAGAGGCTAAAATTAATTCTGGCGGGATTTTAAGCGAGAATATAATGCACTTTGCCCGAGTTTTAAGGCGGGCGGGCCTGCCTGTTGGTCCTGGTCAAGTTTTAGATGCTCTTAGAGCAGTCACAAAAGTTGGTCTATCCAAAAGAAATGATTTCTACTGGACTTTGCACTCCGTGTTTGTGAAGCGTCTTTCTCAACGTGAGATATTTGATCAAGCTTTTCATATATTTTGGCGTAATCCAGAGATTTTGGAGCGTATGATGGAACTGAATTTACCGGATATATCTAATCCTAATAATAACCCTGCGGAATCAAAAGATATTTTGAGACGTGTAGCCGAAGCTTTGTCATCCGGTCAGAGCAATCAACTTGATATAGAAAAAGAGAAGGAAGTGGAATTTGACGCATCGTTAACATGGAGTTCAAATGAGTTACTTGTTGAAAAGGATTTCGAAAAAATGTCGGCGGAAGAAATTCAACTCGCTATTTCAGCTGTACATCGCATGAAGTTACCGCTCAATTACGCATTAACTCGTAGGTTTAAAGCTTCTAATAGCGGAACCAAAATTGATATGCGCCGAACCATGCGAGCAGCACTGCGGTCAGGCACTGATTTTATACCACTGATGAAATGCAAACGTCGTATGCGCCGACCACCTTTGGTTGTTATTTGTGATATCTCCGGATCGATGGAACGTTACTCTAGGATGTTACTTCATTTTATGCATACAGTGTCAAATGATCGAGATCGAGTTCATACATTTTTATTTGGCACTCGTTTGACAAACGTCACACGTTATTTGCGTTATAAAGACGTTGATGAAGCTCTTGAAAAAGTAGGCGAAGCGGCAACTGATTGGTCAGGTGGAACCCGTATTGGCCATAGTCTTAATGATTTCAATAAATCTTGGTCCCGTCGTGTTTTAACGCAGGGGGCAATTGTGATCTTAATTTCTGACGGTTTAGATCGTGATGACGGTGATGGCCTTACTTATGAAATGCAACGTCTCCATAAGTCGTGTCGTCGTTTGATTTGGTTAAATCCCCTACTTCGGTATGAAGAATTTGAGCCTAAATCCATTGGGATTAAAGCTATGTTGCCGCATGTCGATGACTTTAGAACAATACATAATATTAATAGCTTTAAAGATTTAGTAAGTATTTTGCAGGCTGATAGAAGTCAGTATAGTTCTTATTCGATGGATCAGGCCGCTTAGTCGATGGTATATACTGAACAAATCGGATATTTGAGGTAAAGCTTTTCATCTATGATAATACCTTAAAATGATAAGATTAGGAAAAAAAGATTAATCAACGTAAGGGTTATTACCCTTACGAGCTAAAATTCGAATTGGTACGCCTAATAGGTTAAAATCTTCTCGAATGCCATTTACCAAAAAACGTTTATATGCTTCTGGAAGCTCAGTACCTTTGCTTGAAAAAATTATAAAAGTTGGGGGTCGTGTTTTAGCTTGGGTTATATAGCGGATACGAATACGTCGCCCGCTCTTTATGGGGGGAGGATGGCGTTCGGTCATCATCGTGAGCCACTGATTAAGCTTTCCAGTCGAGATACGTTGATTCCAAACTTCAAAGATTTTAAATGCAGCTGGTATGAGTTTGTTGATATTTTGTCCCGTCAGGGCTGAAAGCTGAATGATCGGAATGCCCCGCACTTGTGGGAGTGAGGTTTGTAACCGATCACCTAAGGCTTGCATTGCTTGCATGGGGTTCTTTACAATATCCCATTTATTAACAGCAATCATAAGGATGCGTCCCTCTTCAATTACTTGGCGAGCAATGGTAAGATCCTGTTTTTCGATCATTAAATTTCCGTCGAGTACGAGAACAACTATTTGAGCATACTGTATAACGCGGAATGATTCTTTAGCCGATAAACTCTCAACTCTATCTTGAATCTTTGATCTTCGGCGAAGGCCCGCCGTATCAATAAGCCTAATACTCCTTCCATTATAGTTCCATTCAACTGTAATTGAGTCACGGGTGATACCGGCTTCCGGTCCGGTTAGAAGTCGTTCTTCGCCGACAATTGTGTTTATCAGAGTTGATTTACCAACGTTTGGCCGGCCGACAATTGCCATTTGGATTACACCCGAAAAGTCTTTATTTTGTGTATCATGATCAGCGGATATATTGTCAATAGGTAAGGGTATTTTATCTAATGAACTTTGCCCAGCATACGGTAATAGTGCCTTATATAGATCAGCTAAGCCCTCACCATGTTCTGCAGAAATGGGGATCGGATTGCCCAAGCCAAGCGTGAACGATTCATATAATCCTGATGCGCCAGCTTTCCCTTCACACTTATTGGCTACTAAAATTACTGGAATATTTTGAGCTCTAATCCAGTTGGCAAAAAAATTATCGAGCGGCATAATGCCCACACGGGCATCGATAAGAAAAAGGGCAACATCTGCTATTTTGATCGATTGATCAGTTTGTTGGCGCATTCTCGCTTCTAAACTTTCATCGTGTACATCTTCCAATCCTGCCGTATCAATTATGTTTATATTAAGGTCTCCAATTCGGCCGGAGGCTACACGACGGTCTCGGGTGACACCGGGGGTATCGTCGACGATTGCAATGCGTTTACCCGCCAAACGATTGAATAAGGTGGATTTTCCGACATTTGGTCTGCCAAGAATTGCTAATGTTATGTTCATAGCAAGATCATACTAGTTAGAAGGTTTAACGATAGGTGACTAATTCTGCTTCATCGGATAGAAACATTATTGTATCTTGAGCAATAATAGGGCTAATAGTTACACCATCTGGCATATCTACTTTACTAAGTATTTTTCCTGAATAAGGCGAAATCGACATAGCTTCACCATTCGAACCCGCCACAATGAGGCGATCGCTCCCTAAAACTGGTCCCGTCCAGGTTATTTTTCCTTTGTGCCTTTTCGGATTTTTCCACTCGGGTAGAGCCGTTACCCAGTATATTTGGCCATTTTGTTTCCCTACTGCAATTAGGTCTGTATTATTGGATATTAAAAATAAATAATTTCCAGCTATCCAAGGGCTCTCTACGCCGCCTATGTTCCGCTCCCATATACGACGTCCGGTACGAAGGTTAATCGCCGTAAGCTGACCACTATTACTGACCGCAAAAACAATATTTTGATCAATTATTGGACGCCCGCGTATACTCGATAGTGTCGTGGTTCCGAGACTGCGCCGACCTCCCGCTAAAGAATCCGTCCATAGCTCTTGACCATTTTGTACTTTTAAGGCTACTAATTCTCCTGATGAATAAGGTGCAACAACGACACCATTGTCAATAGCAGGACTGCCGCCACCTAAGAGATTAGTAGATTCTTCGATACCAGAATGCGTCCATAAAATAGAACCAGTTTGGCCATTGAGTGCAAATAATTTGTTCGTTATAGAAATTGCAAAAATGCGATTACCTCTTGCCGTTGGAGCTGTCCGAAATGGGATCCCAACCTCCTGACGCCATAGAACCTTTCCTGTTTTTGCTGCCAAAGCTACGACTTGGCCAAAGCCCGTTGAAGCGTAAATTGTGCCGTTCTCAAATGCTAATCCACCATTGATATGGTCATCCTCTTCATTTTCTGGGGTG
Source organism: Rhodospirillales bacterium (assembly GCA_012960465.1). Taxonomy (GTDB): domain Bacteria; phylum Pseudomonadota; class Alphaproteobacteria; order Rhodospirillales; family UBA2165; genus TMED23. Next base: position 112,603 of record DUBF01000058.1, on the reverse strand, counting down.
ATCTCAGTACTCCAGATTTTTTCTCCATTATTTATGTTGTAGGCATTTATCGTGGTTTCAGCATCCATGGTAAAAAGACGATCTTGTGCGATTATTGGTTGTGCCATAAGGCGCTCACTACCATCAGTCCCGCTACCAACGCTAATACTCCATTTTTTCTGGAGGGTTTGACCCACGCGTAGATGGTGCATAGCGTGATTAGCGTAACCACCAGTTTGCGGCCAGTCTTTGTTGTATGCTGGTGCTGGAAGAATGATTTGATGTCCGCGTGCCGCTATATCTGGTTCTATTGAACGTTGTTGAACTAAAATAGAGATCCGTTTGCCAGGTAAGCGTTCTTTATTTTCTAAGGACCCTAGGTAAGTACCGTCAAAAGTCTCTTTTATGGTATCGCAGCTTGTTAATGTTATAATTATGATGAATTGCAAAATTACTTTTAATAAAGGAGAATAAACTTTAATTTTAATTATTTGCGACATTTAATGTGTCCTGAGAGTAAGGCTGCTAATTTGTTAGTTTCTATTACTAAGAAGTGTAGCCATTTCTGCTGCACGTGATCTAATACCAGATGGCGCTGTCGCATCATCTGATAATTCCTTATATAGTTTATGGGCCTTTATTTCATTACCTGATTTGTGTGCAAACAAAGCAGATAATTCTTTAGCGCTATGACGCCAAGCATTCTCAGCATTTATGAGCTTTGAAAGCTTTCCTGGAAATATATTCGAATCCGTACCTGCAAGGCCAAGGTGGGCTGACATAATTAAGGCCATGTCTCGTAGAATTTTTTCAATACGCATATCTTCAGCGATCAATAAATAATTCTCTATAGCTCTTTCTCTCTCTCCTTTCTTGGCAAGGATTGCGGCCCGATTAAATTGCGCTAATAGTGAGTATCCAGCAGTTCCATTTTTAATAAGACTATCTAGCACGGCTACTGCATTTTCTGGATTGGCGCGGTCGATTGACTTGAGTGCAGAGGACAGTAAATTACTGTCTGTTGCCCTGCGATTTATGTCATACGCTTCCCAGCCTTTGATTGATGCAACGCCTAAGACCAATGCGATTGAAGCTCCAATTAGAACTTTTCCATATTTATTCCAGAGATCTGCGTATTTCTGCTGCCGCAGATCTTCGTCGATTTCTTTAAATAAATTATCTTGTTCTGCATTACGATCTGCCATTTAAATACCTATGGTCTAGGATAAAGCCATCCGCAGGAATTCTCCATTGGATTCATAGAACGCCGTATATCCCGGAAAACGTCGTGAATCAATACTTGTCTAAAGTTTAAGCGTCTATGAATTCACGCGAGTTGCAAACATCTGGTTAAATTTTATTTTTGCAGTTAATAGTAAAATTTATATTAAACACTAATTATGATTTTAAAAATTAATATTCATAATTAAATTTGACTGTAAATAGCTAATAGAAACTTCAAAAAAATCGATTTTATTTGATAACTGGAGTGGTCTGATTATTGACTGCTCGAGTGATGAATAGACGTTTGGCAACTCTTAATTTAGGAATTTATTACATGATATATTCGTATGACAATTTTAAAGTACGGTTAATATTTTATAATCATTAATTTTTTTTTAAGTGTACGAATGATAACGTAGAGATCATTGTTATGAAAATAGGTGGAGTATAAGCTTGTGCAGGTAAGGATTTTCTTCTTTTTGTCGATATTAATTGGGGGATGTTCCCTTGCCACTAATTCCCCGGTGAATACGCAAGGAATGATGGCAGTTGATGGTATTACTATAGCCACAACAGGAAAAACTATTTCAGATCATTTTGTTTCCTATACTACTGGTAAGAATTGTTCAACAGTTAGACGTCAAATTGGCCAAAATTTCTGTGAGGAGGATGATTTATCTGAACCTGAAGAAATTTATTGTTATAAGTCTTTAGGTGACGTGAATTGCTTTGCTACGCCACAACCCTTCGGCCAGGGGAACAAAACGATTGGTCACGTGTCAGGTGACGGCGGTCTGATAAGATAAACCTGATACTCCTAATAACACAAATTTTCCCCCTGATTACACCATCACCTCGACCATCGGGATTGGCTTTCTTAATTGTTACTAGTTTTAGTTAAAGATTGATTATTCCAACTGATAGCCTGTAAGTAAGAAAGCTTCTATTTTGCTTACAATACCCTTGGGTGGAATCCGGCCTCCATCTTTTATTTCCTCTTCTGTCCTTTTGCGCAGGATTATTTCGATACCGCATTCGCCAATCGGTGTAAGAGTTTGGTCAAATCGCGGCAATGTGTAGCGAAAGCTCTCATTAAGCTTATGGAGTTTTATTAGTTCCGATTCTTTACCAAGTTTCGCTATTAAATCTAATATGTTTATGGATTTTGGGCTCCATGAATTGGATTTAGAAATAGTGAAAGTGAATTTATGATCACCATTCCAAGTGCTAGGAAACTGTCCTTGCTCATACATATCCTCATCTGGAACAGTAATTATTAAATGTCCTCCCGGTTTTAACGCACGAAACCAATTTCGTAAGCCAATAATTGGATTGTCTATATGTTCTAGACAGTGACTTGAGTGTACGAAGTTAAATTGTGCGTCTTTAATACCTTCAAGTATTTCCGCATCACCGTCCTCTTTATCCCAAGCTTTAACGCCTAGCATACGCGGAAACAGCTCGATATAAAGGCCAAGAGGGTCTGGGCCTCCGCCTATATCTAGACCATGGCCTACAAAGTAACGATTAGAAAAGTTAGGCTCATGCATACGCCGTATTATTGATTTACTGCATTCTTTCATTTTTAAGCTCCCTTTTTAATCTAACTTCAGGGTTCGTCTGCTGTAATAGTTTCACCATTTAAATTACAAGTCGGCTGAACTAAATCAATAACTTGCCGCGCTATCGATTCTGGTGCTTTAATTTTATTAGGGTCTTCGCCAGGGTAAGCTTCCGCTCTCATTTTCGTTCGTGTTGGTCCTGGATTAAATAAATTGGCTGTCACATTTGTTTTTAAGATTTCTTTTGCATAAGTACATACAATCATTTCAAGTGCTGCTTTACTGGTTGCATAGAGACCCCAAAAAGCTCGGTGATATTTAGCCGCAGCAGATGTTAAAAATATAGCGCGTCCGGCATCAGATAATCTCAAAAGAGGATCTAGGCTTCGGATTAATCTCCAGTTAGCTGTCACATTAACGGCGATAGTCTGTTCCCAAATTTTTGGGTCAATATGGTTAAGTGGCCCCACTGTTCCAAGTAGTCCAGCATTTGCAACTAAAATATCTAGTTTTCCAAAGCGTTGGAAGATAGTTGAGCCCATTTCATCTATTTTATTATAATCTGCCAGATCCATAGGTACCAGTGTAGCCATTCCACCTTCAGTCCGAATCTCATCATCGATTTCTTCAAGTCCACCCAGAGTTTTAGCAACCAAAATTACATGAGCACCTTCCGCAGCGAAGAGTTTTGCTGTAGCAGCACCGATTCCGCGTGACGCACCTGTAATAACAGCCAAGCGGTCTTCCAATTTTCCTGGTGTGTTATCTGGTGACATCTAATTATTTGATTTCATAGTTTTAACCCTGTTCTGAAAGAAATGATAGTTGGCGGATGTGGGCGTCGTTTTTATGGTCTCTTAATTGCGTAGGATAATCACCTGTGAAACAATGGTCTGTATACGATGGATTAATAGGATCACGTCCTTTCGTATGGCCCATGGCTTTATATAGGCCGTCAATGCTTAGAAAAGCTAAGCTATCTGCGCCTATATGTGCGCACATTTCATCAAGAGAATAATTCGCCGCTAGCAATTGCTTTTGGTGGGGTGTATCGATACCGTAAAAATCGGGATGTGTGATGGGAGGCGCTCCTATTCGCATATGCACTTCGGCGGCACCAGCATCACGCATCATCTGAATTATCTTAATAGAAGTTGTACCGCGTACAATCGAATCATCAATTAATATAACTCTTTTACCATTGACAAGACCTCGATTGGCGTTGTGTTTTAGCTTAACTCCTAGGTGACGAATTGTATCACTTGGCTCGATAAATGTACGGCCAACATAATGGTTGCGAATAATACCAAGCTCGAAGGGAATTGAAGCTTGTTCAGCATAACCAATCGCTGCAGGGACCCCCGAATCTGGAACGGGAACAACTATATCTGCATCAATACTTGACTCTAAAGCTAGTTGAACACCAAAGGCCTTGCGGCATTTATAAACACTAAGTCCGCCAACTGTGCTATCGGGTCGGGCAAAATAAATATATTCGAAAACGCAGGGTCGCGCTTTAAGAGGTGGAAACGGTTTGATGCTTTCAAGTCCTTTGTCCGTTATTATAACTATTTCACCATTCTCCACTTCGCGGATAAAAGTTGCTCCTATAATATCTAAAGCACAGGTCTCAGAAACTAAAATAAAATGACCATCCAATTGGCCTAAAACGAGGGGGCGAATACCGAGTGGGTCACGAACACCAATAAGTTTCTTATTGGTCATTATCACTAGTGCATATGCGCCTTCAATTTGAAAAAGTGCATCAACGAGTTTTGAAAGGGTATCAATTCTTTGAGATCGCGCAACTAGTTGTAAAATTGTTTCGGTGTCTGAGGTTGATTGAAAAATGGCACCTTGATTGACCAACTCGTTACGCAGGCCCATCGCATTTGTTAGATTCCCATTATGGGCAATTGCAAAGCCACCGCCTGCCAAATCTGCAAAAAGAGGTTGTACATTGCGCAGTATTGTCTCGCCTGTAGTAGAATAGCGAACGTGACCAACAGCAGCAGTGCCGACCAATTTATTGAGCACGCTGGCTTTGGTGAAATGTTCGCTAACTAATCCTAATCGACGCTCAGCATAAAAATGATTTCCATCAAAGCTCACAATGCCTGCCGCTTCCTGTCCACGGTGTTGTAAAGCGTGTAGGCCTAGCGCTGAAATTGCAGCCGCATCTGGGTGTCCAAACACACCAAATACCCCGCATTCTTCGCGTAATCTATCATCTTCAGCGGGTATTGATTTGATCTTTCTCATTGGCTGACTTTATTGTGTTCTATCGAGTAAATTTTCAATTCCACGTCTTTCCTTCCTATCATATCCAGAGCGATCTTGGACGTTTGATTTTTTGTTATTTGGACGGATAAGTCTGTCATAAGCTTCTCTTTCAATTAACTTGCGGGTTTTAGATGTTTCAGCCCCTATTACTTTGGTAGCTTTACTCTGAAAATTCTCAGGTATTAATTTGTGCAGAGCTTGAGCTCCATTGCGGATCAAAGGAAGCACTTTTGCTGTTACCAACCAATCAGGTTGTTTTTTGGGGGGCCAAATTTTTTCGGCGACTATATAGCTCCCAGCTAAAAGAATACTTGTAGTAATAATCCCAGCTAGCATCCCTAGAGATCGATCAAGAGCGTTGAGGCGAGAATTACGCACCCAGCTACCAACTACGGAACTTAGTAAAAAAAGAATAATTAGGGATATTATAAATACAACAAATCCCGCAGTAATATCTGCAAAGAAATCACGTTCGATATGTTGACGTGCAAAGGGTTTTACGTAAGGAAAGGAAATGAAAGTGATGATGGCCGAGCCTAACCATGATATTATAAAAAGTCCGCTTCGAATAAATCCTAGAATTAATCCTGTTATTGCGCCTAAGATTACTAATACGATCACACCTATATCAAGGATGTTTATGGGAAAATTTTCCATCAATATCTACACCCTAACTTTTATTAGCTGTTGCGTTTATAGACAAATTCTTTTCACCTTCAATACGGATAAAGTCGAGTAACTGTTCTAAATGTTTAATTCTTATCACGTTTAAACTGGAGGAGGTTTCGTTTTTGTTAGGAGCTAGTCCCGGGTGTGTTTGGGGGGTTATTGCGCCATTAAATCCAAGCTTTTGAGCTTCTTTTAAGCGGGCGCTACTTTGGCTCACCCGTCGGACTTCACCAGAAAGGCCTATTTCACCAAATACAACTAATTTTGCAGGAACTGGAACGTCGGTAATAGATGAAACCAAGGCTGCTGCAACTGCTAAATCAGCTGCCGGTTCGCTGATGCGTAATCCGCCCGCTACATTTAGGTAGATATCATGACCGCCAATTGAAAGGCCACATCTTGCTTCTAGGACCGCTAGTACCATAGATAATCGGTTGGAATCCCAGCCAATCACTGCCCGTCGGGGCGTGCTAAATGTTGTTGGAGCTGTTAAAGCTTGGATTTCTACCAACATTGGTCGGCTACCCTCTATACCGGCAAAGACACTGGCGCCGCTAACCCCATTTTCCCGATCCCCTATAAACAGTGCAGAGGGGTTCTGCACTTGCGATAAACCTATATCTGTCATTTCAAAAACACCAATTTCGTCGGCTGAGCCGAAACGATTTTTAACAGCTCGTAGGATACGGAACTGATGACCACGCTCACCTTCAAAATAAAGTACACAATCGACCATATGTTCGAGGACTTTAGGACCCGCGATATTGCCTTCTTTCGTTACGTGGCCGACCAAGAATAATGCGAAGCCCCGTCGTTTGGCGAGGCCTATGAGTTCTTGGGCCGAGGTGCGGACTTGCGTCACGGTGCCAGGTGCCGAATCTAAATTATCTACATATAAAGTTTGTATGGAATCAGCTACGACAACCGTTGGTGGGTTATTCTCACCTAGGGTAGTCATAATATCGCGAACACTGGTCGCTGATGCGAGTTCTACGTTAGCATCTGAAAGCCCCAAACGCTTCGCTCGCATGCGAACTTGATCAATAGATTCTTCGCCAGAGATATAAATGCAACGTGCATCTTTGATATATGAAAGAGCCACGCAAACTTGTAACAAAATAGTTGATTTACCTATTCCTGGATCGCCACCAACTAGGATGGCTGATCCTGGCACTAGTCCCCCTCCACAGACGCGGTCAAATTCTGCAATTTTTGAGAACATGCGGGGACGGGGTTTCTCTATGCCTTTAAGTTCGACAAAATTGATTTTGCGGCCCCGTTTATTCGACAGTCCTTTAGGCGTTACCTCTCCACTCGCCTCTTCGATAATTGAATTCCATTCGCCACAAGAGCCGCACTGGCCGCCCCATTTTGCTTGGCTGGAGCCACATTCTTGGCAAACATAAATAACGTTAGATTTTGCCATTATTATTCCTGTAACTAGACTTGCATTTTATAATCAATTGGGCCGTCAATCTGTCCATGGATAAATTGCGGCACAAAGTCGTTATCTGAGGCACCAATATCTTTTGCTGGGCCTGTCCAAATAATCTTAAATTTTGCGGAAGTTCATTAAACTCTATCCCTCTCCATAATGGTAATGGCGTTCAACACGATCACCTAAGCCAGTCAAGAGTTCATAGCTAATTGTGCCAGCTTGTCTAGCTATTTGATCGATTGGATTGTTAGGGCCTATTAGGTCAACGGTAGTTTTACTTGAAAATAGAGTGTCTGGAACATTTGTAACGTCGACCGTAGTTAAATCCATAGAAACATGTCCCACCACAGGTACTTTATAATCTTCAATGAAGGCTACGCCCGAATTCCCTAGGCTCCGCATATACCCGTCTGCATAACCAATCGCAAGAGTGGCTATCTTTGTTGGTTTTCTCACCCGATGTGTTGCACCATAACCAACGGTCTGGGGAGTGTCAACGGAACGGATTTGTAGGATTTTTGCCCGTAGGCGAACCACTTGTGCAAATGGATTCTGGAACAATGGCGTTGGATTTATTCCATAAAGGGATACTCCAGCCCGACAAAGATCGAAATGGAAATTTGGACCTAAAAAAATACCGGAACTGGCCGCTAAACTAGCATAATTTGATGGTATAGATTTCCGAAGTTTTTCAAACAAAGAGACTTGTTCTCTATTCTTTGGATGGTTTTTGTCTTCAGCACATGAGAGGTGGCTCATTATAAGATCAATGTTGTACGATGGTAAATATTGTATTTGGGCGCATTCTTGCGGTGTTAAGCCAAGTCGTGACATTCCCGTATCAATATGGAGAGCGGCGGCGTACTCGGCGTAAGGTAGCCAATTTTCGATTTGCTCTAAGCTGTTAAGGACCGGAATCAAAGAATTGTTAACCAACTCATCTGCAGTTCCAGGCAGGACGCCATGAAAGATATAAATTTTTACATTAGGTAAGATCTGTCTTAGTTCAATGCCTTCATCTATTGTGGCAACGAAGAAATTTATACAGCCTAAGTTTGACAGTGCGGTAGCCACCTCTTTTATGCCAAGCCCATAAGCGTTAGCTTTAACTACTGCTGCTAGCTCAGCAGACGATAATTCGTTAGTTAAAGTCCTATAATTTTTTCCTAAAGCAGCCAGATCAATGGTCAGACTAGCCCCTGTATTTGCGAAAATACCCATTTTAACGCCTTCCTTCTTATTACTTTTTTATAGATACAACAATTAAAAAGAAAGGCTATATTTATTTATAATTAAAGAAAGTGTTTGATTTTCTATGCTTTTTCGGTCGCTGAGCTGGATTGAGCGGTCAGGTGCTCTCCTCGTTGGCAAAGGGTTGGGCATAGATTTAGTTAAAAGGATTAAGTGTGCTGTGTATCAAGATCACCGAAGCGAGTATACATTCCGTTGAAATGGAGTTTTGTGGTACCTGTGGGGCCGTGCCGCTGCTTCCCAATGATTAATTCAGCGACAAAACGGTTTTGTTCACTTCGCTCTTCCCAATCGGAGTGCCGGGCAGCAAACTTGTCTAGTGATTCTTCGGGGCGTTGAACAGGCTCGCTACGTTCATCGTAATATGCTTGTCGAAATATAAAGCAAACTACGTCAGCATCCTGCTCAATCGTACCCGATTCCCGAAGATCCGATAATTGGGGCCTTTTATCTTCCCTTTGTTCAACGGCACGAGATAATTGGGAGAGGGCTAGCACTGGTACGTCTAATTCCTTAGCAAGTGTTTTGAGTCCACGCGTGATTTCGCTAATTTCTTGCACCCGATTATCGGTCCTGGAAGACCCTTCCATTAGCTGTAGGTAATCGACAACGACGAGACCAAGCCCCTCATTTCGTTTCAAACGGCGAGCGCGGGTTCTTAAAGCAGAGACAGATAGTGCTGGCGTGTCGTCAATAAATATCGGTAACTGATGTAACTGCTGTGATGCTACCACAAGTTTATCAAACTCAATATTGGTTAAGGTGCCTCGGCGCATTTTATCTGAAGCAATTTGTGCCTGTTCAGAAAGAATACGCGCGGCTAGTTGTTCTGCCGACATCTCCAATGAAAAAAAGCCAACAACGGCCCCGTCTGTTACTTTCTTTTTGCCGTTCGCATCTGTCTCTAATTTATAATCATACGCAGCATTGAAGGCGATGTTGGTAGCCAGCGCAGTCTTTCCCATAGAAGGACGAGCAGCTAAAATCACTAAATCCGATGGATGAAGGCCTCCCATAATTTGATCAAGGTCGCGTAAGCCAGTTGAAACTCCACTAAGTTGGCCGTCACGTTTATGTGCGATCTCTGCCATTTCTATTGCTGAAATTAGAGTTGACTTAAAGTCTTGAAAACCGCCCTCAATCTCTCCTGTGGTTGCTAATTCGTATAGTGTTTGTTCAGCGTTCTCTATCTGTATTGTTGCGGGGTCATCAACTTCAGGAGTATACGCACGATTAACTACTTGCTCACCCAGTGTGATCAATTGCCGCTTTAAATGTAAATCATAAATAGATCTACCATACTCAGCAGAATTTATAACGCTGACCATGGAGCCTGCTATTTCTGCTAAATAATGAGAGCCACCAACATCTTTAACGGAGTCGTTTGTTTCAAAAAAATTATGTAGAGTGATTGGATCTGCAATTTGACCACGTTCTATTAGTTTTGATGTTGCGTCAAATATTTTACCGTGGACAGGATCAGCAAAGCACTCTGGTCGGAGATAACCAGCTACTCTGTCATAAGCATTGTTATTAGCAAAAATTGCTCCCAGTAATGCTTTTTCAGCCTCAAAATTATGGGGCAAGGAACGAAATTGTGGAAAGTTAGGTTCATTAGTTTTCAAACTTTCTGTGGATCCGTTAATATTTTTAATCGCTGTTACCATATCTAAGAAACTACCCCGAACGGAAACCAATGAGAAGAAGGAAAAGGTACACAGCCCTGTGGGAGATGGGGATAACTAGCAAAAAAAAAGAAATAAAAAACTTGACAGAAATTTAAATTACGCGGCTTGGATCCGTTTTGTCGTGGAGATTTTCAAATCTGCGTCTTGGTTTGTCATGTAATCTCGTGTCATCGGAATGTTATAGCGTTCTTTAACGAGTTGTATTTGAAAGACAGTAGAATCTAAGTGTCGAAAAGAAATTTCGCTACAAGCCAAATAATATTCCCACATTCTGCAAAAATTTTCGTCGTATATTTGCTTTACCTTGGCTCGATTGGAATGAAAGCATTGTTGCCAATGTTTCAATGTTTCTGCATAGTGTTGTCCTAAAAATTCAATATCTGAAACTATGAGCCCAGATTTTTCAATAGCCGGAGTGATTTCTGACAGCGAAGGTATATAGCCACCTGGGAAAATATATTTTCTAATCCAAGGATCAGTTACCGAAGGTGAGCCGGTTCTTCCTATCGTATGGATTAGGGCTATTCCATCGGATGTTAAGCTATCGTAAATTTTTTTAAAGAATTGATTAAAGTGGTTAATTCCAACGTGTTCGAACATCCCAATAGAAACTATACGGTCAAATTGATCATCAATCATTCTATAATCTAATAAATCAAATTCTACTAAACTATCTAAATTGTCAGCTACCGCCCTTAGATTTGATTCTTTTAGCTGTTCTTCAGAAAGTGTAATGCCACGCACATTTGCACCAAATTTACGTGCAATATAAATCCCCATTCCTCCCCAGCCAGAACCAATGTCCAGAACTTTACTGTTCTTATTCAGTAATAACTTTGCTGCTATATGATCTTTTTTATGGATTTGCGCCGTATTTAAACAATTAGTTCTATCAGTAAAATAAGCACAGGAATATTGCCGGTCTTCGTCGAGAAAAAGTTTATAAAGTTCGCCTGATAGATCATAATGGTGGGCCACATTTTTTTGGGATTTTCGTCTAATATTAAATTGCTGAAAGGGTTTTCTAAGTTTATCCAATGACCTGAAAAATAGGTGGAGCCAATGGTAGTTATCGTTCTCCACATTTACAGCAAGAATTTGCAGAAAATCATAGATTGTGCCATCTTTGACTGAAATTCGGTTATCCATATAACCTTTGCCTAGTGCCATGCTTGGAGATAGTGCAAGAAAGCTTGCAAATAAATTATCATGAAATTGGACGCATACTTCTTTTGGTATACGATTGTTACTTTGCCCCGAGAATTTATAAATTCTTCCATTGGCATTAATTATTTTTAAGGTTCCGAATTTTATCATTCGACTGAGAATTGATTGTAATAAATACATAATTTCTCCCAATCTACGGCCTTACATACCTTTTCTATTACCGCATCGTATTTGATTTATTATTCTAAAAAATTGATTTCCAAAAATCAATTGTTTTCCCGTGATTACAATCCAACAAGTTACTAGTCATACTGGTCAGTCAACTAAATATAAGTATATATAAAATTCAAATAAATATCAAAATATGATAATTCAAATTCTCAAAATATATTCTTTATAGATTTATAAAGATAGGAGAGGTTTTATTCTGATTCCTTAGTCCCTGGTTTAGGACTGTCTTTAGAAGCACCGTCTGAGATATCGTCGATGGAAGGTGCATCAGATTCTGTTACTGTTTTAGCAGCTCGGGCTTGATCGTCTGCTTCCGTTTCCGAAGGCATATTGGCTTCGACACTATCTAACTCCTCAATTAATTCATCAATTGAGTTGGTCTCTACCTCATCACTTATTACTATAGTTCCTGTCTTTTCTTGAATTTTGGCTTCTTCAATTGAACGAGCAACATTAATTGTGACAAAAACGCTGACTTCTGGATGTAGAGTAACTGCAACAGGGTGCATTCCGATAGATTTAATTGGATCTCCAAGTTTAACTTGATTGCGATTAATTAAAAACCCGGCTTCAGTTATTCCATCAGAAATATTGCTGGCACTTACCGAGCCGTATAGTTGTCCCGCGTCACCAGCTTGGCGTACCATAACGATTTTTTGACCTTCAAGCTTTTTTCCTATTTTTTCAGCTTCGGTTTTTTGCTCCAGGTTTTGAGCCTCCAGGTGGATTCGCTGACTTTCAAATTGAGCCTTGTGCTCTTCCGTCGCTGTGACAGCCTTTTGTTGGGGTAATAAAAAATTACGTGCAAAGCCAGGTTTGACAACAACCAAATCGCCCATTTGCCCAAGCTTATCAATTCTTTCTAAAAGAATAACTTCCATTAACTTAACACCTCTAAAAATCGTTTAAAAACAAGCAGTTAAGGCGACTAGCTTCGACTTGTGCATGTTTTGTGCATAAATGTTAACCTTGTTCTTCGTACTATACCACTGTAAAAGCATTAGCTAACACCTAAATCCCAAGTAGCTAACGAAAAAAAAAGTTTATTGGTATGACCAAGAAAGCATATTTAAACGCCCAACGGTTACGGGACGGGAAACTACTGCTTTATAACAGAAAGGGCAACACCAAAGGCATATGGCATATGCGGGTGCTAAAACCTAATGGCGGATATCATTTTCAATCAACTAAAACCAGCGCCATAGGCGAAGCTGCACGTATTGCAGAGGACACGCTAGATCAAATGCGCGACAACGTGCGGAACAATGTTCCCGAAATAGATTTGAACTATCACGAACTTTATACAAAGTGGTTTGCCGCTATTGGAAAGCATAAAAACGCTGGGCGCAAATCGGATATTCAAAAACATCACCGCCTTTATTTTAGACCTTATTTTGGTGAAATGAATGGTTGCCTCATGGCATCTTTCCAGTTTTCACATCAATCTCAAAGGTGCCAAATAGCTTTACGTCAGTAAAATTGTGGTAGTTAAACATATCGCGGTTTTTACTGCGGCGATCGTCGATGAGTTCTTTAGCATCTCGCTCTGGCAAATAAGTTACCGGGAGCAGGAGAGTTAAAAACGCTAACTGGTCTGCTGGTGTATTAGCAAATATCTGCTTTGCTTTAATGACCGCATTCGTTTGAACTTCATCCCGGCAATAAGGGCAGAACATACTTTTGCAGGGAGCTGACTTTTTACAGGTATGAATTTTGTAGGCGATATCTAGTGATATTTCATCTCGCGTATCTTTCGCCAGATACTGCAGTGTTCTTTTTCGGTGATTTAGCTCAGACTTTTGAAAGTCCTTATGTCGAAGCCATTGCGGCTTTTCTCTTATTTTAATTTAAAGAGCGGATGGTCTGGCTCCTTCTTTGGCATCTCTTGGGGAATTGCCGTCTCAGGTTTGTCAGCAAATTTTAAATGTATCTCATCAAGTTTCTTAAGTTGTTCATTCATTAAGCTTCCAAAATAATGCCCCGCCATGCTGCAACGCGACGAGGCCGTTTAAATAAACTCGCCTGAGTTTGATGAAAATTTGATAAATAAGGTGCAGTTTAAAACATCAATTCAGGCCGTTGGCATTGCAGCGCCAATTCTATTTATTAAAATACAACACCTGAATTTTAGATCTCAATAAACCGATGTTTTTATGAGTTAATAAGGGCGGGAACCTACTATTGTATAAGACAGATGGCAACCCAAATATCATTTGAAGCAATTAGTTTGACGATTATATGCTAGTTTAATCTAATTTTGATTTATCTTTTGGGATGGTTGGTAAGAATTTTTGCCGGAAATTGGTCCATCTCTCAAAAAAACCTAGGAGAATTGCGATAAAAGCAGGCCAGCTTAGAATTATAGTGAAAAAATAAAAAATAATCAACGCTATAACTGGAGAGCGGAATTGGCGGGCCGCTGTATGTATCACGCCTAGACCGGTAAATAAAAACGGAATTAAAAATATTATAGCTAGATTACGGCCCACATATTCAAAGGTACCTGAGCCAGTTAATACAATTACTCCTGAACTAACAAGTGCCCAATAAAGCCATTCCGGTGCTGTGATTTTAGAATATTGAAACGCTGGTATGAGGTTGAGATCTGCTTTGATCAAGATAGCTTGAGCAACCACAGTGTTTATAACAGACATTAATAACCAAGATGAAACTGCAATTGCTGGGAACAAAGGAACCATTTGCTCAACTAAGAGGCGATGGTTTGTGGTTATATTCAAATTAGGACTGTTATGGGCAATCAATTTATTTAGGAGGACCTCAATGGTGTGAGGCAGATCACCCGGTTTATCAAAAAAGATAATTGAACTTATAACCACAAAAATTCCACCTAAAACAGCTAAGCGTGAAATTATCTCTCCGATCGGGATCAGTTGGGACGAAGTATTATTTGTTGTTTGAGGTATTAAAGCTGTAAAAACTATCAGCCAAGCTGGTAATGCAATAGAGATACAATATAACATTCCTTGATAAATATTTGATAGGAGTATAGCACTAAACATTCCAGATAAAGTTGCAAACGTGGCCGTTCGATGGCCTTGGCTTAAGCCGATTACGATGATTGGTAATAGGGCAAAGTAAGCTAAAAGAAGTCCCAAACCAGAACCAAACGTTGCAGCTATGGATAATAGGGCACTAACTAGGCCAGCACCAATAACAATGATAGTCTCCCTTGGCATTATAGGTGCATCCCTTAACTACTATCTGCACTATCTTCTTTTAGTTGGTTAATCCCATTCCAGTTGCTGAGAGCTTTGATTTTACTGAGAAACGTAAGGGATTAGCGCAAGAAAACGGGCACGTTTTATTGCCCGAGCGAGTTCGCGTTGTTTCTTTGAGGAAACAGCCGTAATACGGCTTGGAACGATTTTACCGCGCTCAGAAATATAGCGGATTAGCGTCTTGGTGTCTTTGTAATCAATTTTTGGAGCGTTTGATCCTGAAAAGGGGCACGTTTTGCGTCGACGAAAAAATGGCCTACGTCCGCCGTTTTCTCCGCCCCGTTGGCGATCTTCTGACGATGTAAAATTATCAAAATCAGACATTAAGCTTCTCCTTCAACTTTGATCTCGGTTTTTTCAGCTTCCACCAATGTAGTCTCTACTTTCTTTTTTTCGTCTTCCTTTGGTTTAGAATTTTCTGTATCTTCAGTTTTACTACTAAATCCTTT
Organism: Rhodospirillales bacterium; assembly: GCA_012960465.1. GTDB lineage: Bacteria > Pseudomonadota > Alphaproteobacteria > Rhodospirillales > UBA2165 > TMED23. Next base: position 97,423 of record DUBF01000058.1, on the reverse strand, counting down.
AGATGAGCGTTCGATGCGAGCCAGATTTTGGGCCGGAATAGACGGGCCCTCATCAATCTCATCGATCCTTAAAGTTAAGTAACGAAGGATATCTTCATTTAAACGCATGACGCGTTCCATTTCATGAATTGCAGTTGGTGGCGCTTCAATGTTAAGAAGAATATAATGACCTTTTTTATTTTTTTTGATTTTATATGCAAGAGAGCGAAGTCCCCAGTTCTCGCGTTTTTTAACGCTTCCGCCACTTTGTTTGACAATATCTTCAAAGGTATCGGCCAAGGCCTCCACCTGTTGGGTAGACGTCTCTTGACGTATTATTATTACGGTTTCGTATAAAGACATATTGTATCCTTTAGGCTTATCTCAGCCCGCTAACCTTATCAGTAAACGGGCATAGCCAGACTTAAAACTGGCAAGGAAATTTGAAGGGCGCACTATATAGATAATCTTTATGAGTGCAAGCGTCGAAGGTGAGTAAAATAAGATCTTTTTTTGTGCTAAATTTGATAGATATCTTGACACTTAAAAGGCTTCGTTTATCACTCAATCAAAAAACTTCTTTTACCGATCATAAAGTATTTAGATATACTAAATATCAGAGAATGTTTGGATAAATGATGAATATAGCGTTTGTATTTCCCGGTCAAGGATCGCAATCGGTTGGTATGGGTCAGGAATTGGCGGAAGTTTTTCCTGTTGCTAGGCAGATATTTGAGGAAATTGATGATGCCTTAGGCCAATCCCTATCAAGGATTATGTTTGAAGGGCCGATTGACGAGTTAACGTTAACTGAGAATGCTCAGCCGGCTTTGATGGCTGTAAGCATTGCGATTATGCGTGTTTTGGAAAAGGAAGGTGGGCTAGATATTGCTAGCGTTGCAAAATTTGTTGCTGGCCATTCGCTCGGGGAATATTCGGCTTTGACGGCAGCAAAATCCTTTGGGGTTATTGATGCCGCCCGTATTCTTAAAGTTCGAGGGACAGCGATGCAAGAAGCAGTGCCTATTGGTGATGGTGGTATGGCCGCAATTTTGGGTGTTGATATGGATCTAGCAGAGGAAATCGCGTTTGAGGCTGCACAAGGGGAAGTTTGTACAATAGCCAATGATAACGCCGTTGGGCAAATAGTTTTGAGTGGGACTACATCAGCAATAAATCGTGCTATCGAGATAGCTACAAAAAAAGGTGCTAAACGCAGTATTTTATTGCCGGTAAGTGCACCATTTCATTGTGCAATGATGGCCTCTGCGGCCGATGTTATGGCGACAGAATTAGCGGCTATGTTGATTGAAGAGCCTATAATTCCGTTAGTCGCCAATGTCATAGCAAAAGGGAAAACAGCGCCAAATGAAATTCGCCAGCTTTTGGTTGAGCAAGTGACCGCCCGGGTCCGTTGGAGGGAATCTATACTCTTTATGAAAGGCAATGGAGTTGATACTCTTATCGAAGTTGGAGCAGGCAAAGTGCTAACGGGATTGACAAGACGGATTGACCGAGAACTTAAAAGTATTTCTATTCAGGGACCAGATGATATTGTTGATTTTTTAGAATCTCTCTGATCATAGAAAAGAATTGGAGTAAACTATGTTTGATTTCGTTGAAAAAAGAGTACTTGTCACAGGGGCCTCCGGTGGTATTGGCAGTGAAATTGCAGCAGGTCTGCATGGCCAAGGAGCTAAAGTCATTCTTTCCGGTACCCGGCAAGATGTGTTGCATAGTTTAGCTGAAAAATTGGGCCAAGATGTTCATGTTGTTGCTTGTGACCTCTCAAATTCAGAGAGGATTCAACAGCTAGTAAAAGAGTGTAATAATATTCTAGGTGGTGTTGATATTTTGGTAAATAATGCTGGCGTAAACCGCGATAGTTTAGTTATGCGGATGAAGGATGCGGATTGGGATACTGTACTAAATATCAATTTAACAGCAAGTTTTCAGTTATCAAAAGCTTGTCTGCGTGGCATGATGAAACAACGATTTGGTCGTATTATTAGTGTTACCTCGATTGTTGGTGTTACTGGCAATGCTGGACAGGCAAATTATGCAGCGTCGAAGTCAGGGTTGATCGGAATGTCAAAATCGTTGGCACAAGAAGTAGCTTCGCGTGGAATAACCGTTAACTGTGTTGCTCCTGGATTTATTGTTACTCCCATGACTGATGCTTTAACTGATGAACAGAGAGGTAAATTATTAGGGGTAATTCCAACTGGACGTTTGGGCCATGCTAAAGATGTAGCGGCAAGTGTGGTCTTTCTTGCCAGTGATGAGGCGAGTTATGTGACAGGGCAGACCCTTCACGTAAATGGTGGGATGGCAATGATTTGAGATAGAATTTTTATTTTCTAAAAGAATTAACTAAGATTTGTGGTGGGTATGGTAATGCAAATCAAAGTATGTTAGGAAGCCGTGAAATTTGTATAGATAGATATTTTTAATTGTCGTGGGGTTTACCGTCGGGTAATCTGACGCGTTTCAAGCGGCGGTATTAAGTTAGTGAGGTAGAATAAAATGAGCGATGTTACTAACCGCGTAAAAGATATAATTGTCGAGCACTTAGGCGTAGATGCAGACAAAGTTATTGATACTGCAATTTTTACTACTGATCTTGGCGCTGATAGTCTTGATACAGTAGAACTTGTCATGGCATTTGAAGAGGAATTTGGTTGTGAAATTCCCGATGATGCTGCTGAAAAAATTCTAACTGTTAAAGATGCTGTTGATCTTCTCTCGACACAAGTTTGATAATAGAGATACTTTGTGCTCGGTTGAACTTGTATCTTTAGAATATGGGTTACGGCTATGCATAGTTAAATCCTGATTAATAAAGTACCGCGAATCAAAATGAGACGTGTGGTTGTTACTGGTATAGGTCTTGTTACTCCACTTGCTTGTGGAGCAGATTTGACGTGGAATAGATTGATTGAGGGAAAATCGGGCCTAGGACCAATAAAATCTTTTGATGCCACCCAATTATCTTCTCGAATAGCAGGGGAAGTGCCGAGAGATAAGAATCTTGCTGGCAGTTTCAATAATGATGACCTGATATCCAACAAAGAAAAACGTAGGATGGATACTTTTATCCAATATGGTTTAGTGGCTGCAGATTTTGCAATCGCAGATGCTGGTTGGATACCTGTACATGATGCGAGCCGTGAAAGAACAGGCGTTCTCATCGGTTCTGGCATTGGTGGTTTGCCCGAAATTGAAAAAGCTGCAACTTTGGTTCATGGCGGTAACCTTCGTCACCTCAGTCCATTTTTTATACCCGCAAGTTTAATCAACCTAGTGTCTGGGCACGTTGCTATCAAACATGGTTTCAAAGGACCTAATCATGCAGTTGTGACAGCTTGTTCTTCGGGTGCTCATGCTATCGGTGACGCAACTCGGATGATTATGTGGGAAGATGCTGAAGTCATGATAGCTGGTGGAACTGAAGCCGCTATTTGTAAACTTGGAGTTCACGGTTTTTCTCAAGCTAAGGCTCTTTCCACGGCCTTTAATGATACACCTGAGAAGGCTTCGCGACCTTGGGATATCGATCGTGATGGTTTTGTCATTGGCGAGGGTGCAGGAATCGTAGTGTTGGAAGAGCTTGAACATGCTAAAAATCGCAATGCCAATATATATGCCGAAGTCGTCGGCTACGGTATGTCTGGTGACGCGCACCATATTACAGCTCCAGCCGAAGATGGAAATGGGGCTTATAGGTCGATGCAGATAGCCCTTAAACGTGCGGCGTTAAATCCATCTGATATTGATTATATAAATGCTCATGGAACCTCTACGCCACTTGGTGATGCAATTGAAGTTAATGCAGTAAAACGTCTTTTTGGGAATTCAGCTAATGATATAGCTATGTCATCAACAAAATCGGCGACAGGACACTTATTAGGTGCTGCTGGTGCCGTAGAAGCTATTTTCTCAATGTTAGCGATTAAGCATAAAATTGTTCCGCCAACTTTGAACCTAGATAATCCCTCTGTGGGTTGCGATCTTAATCTAGTTCCACACAAATCTCAGGAACGTCGTGTGCGAAATGTATTATCGAATTCTTTTGGATTTGGTGGTACAAATGCGAGCCTGGTCATGTCTGAATTTTTATAGATTTCAATTGTATGTATTATGCGTTGGCTGATTATTTTATTATTTCTCTTTATTGCGGTGTTTTCGGGCTTAGGTTTTTGGGTTTATGGTCAGTTTATCCAACCGGGTCCGTTAACTGCCGAAAAAACTGTTATAATTCCGCGCGGCGTTGGAATCGAACGCATTGCAATTTTACTGAGTCGTCAAAATGTGATTAAAATTCCCCTTATTCTCAGTATTGCTGCTAGAACCATTGGTGCTAATAAGAAACTCCAGGCAGGAGAGTTTTCTTTCACAAAAAACGTAAGTCCGCGCGATGTTTTGGCTATATTACAAAAAGGTAAGCAGGTTGTTCGTCGCCTAACAGTTGCTGAAGGTTTAACAAATGGGCAAATTCTTGAGATATTGAATAAGACTAATGGATTGGTTGGAAAAGCTATTATGCCTCAGAATGAAGGCGAGCTATTACCTGAGACTTATTATTTTTCCTATGGAGATAATCGGAATACTTTAATAAAGAGGATGCAGGGTAGTATGAAAAGAGTCCTTGCTAATTTATGGAAAAATCGCATCCCTAACTTGCCAATCTTTAGTATTAAAGATGCTATTATTTTAGCATCAATTGTTGAAAAAGAAACGGGACGTTCAGCAGAACGTGCCCGTGTGGCTGGAGTTTTTATAAACCGTTTACGCCTTAATATGAAATTACAATCAGATCCAACGGTTAGTTTTTCTATAACAAAGGGGCGAAGAGAATTAGTCCGTGCTTTAAGCAGGGAAGATCTTCAAACACCAAGTGAATATAACACATACTATACCAAAGGGTTACCCCCAGACCCTATCACTAATCCTGGCCGAGCGTCGATAAAAGCTGTGATGAATCCAGTTGATACTGACGAGCTATACTTCGTCGCAGATGGAACGGGGGGTCATACTTTTGCAAAAAATTTAACTGAACATAACCGTAACGTTGCTAAGTGGCGTCAATTTAAGAAGTGAGGCTAATAAGTAGATGATGGTTTATTTTTTTAACTCAACTGGTTAGATCAAATGGAATATAATTCATTCTTTTCTTGGAAAGTAGCTAACAAGCCTGTTAGTCAATCGAGATGGAAGTACTGATAAAAATAAAATAGCCGCATATAATGATAGTGGGAAGGCTATTCGTACTTTGTCTTTTTCTAATCCTTTAAGAATTATATTTGCAGCTAATTGAGCATCCATTAGAAAGGGCATGGTGAATGTATTTTGTTGGGTGATCCGGCTTTTAACGAACCCCGGACAAACAACGGATATTCTAATACCCTCCGACAAAAATTTGCCGCGGAGCCCTTCACCATATGACCTCACCCAAGCTTTACTAGCACTATATCCGGGTGCACTTGGCATGCCATTAAATCCAGCAAGAGAACTCATTAGAGCTATCGATCCTGTTTGTCGTATAGCCATTCTTGGCAAAATAGGCTCAATCGTATTTAAAACGCCAAATACATTGATATCAAGCATACGGCGCTGTTGTAATGATTTTTCGACCTCGCCGGAGGTGCTTGTTGAGACACCGGCATTGGCAATGACAAGATCTAATGGTTGCGTGTCATCGATCTCTTCAATCCAATTTTTCATAGCAGACTGATCAGTGACATCAACTATTTTTTCTATAACGGCCGCACCTCTAGCCTGGCATTGTTTTGATACTTTATGTAAATCGGATGCCGTGCGCCCAGAAATTGCTAAGAAAATCCCAGGTCCAGCTAAACCTTTTGCTAAAGCTCTTCCAATACCACTGGATGCTCCGGTAATTAAAATAGAGCGAAACTTGCTCACATGGTTCCTTTCGAGGTTGAATTATTGGAATGCTAGTTTCATCACTTTACCGTATATTTTACAATGGCATATTGAAAAGAATGTGCTATTTAATGCACATGAATAATAAAAACAAAACGACTTTATCTCAAATCGCTAGCATGACCGGATTTGCCACTAGTCTTGGGAGTATGAACGGATTTAGCTGGACTTGGGAAGTTAAGAGTGTAAATGGAAAAGGCATGGATCTTAGGTGTCGCTTACCGCAAGGATATGAAATATTGGAAACTACAGCAAGGTTGGCCATGGGGAAGGCGTTTAAACGGGGTAATTTTAATTTAAATCTGACTATTCAAGAAACTCCAGATCAAAACAAATATAAGATAAACCGTACTTTGCTTAATCAACTTATTGAGACGACGAAAGAGTTGCAAACTAACTTAAAGGGATTTGAGAATCCCAGTCTTGATGGATTGTTCGCTGTTCGCGGTGTTATTGAGCCTGTTTCGAAGGATGAAGACAGCACAGATCATATGAGTCGCGAAAAAGAAATACTTAAAAGCCTTGAAGCGGTCCTCGCTTCCTTAGTTCAAAATCGAATCGAAGAAGGGGCCCGAATTGGTACGATTTTATTTGGTCAGTTGAAACGCATAAATGATCTTTGTGACCAGGCTGAGAAAACTGCAGCCCTGCAGCCTGCCAATATTCAAAAAAGACTTAATCAAAATATTGAAGAGTTGTTAGAGGCAGTTCCGCGTTTACCAGAAGAGCGGTTAGCACAAGAAGCTGCTATATATATGATCAAAGCAGATGTTCGAGAGGAGTTGGATAGATTGAAAGCTCACGTCGAATCTGCTAAAGCGCTGATGGAGAAAGGTGGTATTATTGGTAGAAAGCTCGACTTTCTGTGTCAGGAATTTAATAGAGAGGTAAACACGCTTTGTTCGAAAGCTTCTGATATAGGTTTATCTAAAATAGGTCTCGAGTTAAAAGCTATAATTGAACAATATCGTGAACAGGTACAAAATATTGAATAGGGATAATGTTCCTTTTTTGCGACGTGGTCTGATGCTCGTTTTATCTTCTCCTTCGGGTGCTGGAAAGACGACGATTTCACGTGCGATACTAAAACATGATTTGAATTTGACAATGTCTATTTCTGTAACGACCCGCCCAATGCGGCCAAGTGAAGTAGATGGCGAGGATTATTATTTTGTCGACGAGAAAAAATTCAAACTGATGATTAACCGTGGTCAGTTGCTTGAGTATGCAAATGTTTTTGGTAATTTTTATGGTACGCCAAAACAACCAGTCGAAGACGCATTATTAAATGGACAGGATATTTTATTTGATATTGACTGGCAGGGTACACAACAACTGGCGGATAATGAAAATGCAAAAAAAGACTTAGTAAGTGTATTTATCTTACCTCCTAATACGATAGAGCTTGAAAATCGACTCCGAGCGCGGGCCCAAGATCCTGAAGAGATAGTGCAACAGCGTATGTCTAAAGCAGCTGATGAAATGAGCCACTATCGAGAATATAAATACGTTATTGTAAATGACGACATTGAGGCAAGTGTAAAATGTATAGAAAAAATTCTGGTAGCAGAGCGTATTTGTATTGAGCGTCAAATCGGTTTACATGAGTTTGTTCAAAATTTGAGGACGTCCAGTTAAGCTAATCGAAAGATCGTCTTTCTATGACTTGAGCTAATAGGCAAAACTCCTCGATTGACAAGTTCTCAGCCCGTGCCGTTTGATCGATGCCAAGAGCGGTAATATCAATATCTAATGGTTTAAGTGAAGAACGTAACATCTTTCGCCGTTGTCCAAAGGCCGTCGCTGTTATTTTTTCTAAATATTTGAATTTGGCAGGATAAAGCGGAAAGGATCGAGTTTTTAAAGTGAGTAGGCTGGAGTTTACCTTAGGAGGCGGAACGAAAGCGCGTTTGTCTATATGGAACTCTAATTTAGGCTCACAAAGCCATTGGGTAATAACACTCAGTCTGCCATAAGCTTTGCTTGATGGCTTTGCTATTATTCTATCAACGACCTCTGATTGAAACATTAATGTCATTTGGTCAATATTTTCAGCCTGCCGTAACCAGTTTATTAATAGTACTGTTGAAATATTGTAGGGAAGGTTTGCGATAATTCGGCGTGGTGCCTGTCCGATATTAGAGACGCTAAGTGTGCGCGCGTCACCAGTTATAATGGTCAATCTATTAGTATATATCTGACGTAATATGTCTAAAGCTTCGACACATCTCCGGTCACGCTCTATCACGTAGAGGTGCCTGGGTTTTTGCTTTAAGATTGATCGGGTTAACCCGCCAGGGCCTGGCCCAATTTCGATTGCTGTAAAGCCTGATAGATCATTCGTAGAAACACTTGCCACCCTAGCGATCCGGTCCGTTAGATTTTGGTCAAGTATAAAGTGCTGACCAAGAGATTTCTTAGCACTTAATTTAAAATGCTCAAGAATTTCGGGCAAAGGCAATAGTTTATTTTGCTTGATCATTATGTAGAAGTGTTTGTTGATCTATTATACACCATTTTGCTGGCAATTTTAAGAGCGGAAATTAAGCTTTGTTCATTTGCATAACCTTTGCCAGCAATATTGAGTGCAGTCCCGTGATCCGGTGATGTTCGGATAAAAGGTAAACCGAGAGTTACATTTACAGCTGTTTCAAAGTCTAATGTCTTTATTGGTATGAGGGCTTGATCATGATACATGCATAGCACAACATCATAAGTTGCTCGGGCTTGCCGGTGGAACAATGTGTCTGGTGGTTTGGGACCAGTTACTGACAACCCCTGGTTTTCCAGTATTTGTATGGCGGGTTCGATGTGAATTTTTTCCTCATTACCCATCATTCCCCCTTCACCGGCGTGAGGGTTTAGTGCCGCGATTGCAATTCTAGGATTGGAAATACCAAAATCCTGTCGTAATGCTTTGTCGGCAATGACCGCGGTCTCAATTATGAGTGCAGAAGTAAGTTTATTTACAGCTTCTTGTATTCCAACATGACGTGTCACTGGAATAACGCGTAAGCGTTCTGATACCAACATCATCACGGGTTCAGTTTCAATATTGGCCAATGATGCTAAATATTCAGTGTGTCCAGGGTGGAAAAAGCCGGATTGTTGTAGAAATTTTTTATGAATAGGATTTGTGACTATGGCATTTGCGCGGCCTGTTTGAACCAACATTACAGCCTGTTTAATTGCCGATATGACGGCAGGACTATTCAAAGTATTTAGTTTTCCCGGAATTGCATCCTCAGGCAAATCTATAGGCAAAACTGGCAAAGATTTATTAAATACACCAGCTGCTTGTTCTATATCTGAAATTTCAGTGATACTTGCATTTAATTTCAGAGACGTGCTAATTTTCTTTAGCCTAGCGGGCGAGTCAATTATACAGAATGGAGAGAGTTCGTTGTGACCCGCAAGCCATGCTTTTAAAGCAATTTCGCCTCCTATACCACTTGGTTCACCCATAGTTAAAATTGTGGGGAGATCTGATTGTATCATTGCCTAATATCCAAGAACGCAGTGCGTCTAATGTTTCGTAACATGCTTCGATCGGTTAAAACTGCTCGTTTCTGGAGTAGCATACTCTTAATCTTGGCTCTTATATTTTTCAAAGTGCCACCACCACTTCTTTTACAGACCATAATTATCAAAATTCCAGAACCGGTTCTAATTGGCTTGCTAGCTTTGAATAAATCGTTTTTTTGAACTATAGTTCTAATATTCGTTGGGAGTTGTGTGATATCGTTAACCTCAAGCGTGCCGGATTGTCGTGATCCAAGCTCCTTACCTTTTTGATTTAAAGCTGAGCAAGTCTTTATACTTGAAGAAATATCCTCTGCTTGCTCTGTAATAACTTTGGTTTCATTTTCTGAAGAGTTTATTCGTAATGGTAGAAATAGTTGTTCGAGCGTAATTTTTATTTTTTCAGTTGAAACTCCCAACGATTTTCGTTTATCAATGAGGTTCAAAACATAATAACCGCTCTCTCCCTTCATCGGTTCTGAAGTAGAATTTTTTCTCATTTTGGTCATTATGTTTGATAAATTTTGTTCAATTTGTTCATTCCGTATCCAACCTAAATTACCACCCTTGCCTGCAGATGCACTTTGCGAGAAAGCGCGGGCCAATGCAGAAAAGTTAGCTCCCTGTTGTATTTGGGAGTACAAACGCATAGCAATTTGACGAGCTTTTTCTGTTGATTTTCCGGCTTCAAACGGGATGAATATTTCTGCAACGTTATATTCAGGTTTTCCTTTATTTAACTCAATTGTAGCAATAGCTTCGTCCACGGCTTCATCGCTGATCCTATTTGCCGACAAAACTTGTTTAACAACTGCTTTGCTCCATGCTGTTTGGGCCTCAACTTGTAGTTGGAATGAGCTAAAGTTAATCCCTTTTTTTTTCATTAATACTCGCATTCTGCCTTCAGCCAAACCATTCATTTTTTCTATTTCGGTTATAGCAGCTTTTAATTCGGTTTGTTTAACGTTGATGCCTAGTTTTCTTGCCTCTTGTAATTTGAGTTTATCGTTTATTAATCCATGCAAAATCTGTGAAGAAATTCGTTTAATAGTCTTTTTGTCGTTAGGTAGCTTGGATAAAAAAATAACGAGTTTAACGCGATTTATAAAATCGTATTTAGAAATAATTTCGTTATTAACTACGGCGACAATACCCTGACGCTTAGTATTAGACGTTTGAGCTGAGAGAGAAATTAGTGGAGTAATCATGGCCAAAAATAATATTGTTGTTAAAAGCAATTTTATTCTCGGTGAAATGTGTCTTTCATTACAAGTAATGAACAATTTTTTAAATTTTGTTATCATGAGATAGGCTACACTCCTGCGGTCTCCGAAACTGTATTAGTTATTGCTGTCGAGGCCAGTCCGTATATCCCCTAAAGTTTTGAAGGTGAGTTTAAACAAAATACTATCGTTTGGCTTCAAATCCCGGTCTTTATAAAATTGCCTGTTGATAGTAGTGCTAAGGGTAAAGCATTCACAATCATAGGTTAAGTTTAAGTTTAAATTTCGCAAATCACCGTTACCTTCTAAATCGTAGCGGCTTGCGATTCTAGAGCGCCAGAACCGATTTAGTTTAGTTGAAATACTGCCCGATATTTCCTCGCGCCCTGGAAAATCAGCATCATTTTGAGCGTCAAAGAATATGTAATTTGCAGCAATCCTGAGAGCAGGTGGACCGGTTCCGATCTCTAATTCATTGCGCTTAAATGAAAAATTATCCTTATCTATACGCGTACGGTACATTAGATTGAGGTGAATTCCTGGTGATACGCTCACCCGTCCGACAAAGTCTGATAAGTGCCCTTCTAACCCAGACCCTAAAGCATATGTATCATCGTCTTTTGGACGGTAGCGTTGACCTACAAAAATCGTTGTGTGTCCCCCTCCCAAGCCAACCAAACCCCATTTTAGTCCATATTTAATGCGTGCTCCTCCTTCAACCCTATCGTATCCGGTAAATATATTGTCACTAAATAAGTTAGTATCATCAAACTCCAGGTTGACACTATCGTCATTTGGTATTTTCGGTGAGTTCCCACCGTAGGGGCTAATTATGGCGGAGGCTATTGGTTCAAGTGTCTGACTAACCATACCATGTTGGCGGGCTAAAGGAAGACGCCAGTTGGCTTTAAGTTGGGGTCGAATGCGGCTAGAAAAACCGCTGTATTTGTTTAGGTTGTCGTTTAGGCTTAGATTGCTGACGTGGTATAGATCACCTCTCGTAGTAAATGAAAATTTAGTAATATCACCGCGCTTTCCGATGAGAGGTAAGTGCCAGCCAATATCGGCTGAAATACGACGCGTATCGTTGCCATCTTTTCGTGTCATCACAATTGAGTTAGCGTTAAAGGTGGTGCTTGAGCCCAATCTTCCAATCGCGCTTTGGCGGTTGTATGTTATCAACGGTAAAATTAAAGGCGATTGTCCCGGATCGTCTTCAATTGCAGTACCTTGAAAAGAGTAAGCCTCTGCAGCGAAATAATTTCGTCGACTAAACCCCTCAGCATAGGTTTTAGTTGTCAGGAAACGTGGGGATGGAAAGCCATAACGTCGCAAATAGGTGTCATCGGTTGACCTGTTTAAATCAAAACCCCACCGCCATTTTTCGTCTATATCAAACTTTGCGGTACCCTTAATATGCCCTCGTATATCATCATTTGAATCATGTGTTAGGCTTCCACCAAAATTTAGAGCGCTATTATTAGAAAGTTCGCGGTATGTTCCCGACATAAGCACGCGTTCCTCGGTGGTAATGGTAGGCGAGATGGTGAGGTCTTTGTTCGGCGAAATTGCATAATAATAGGGTGTAGTAAGGGTCGTACCCAAAAAGGTCGATCCACCTGTACTTGGTACTAGAAATCCCGATTTTCTTTTGACTGTTGGATCTGGATGCCAGAAATAAGGCGTATACATAACGGGTATACCAGCCATTTCCATCCATACGTCGTAATATTCAAGTTCTTGCTGTTTTTGATTATGTATAATTTTTTTAGCTTTGAGCTGCCATAATGGGGTTTGGTCGGGCATAGTGGCACAAGTGTTACATGGCGAATATATAGCATTTCTCATTTTCATGACGTTACCGTCGTCACGTCGAGCTTCATTCGCCACAATTCTGGCGTTGTCGGATAGACGAATTTTAATATTTCGGATAAATGCAGATTTAAAATCACTACTAAGTTCCATATATTCCGCGAATAGTACGTGTCCTGTTGAATCTAGTAGACTCACATTTCCTGAGGCAGTTACCATATCTTGAAGTTGGTTGTAGGAAATTTTATCGGCCAATAAGACTTGTCTGTTATTAAATACTTCAACGCTTCCTGAAGCTTTCATAATACCAAGCTCTTTGTCGTGGATTACTTCATCTGCTGTGAAAGTTATAGGCCTGTCTTTTATTTGAGAGATGTGCTGGGCAGGGCTCTCCTTAAACGAGCTAAATGAGATAACTAGTGAGAGGATGAGGACCAGATAAATATAACTACGCTGGACAGCATTTTTAATTTTTTCCAGCATAGTTCTAGCCATCTTCCAGGTGAAAAACCATCGCAAGGCCTAAAAGCAACGAAATTCCCGAGGGGGTCCAAGCAGCCAGCACAACTGGAATATTACCACGTAATCCAAGTGCAAAAACTACATCGGAGAGAAAAAATAGGAGAAATCCGGTTAAAACTCCCCCAACAATGACATAGGTTGCACTGGCACGTCGCGATTGTCTAAGTGTAAAAGTCGCGGCAATTAAAATCATAGCGCAAAGTAAGAGAGGTGCTGCTAATAATGAATTCCAATAAAGCCGATGGCGCACAGCTGAAAATCCCGACCTTTCTAGGTTATTTATAAAAGCTGGAAGATCCCAAAATGACATTGTTTCGGGAGGAGAGAAGCTTTCGTGAATTTTGTTCAATGTGATATCCGTTTCTATCCAGTGTTCTTTTGTAAACTTTGGCTTTTTATCTCTTACATTAATTGTAGCATTCTGAAGATGCCAAAAACCATCCGCAAGGCTGCCCTTTTCAGCGTCAACCCGTATTGCAAATTTTTCAGCACCTTCATATATGAAAATTGTCACACGCGACAGAAAGATATTATCATTTATTATAGTTATGGTGGGTGCATGGATAACTGACTGGTTTTTCCCACTGGACTGTCTTAACCACAAACCATTCTTTGATACCGCCAATAAGTCACTTTGTCCTTGAAAATGTATTGCATTCAGGCGGTCATATTTAGATAGCATTACCGATGCAAGAGGATTAAATGCTAAAATTTTAAAAAGGCCTAATAGAAAGGCAACCAGCATCACAGGCAACAAAAATTGCCAAGCAGACACACCCGCCGACCTAGTCACGACCAACTCGCTGCTGCGGGTTAGCCTCCAGAATGTTGTCATCCCCCCAAACAAAACAGCAAAAGGAAAAATTTGTTGTGCCATAAAAGGTAGTTTCATAAGACCCATTCTTGTAACCAGGCCAAGACCGATGCTGTCATTACTAGACGCTCTACGGAGCAATTCCACGATATCAATAAGAAAAATAATTGTAAGAAAAATAATAAAAATAGTCAAAAAATTGCGAATGAAGTTTTTCGCAATATAACGTGTTAGTGTAAGAGATAAGCGCATTTATGCTTTCCTTATTTTAAACTGTGGGTTCAAAATTAAAAGTAATAGCAAGACTAAAATAGGAGCTAGCGTATATGCGTATATAAATGGTATAATTTGAAGGTTTTTTGCGCTGAAGCTAATTATCCCAAGATTACCTACCCAGAGGGTGAAAAAAATAACTGAAGCAAGTATGATGCGATTAGTTTGCCCGCGCCGGGAAAAATCACCGAGCAAAAGACAGACAAGTGCAACAAGAGTAAAAACAAAAGTGTTAATTGGCATGGTTAAACGCTGATGTGCTTCTATCTTAAATTTGCCAAAATCTTTTGGGTTTCCGATATCTTGAATATTTAGTTCTAATAACTCGTCAATCATGCGTTCTCGTGGTTCGCGAAAGCGACTGCTGGGTTTTGGCGTAAAAGCGCTTAAGTCCAGGGTGTATCTATCAAAGTATAAAATTGATAAACTATTATTTTTTTTCTGAATTTCTTGTCTGTTCCCATCAAATACGGTAACGCGGGCGCCTTCGGTACCTTTTGTTAACACGCCTCGTTCAGCAATTATCGTTACTGGCTTGTCTATTTTTGTGGTGTCGTGATAAAGGATCCCGCGTAGTTCTGATTGGCCTTTTCTGTCTCTTATAAAAATTGTTATTTTATCTGAAATAGAATTAAATACGCCTTCTTTTAATAGCACATGTGCAAAGCTATATCTGATATCCCATTGGAGATTACGAAATCCTTGATAGGATTTTGGTGTGACGTAAAGTGTCAAACAGTAGCCAATGATCACCGCAAGAAAAGCAATTGCAAGGGCTGGTTTTGCAAGTGAGATGGGACTGGCCCCAGCAGCCCGTAGAACAATAAGCTCGCGATCTGAATTGAGACGACTGTAGACGAAAAGAGTTGCTATGAAAATTGCAAAAGGAATTATATGGATAATAAAATTTGGGATTTGGAGTATACTTAATTGTAGGAATATTTTCGCTGATATTCCTCTATTTACAATATGTTCAACTGCACGTACTGCAATGAAAAGCCATATAACCCCTGTCATGACCAATCCAATGAGGAAGGTCGATATAATAAGCTGCCGCATTAGGTATTTATTTATCTGATTCAAGTTACGTTTACTCTAGGGGTGCTAATGGTTTGAGTTGAAGTTTACTCATCTTATAGTGAAAATTATATAATGGAATCAATAAATAATAGTAGTTTGGGAATTTTTAAAATAAGTGGGAACAATAGCTAGTCTCGCTAAAAAGCTTATAATGAAAACATATATTAAAAAATCACCATCTAGTCATTGTAAATAAATTTACATTCATTCGTTTTAGTTATCTTGGTACTTAAAATCATTAAAACTATATTCTGAAAATTAATGAGCAAAGTTTTTTATAAAGTACATAGATCCTGATAACCACTATAACTGTATACAATTGGAGTACTTTTTAGATTATTTTACCCGGGTTCATTATATTGTAGGGATCGATGGCTTGCTTAATTGTTCGGATCAATGAAATTTTTGTAGGTGAGGCATAATGTGTTAGTTCTTCGCGCTTGAAAAATCCAATACCATGCTCTGCGCTGATACTACCTTTCATTTCTATCACTAGATCGTGAACTATACGATTAATTTCAACAGATCGTGACATAAATTCTTCTTTTGGCATTCCGATGGGTTGTGTTAAATTATAATGTATATTCCCATCTCCTATGTGCCCAAAGGGGCATGGGCGAATGCCCGGAAGTACTTTTGATACGCGTTTTGATGCTTCCATGATAAAGGCTACCGTATTAGAAACAGATACGGAAATATCATGCTTGATACTTCCTCCTTCACGAGATTGAGCTGCCGGGATTTCTTCTCGAATTCTCCATAGCTCTCTTCGTTGTGCATCGCTTTCTGCAAAGACAGCATCCATAATGATACCATCTTCAAGCGCATTCTCTAAAATTTCTTCAATGTCGTTATGTAGGTTATCTTTTTTCTGCGCAGACGTCAGCTCTATAAGTGCATAGAAGGGGTATGATGTTTTAAAAGGATCAACAATTCCGGGAATGTGGGAGCTACCTAGTTCGAGTCCAATTCTTGATATTAATTCAAAAGCTGTTAGTCGATCTCCACATAGTTCTCGAGTTTGGTTAAATAAAGCCAAAATAGGTTCAAGTTGGGGTAAAGCAACTAAGACAGTTGTCGATACTTTTGGCGCAGGGAAAAGCTTTAATACAGCTTTAGTGATAATACCTAATGTGCCCTCAGCTCCAACGAAAAGTTGCTTTAAATCATACCCAGTATTATCTTTGCGTAATGCGCTTAATCCGTTCCAGATTTCACCGCTTGGAAGCACAACCTCTAAACCCAGAACCAAGTCACGTGTATTACCATACCTTAGAACGCTAACGCCTCCCGCGTTTGTTGATAAATTTCCACCAATACGGCAGCTTCCTTCTGCCCCTAAACTTAATGGAAATAGGCATTCATTTTCGGCAGCGGCATTTTGTAAATTAGCTAGAATGCAACCGGATTCTGCGGTTATTGTGTTATTAAGTGGGTCGACTTGAATAATCTTATCAAGGCGATCTGTGGCTAACACTACGCCGCCATTAGCTAAGGTGCCGCCGACCAGACCCGTGCAACCACCCACTGGTACTATGGAAATCTTCTCTCTGGCGCAGATTTGCACAACAGATGACACTTCTTGAACATTGTTGGGGCGAAGTACTATATCAGCGTGCCCTGTTGCTAAACCTCGTTCTTCATGAAGATAAGGCATCATCTCATCTAGTTCGTAGATTACGCCGTTTGGCCCCACAATTTTTGCTAGTCGGGCTTTTATTTCTGTTGGTATAGGCATGATTTGACTATTCACTTGCAGTCGCTCGGCGCAAGCGGTCGTTAATCGCCAGCCCTAACCCCATTTCTGGAATTGGCATTACGGCGATTGGTTTTGCGCCAGGTTTGTTTAATTCATGCATGAAACTGAATAAATTAGCAGCCGCTTCAATTAAATTTCCTGTTGAGCTAAGGTTGAAGGCTGAAGTGGGTGCGTTAGGTCCGAAACCGAGTACGTTCTCAGTTTTGGCGAATTTTGTAGCATTCAAACGAATAGGGGTATCCGGAGCGTAATGGCGATTAAGCATGCCAGGAGACGAGATAATATTCTCATTATTGCGGGGTGATATGGGACCAATAACTTTACTCAGTTGGTCGAATGTTATGCCGCCTGATCGCAAAAGTATTGGCGCTTTGCCTGATAAATCAACAACTGTAGATTCTAGGCCAATAGTACACGATCCCCCATCAACAATATAAGGGATCTTGCCACCGAGTGATATTTCAACATGGTTAGCGGTGGTGGGACTTATTTTACCGGAAGAATTAGCGCTAGGAGCTGCTAACGGGTATTTTGCTTCTTCAATTAATTTTTGAGCTATATTATTAGATGGAACTCGGACCGCAACTGTATCAAGACCCGCACTAACCAAGAGGGATAATTGACAATTTTCAGTTCTCTTCAAAATAAAGGTAACGGCACCTGGCCAAAATTTTTCAGCTAACCTTTCTGACCAATCGTTCCAGACAACCTGCTGTTTTACATCATTAATATTCTTAAAATGGACAATGAGGGGGTTAAAACTGGGTCGGTGTTTGGCTTCATAAATACGGGAAATTGCCTGGTCTATATAAGCATTAGCACCGAGGCCGTAGACAGTTTCCGTTGGAAAGGCAACTAATTTGCCGGCACGCAATTGAGTTGCAGCAGTTTGTATCCCTTTTGTATCTGCGTTTAAAACTCTAGTTTTCATAGGTAAGTTTTTAGCATGTTCATGTTCATTGCCCTTGCGCAATAAAAGAAGGATTTAGAATAGTATCTTTTCCATAGAGGAATGGCGAGCCATCAATTTGTGTTAAAGAACCACCGGCGGCAGTGAGGATTGCATGTCCGGCCGCAATATCCCATTCTGAGGTTGGCCCAAGCCGTGGGTAAAGGTCAGCTTCACCTGCTGCAATAAGGCATATTTTGAGGGAACTCCCCAGATTGAGAGTATTTTTTACCTCATAATTAGCGAGAAAATTACTTTCTCCTTCGCGATTAGAACGGCTAGACACTACAGTGATTCCGTCTTTTGGTGTGGCGCGAGTTGTAATTTTTTTTATTTGTTTCTTCCCATCTTTGCAGAAAGCGCCAAAGGCACCGCCCCAGAAAGTTCTTAAGAGCGCTGGCGCGAGGACAATTCCAAAAATCGCAATTCCATCCTCAATTAAAGCAATATTTACGGTAAATTCATTACGTTGGTTAACGAATTCTTTGGTGCCATCTAATGCATCGACTAGCCAAAATGTGCCACCACTTATATCATGTCGCTCGCCTGCGGAATACGATTCTTCGCCAATAGCGGGTATATTGGGAGTGAATTGGGCTAGGCCATTTAGTATTATAGACTCGGCTTGTTCATCTGCTTCGGTCACCAGTGACTTATCGATTTTCTCGCGCACCTCTATATCAGTCTGATAGAACTCAAGAATTTTGTCTCCCGCATCTTTAGCTAGATCAAGAAGAAAGTTGATCATATCATCTGAAAAATTTAGCACCAATAAATGATCCTCTAGGCGTGCGCGTTCTCAGCGTCTACATGCCAGTGCTTGGTTGGTTGATTAGAGCCAATTAAGATAAACGCAATTTGGCAAGGTTCTGAGAAAGGGTTGGCCCAGCCATGCATTGTCGCACGCTGAACCATTACGTCACCAGCTTTAAAATTTATTTTGTCATTATCGTCCAAATACATTTCACACTTGCCGGAAAGACAAATTGCATAGTCAATTGTGTCTGTTCGATGCATATAAGCTTCTTTTCCTGGGATTAACTCTAAGATGCGGAAAATTGATCCAGTTTCTGGCGGTTCAATATCTCTAGGCGTTGCGGTTGGATCTTCGCCATTTATGTCGGCTGGCGACTCATCTGTAACCCAAAGTAATGTTTCATAATTA
Organism: Rhodospirillales bacterium; assembly: GCA_012960465.1. Lineage (GTDB taxonomy): Bacteria > Pseudomonadota > Alphaproteobacteria > Rhodospirillales > UBA2165 > TMED23. Next base: position 78,379 of record DUBF01000058.1, on the reverse strand, counting down.
CCCGAACGCAATTGTTGTATATTTTTCATTATTTCATCAGTACCTACAATTGCTTTGCCATCAGTTGTATGGGAGGTAACAATACGGCGGATATTGATTGTCATTATTTTTCTCCAAAAGGTATTTATAATAATTTTTTTTTCTGGTGTGCATTTAGCAAATTTATTGGCGGCTACTCTAGTAAATAATTTAAAACTCAGATCTTTTTTCGTTCATGGTAAATATTAAAATAGTTACCGCTAAAAATCAGCATTGCACCAAAAAATATCCAGATAGAAAAAGGCTCAGAATATAAATAAAAACCTATTATGGCGATTATTGGCATTCGCAAAAAATCAATGGGTATGACAACCGTCACGTCGGCGAGAGTTATCGCTCGTGTTATACAGTAATGCGCTGTAAGAGACGTTATACCGACTAGAAAAATCCAAGGCCAATCCACCCAAGTTGGGGTCGTCCAATAGAAATACGCACCAATTGCACTAATAGGCAACTGCATAGTATACATTAAAAAAACAATTGTTAGAGGTTTATCAGATTTGGATAATGACTTGGTAACTACATGAGCCGTAGCAAAACAAAATGCTGCACCCAGCACTGCAAGAGAGCCCTGATCAATTGCGATCAGTCCAGGGCGAAGGATAACCAGAACTCCTAAAAACCCAAAAACAATAGCTACTATTTTGCCGATTGTTAGTTTTTCTCTTAAAAATAGGACTGCAAAAATTGCGACCCAAATTGGGACGCTAAATTCTAAGGCAAAAACTTGCGCTAATGGGATTAAGCTAACACCAATGATCCAAGTTAAATTACCTATGTAATGAATAGTATTTCTAAAAACGTGCAGCCGTAGGTGTTTAGTCGAAATAGCTTTTCGCCCATGATAAAATACAATTCCAAGAACAATAGTGAGGGCTACCGAAGTCCTTAGAAAAACAATTTCAAAAGGGTCTATTGTATTGGTTAATTCACGTACGGCGATTGCCATAATTGAAAACGAGGCTAGTGTACCCATCATCCATAAGACGGCGTGATAGAGTTCGCTGCGCCCGTTCGGACTATTTTCATTTTGAATACTCAATTTGGGACTTTCAATAAACTAAATGGTATTTAGCTCTTATAATACTTTTTTATTTAACCATAAAAGTTTACGTGGGCCAAAGTGTTTGGTCTGCAGGCAAATCAATAGATGATTTACTTGCGGTTATATACCGCCAAGCTTGTATCGTGTCAGACCAATAATTTTCGGGTAAGCCTGCCTTGCGTTTTAATTGGTTTATGAATTGTTTGGGATCAGGTAATTGTTCCCATACAACGGGTAGAAATACACCTCTGTGTGGTGCTCCCTCTGTTAAAACAATTCCGTCAATACCAGGCTGGAGTTGGGCGAGTAGATCAGTTTCATTTGAGAAATGTATTTGAGTTTGTGGACTCAAAATTGATATAGATATTTCGATTTTCCCCGATTCTATTTCTCCTATCGTGAGCTTTGGAAAGCGCGGATCCTCAAACGCAGCTTTGCAGGCATTTTCTGCGATATCTTTAATTAGCGGCTGCCAGGCTTGGATTGAACCTATGCATCCGCGCAATTGGCCTTTTTTATTCAGGGTTATAAAGGAGGCTCCTGGCTCGTTTAACATTTTATCGAGCTTTGGTAGGTTTTTGTATTTAGTAGTCTTAGGATGCAACAATTTTGAAAATATAGTCGAAGCCGCAAAACGTAACAGTGTATTACCATGTTGCTTTAAGATATTATTCGTTAAAAATCCAAATTTATCTTTGTTATCCAGACTACCTACATAGTTCTCATCAAAATACCAAGACCCGTAACCCACAACCCTGTCTTTGGTGCCAGCCGTATCACCTGAATTTCTGATATCGGCAGTCGCTACTGAGAGACCTTTTACCTTGGCCAGCATTAAAAGGCCTTTAATAGAATGGCGTCCACAGGCCTGCTCATTGCCTAGTGCCTTTAGGTCCATTTGCTCAATGGCTCGACGTGTCTGGTTATCAAGTATTTTAGCCTGATTATAATCCAAGTTGTGACTGAGGTCTGATGAAATGAGTATTAAGGTTTCAGGGCCACCCCAGAGTATTTCTAATACTTCAGCAACTTTCTTAGGTTCGGTCTCACCAACGATTAGGGGTACCAGTTTAAAGTCTTTGATAACTTTCTGTAAAAAAGGGAGATGTATTTCAATGCTGTGATCATTTACATGAGTCTCATTGAAAATCTCTATACAGTCTAGGTCCTTAATATTTTCTATCGCATCTGTATCTAGAGGTATGTCACCGAAAGGGGTTTGAAAAATTTCGGTACTTGGAAGCGCTAAGCCGTTAATTCCGACCCTGTGACAGGGCCCTAGAATGACAACGCGTTTTATTATTTCACGTGCAGGGCGTAATCGGTTATAAACGGCTGCTGCCGTTAGACCTGAATAAATATAACCTGCATGGGGGGCAATAATTGCTTTTGGAGCACTAGTCGTAGATTCAAAATGCTCGTCGGCTTCACGTAAAAAATATTGAACTGAGGCTTCTAGCTCACTGGGGTTGCTTGGGTAAAAGGTCCCTGAGATAGCTGGTGGGCGAATTTTTTTTGTAGTATTATTAAATGACATAATCGTAAATTTTTTCAAATAGCAGGTGTATAAAACATTTAAGTTATAAAATAGCATCTAATTTGGAATATAGTAGTAGATTTGATAAAGTTCGATTTTTTTGAATTAGTGTATGTCGACGCTATGTTGTATAATATTGTATTTGGGAAAATACCGATTTTATACTCATAACGTATTTTATCCGGTTTTGCTTGGTTTAATTAATTATTATAGCATTATTATTTTATTTCGGGTCGTATTATAAACAATTATGAACCATCAAACTAAATATTGGAAATCACTCGATGATGGTCGTATACAATGCAACGTGTGTCCGCGTGAATGTAAACTTAACGAAGGACAACGTGGTCTGTGCTTTGTTCGCGCTTGTCAGGATAAAGAAATTATTTTAACGACTTATGGGCGTTCTTCAGGTTTTTGCATTGATCCTATAGAAAAAAAGCCACTTAACCACTTTTTGCCAGGCACTCCCGTACTCTCCTTCGGTACGGCTGGTTGTAACTTAACCTGCAAGTTTTGCCAAAATCACGATATATCTAAATCCAGGGAGATGGATAAGCTGGCGGATAAAGCGAGCCCTGAAAAAATTGCCGAGATTGCTGAAGAAAGAGGCTGTAAAAGTGTGGCCTTTACCTACAACGATCCTGCTATTTTTTTAGAATATGCTATTGATGTTGCTCAGGCTTGTCATGAAAAGAATATTAAAACAGTTGCCGTTACTGCGGGTTATATTTCTCCGGATCCTCGGGCCGAGTTTTTTAAGCATATTGATGCAGCAAATATTGATCTTAAGGCTTTCACTGAGCGATTTTATAGAGACGTATGTTCGGCGCATTTAAATGATATACTGGAAACCTTGAAATATCTTAAACATGAGACTGAAGTTTGGTTTGAAATAACGACACTCTTAATTCCAGGTGAAAATGATTCTGAGCGGGAAATTAACGAAGAGTGCGAATGGATTAAAGAGCATCTTGGATCCGACGTTCCGCTCCATTTTTCAGCTTTTCATCCTGATTGGAAAATGTTGGATAAATCTAATACCCCACCAAGCACATTATTTAAAGCTCGTGAAATTGCACAAAATCATGGGCTGCGTTACGTCTATTTAGGCAATATCCATAACTTTAGTGGATCAAGCACTTACTGCCATCGCTGCGGTGAAACCTTGATTGGAAGAGACTGGTATGAGCTCTCAACTTGGAAGTTGACGCCTGGTGGTGAATGTCAGAAATGTGGCGAGAAATGCGCTGGTATTTTTGATGGGCTTCCGGGCACATGGGGGCGTAAACGACAGACTATAGAGTTTTAATAATCTTGGTCTTTTTATTACTGTTTCATGCTTTAAGAAATAATTAGTTGTATCAAGGGAACTTTAATTAAAATAAAAAAAAATCGTATCTAAGGTGCTATGGGATTATTATGAATAAAAAAATTTTATTTTTTATAATGAAATTCGCTATTTCGGCGATATTGATTTGGTTTATTGCATTCAATTTTGACCTCGGTGCTGCAGTGGAACGTTATAAAGATATCAAATTTTTTTATCTACTAGGGGCCATTATAATACTTTCAGTGTTACTTGTTAATAACACTGCCCGTTGGATAATTGTATTAAATGCTATTAAGGCGGATTTACCTTTTAGAATAGCCATTAAGATTATTTATATTTCGATATTTTTTAATCAGACTCTTCCATCGACTATTGGCGGAGACGCTTTTAAAATATATTTAGCTAGAAAGACGGGTATTGATTTAAAAAGTGCCATAAATGGTGTAATGTTGGAACGGGCTATAGCCTTTTTAGGTTTAATCCTGCTGGTAATACTAAGTCAACCATTCTTACTTGCGCGCATTGGCGATGATCCAGTCAAATATTTATTTCCTGCCCTAACCGTTATGGCGTTGGTTGGAATTGTTGGTCTAATGTTACTGGATCGATTGCCAAAGGGCTTCCAGACTTGGCGCATCATAAGCGGGTTAGTGCACTTAGCTTCAGATACAAAACGACTTTTTCTATCACCTCAACACGCTTGCAAGGCAATATTTCTCGGGATTTCTGGAAATATTTTATTGGCTATGTCGGCTTATTTGACGTTTCGTGCTTTATCGGTTGAAGTGTCAATTTTGGATTGCTTGGTTTTAATGCCACCAGTGATTTTATTTATGACCTTACCGATTTCTATTGCAGGTTGGGGGGTTCGAGAAGGAGCAATGGTAGGGGCTTTCGCATTTGTCGGTATACTTGAGGGCGATACATTCGTTGTATCTGTATTACTTGGTTTAATTAATATCATATTTGCACTCCCTGGCGGTTTATTGTGGTTAAAGGGAGAGTATAATAGAGCGGAGGTAGCAGAAGAAGTTAATTAATAGCTATTGATTATTTATTTGATTATTGCAAACTAGGTCTTTTCTTTATCCCACCGAGAGCTAAATTAACTAAATTATATTATGAACATTTTATCTTACTGAGGATCATATGAAAATATCATTTGTAAAATATGGTTTGCCATCAACAGGTATCGTGGTTGTCACTGCGGTCTCAGATGGAAAACTATCTGAATCTGCGGCTAAGTTGGATAAAAAAACCGGAGGCGCACTTACGCGCGCAGTGCGCGGAAGTCGTTTTGAGGGTAAAAAAGGTCAAACTTTAAACGTTATCGCTCCAGCAGGTACTAGGCTTGATCGTGTAATGTTAGTTGGCCTTGGTAAAGCTAAAGACATGACTGTTCTTGAAATGCAAAAGCTTGGTGGGCGAATTTATGCTGGAACGCTGCAAGCAAAAAAAGGCTTGGTTGTTGTTGCTTTAGATGCTGTAACAGATGCTAAATTGAGCGCCGCAGAAATGGCTAGTGAAATAGCATTTGGTGCAAATTTGCGCTCTTATAGATTTGATAAATACAAAACAAAATTAAAACCTGAAAACAAACCCAATATTAAAACCCTTAGAATCGCTTGTACCGGTTTTGCTAATGCTCGCAAGAAATATGGTAGTCTTGCTAAAATTGCGGATGGTGTTTTCTTTACTCGTGATTTGGTCTCCGAACCACCAAATATTCTTTATCCAGATACACTGGCCAAGCAAGCTAAAACATTGGAAAAACTTGGCATAAAAGTTCAAATTTTTGGAGAATCACAGATGCGGCGCCTCGGGATGGGAGCTTTACTAGGCGTTGGCCAAGGTAGTGTCCGCGAATCCCGCTTGGTCGTAATGCAGTGGAATGGCGGTCCCAAGGGAAGGGGAAAAATAGCTCAGCCAATAGCGTTTGTAGGTAAAGGAGTTACATTTGATACCGGCGGGATTTCGATCAAACCTTCTGCTGGAATGGAAGATATGAAATGGGACATGGGTGGCTCAGGTGTTGTTATAGGCTTGATGAAAGCCCTTGCCGGTCGTAAGGCTAAAGTTAACGTAGTGGGCGTTGTCGGTCTCGTGGAAAATATGCCTGGTGGCAACGCCCAACGGCCAGGTGACATCGTCACTTCTATGTCGGGGCAGACCATTGAGGTGTTGAATACCGATGCCGAGGGGCGTTTAGTCCTAGCCGACGCGCTCCATTATACTAAGGAGCGATTCAAGCCAAAATTTATGGTCAACCTCGCAACGCTTACTGGTGCGATAATTGTATCTCTTGGTAGCCATCATGCCGGTTTATTTTCTAACAATGATCAGCTATCTGAAAGGTTGACGAGAGCAGGTGAAGACGTCGAAGAGAGGTTGTGGCGCCTTCCACTCAGTGATGCTTATGATAAAATGATTAACTCGCAAATTGCTGATATGCAAAATATCGGAGGTCGTGGTGCTGGGAGTATCACAGCAGCTCAGTTTCTGCAGCGTTTTGTTGGGAAAATACCTTGGGCTCATTTGGATATAGCGGGTGTTACTTGGTCCAAATCCGATGAACCCACTGTGCCAAAGGGGGGAACGGCATTTGGTGTCCGATTACTTGATCGTTTGGTTTCTAATAATTATGAGAATTAGGCTTATTTAAAATCCATACAAGGTTTTTAACCCATCCAAACTTAATTGTTGTTCGGTTTTGGAGTGTGTTAATTCAATATTATAGTGTTTAATACGATGGCAAATGTCGCATTTTATCATTTACAACAAAGCCATTTGGAAGAGGCTCTTCCCAGGCTTTTAGAACATACCCTTAATGCCGGTAAACGGGCTTTAGTGAGAGCTTGCTCCGTTGACCGGTTAACGTCCATAAGTTCTGCTCTTTGGACGCAATATAGTGATAATTGGCTACCGCATGGGACTGAAAAGGACGGATCGGCTGAGGACCAGCCAATCTGGTTAACCACTGATGCGGCGAACCCAAATGGAGCAACTTTTATTTTTTTAGTTGATGGTGTTGAGGCAGAGGATTTAGCAAATTTTGAGCGATGCTTTGATTTATTTGATGGTAATGATACTGGCTCCGTCATGGCAGCTAGGAAGCGATGGAAGTCCTTAAAAGGAGCAGGCCATGAACTACATTATTGGCGGCAAAATGAACAAGGTAAATGGGAAGAGACAGGTAAACAGTAGATTATCGTTTCTGAATTTTGTTTATGCCAGGCATCGTAAAGTCTATAAGTTTTAGTGCTTGAGAAAGTCCTGTTATTTGTTTGTTATTTAGAGGAGTAAGAGGGGGTCTCACTATAGACCAGCTAGGGTCTTGGCTATAAAGCGCTGTTGCTGCTTTCAATGCTGGAATCATTGGATAGGTTTGAAATACGCTGCGAACAATATCAAGCTCCTCTTGGAGCTTATCCGCTTGATCTGATTGCCAGTTGATAAATAGATTACGTATGGCAGCAGGGTTTACATTAGCAGTTGCAGAGATGCAACCTGCGCCTCCATTACGCATGTTTTCTAGCAAAAACGTCTCAGCACCAACAAATATACGGAAATCGTCCCAGCCGGTATCCAACATACGTTTGGTATTATTCCAGTCACCGGAGCTATCTTTGATGCCTACAATTGTATCAGGATACTTTTTGACCAATCTTCCAATGAGATCCAAACTCAGAGGTACATTTGACACAGGAGGAATATGATATAGGTAAACACGTAGGTCGGAACTTCCTACTTGTTGGATAATTTCTGAGAAATTTGCATATAGGCCGTCATCGCTCACACCTTTATAATAGAAGGGGGGTAGCATCAATGTGCCCCCTGTTCCTAATTCTACCGCGTGCTTGGTGAGTTTAATACTATCGGAAAGCGCACAGCAGCCAGTACCTGGCATCATACGCTTTGGGTCTATACCTCCATCAACAAGAAAGTCCATTAAATTAATTTTTTCATCCGTAGAGAGTGAGTTGGCTTCGCTGTTGGTCCCAAATACGGCTAGACCTACATTATGGGATAGCATCCACTTACATTGTTTGAGTAGGCGTGAAGGGTCCGGTGATAAATCATCTTTAAATGGCGTGATAACCGGCGTTAAAATCCCTGTAAATTTCTCTGGTGCACTCATCCCAGTGTTCCTACTTTTCCGATAATTATTGCATGCTCAGAATAAAATCTAATGAAGATGTATTATAGGACAATTCTTAACAAAGAGTATTTCATTTTGGGGTAATTTGAGCGGCATATTTAATCTGCCTATCTAGTGTTCGCTTGGCTCGAGAGCATCATGCAATTCTAACCACATTGTTTCAGTGTCTGCGAGATCTTTTTTCAATGTACCAAGTGTTTTTTGACATCTAGAAATTTCATCCGGTGTGAATTGGTAGAAGGCGATATTTGACATTTTTGCTTCTAATTTCTCGATATCGTGAGTTAAATATTCGATCTTTTTCTCGGCGAAATTCGTGGTTTTTCTCAAATTAATTGTTTCAGCTCGCTTTTCAGCTCTTAGACGTCGTTGTTCTTTTTTATTTTCCTTTGGACGCGCCAGTCTTTCTGAACAGTTTTTTTTGTTGGATTTCTTTTTAATCGAACGTGTTTCGAGTAAATGCTTTTCGTATTCATCAAGATCTCCATCGAAAATTTCGCATTTTCCATCATCTACTAGCCAAAGGCTATCGGCTACTAAACTAACCAAATGGACATCATGGCTAACAAGGATCACTGCACCTTCATAGAAGTTAAGGGCTTCAACAAGCGCCTCACGTGAATCGATGTCTAGATGGTTGGTCGGCTCGTCGAGGAGCATAATGTGGGGTTTCTCTAAACTCATGAGAGCAAATAATAAACGCGCTTTTTCACCACCTGATAAATTCTGGACTTTTGTATCAGCGCGTTCTTGAATAAACCCGAAACGGCCTAAATGACCCCGGAGCCGCACGGCAGGCTCCATCGGCTGCCGTTCACTAATATGATCAAAGGCGGAACCGTCTGGGTTTAGTTCCTCGGACTGATGTTGTGCAAAATAGCCGACTTTTAATTTTTTTGATTTTATCAACTTGCCCGTTTCAGGTGTTAGGCGTCCAGCCAGCATTTTCATCATTGTAGATTTACCATTTCCGTTAGCGCCAATCAGGGCAATTCGATCATCCATATCGATTCTAAGGTCCACATCTTGAAGAATAGGACTGCCGGGTTCATAACCCACAGAGGTTTTGTTCAGGGCAATTAGTGGCGGCGAAAGAAGCGGTGGGTGCGGGAATTCAAAAGAAATAGTTTTTTCTTCAATAACTGATGCTATTGGTTCCATACGTTCTAACATTTTAACTCGACTTTGGGCCTGTCGGGCTTTATTGGCCTTAGCGCGGAAGCGATCAACGAAGGACTGAATGCGCTGGCGTTCGGCTGTTTGGCGGGCTGCCATTTTTGATTGTAGAACTAATTTTTCACGTCTAGTTTTTTCAAAAAAATCGTATCCGCCTGTATAGCGGGTAAGATGACCATTTTCGAGGTGAATAATATGGTCAACAGACTGATTAAGAAGGGTCCGTTCGTGGCTAATTACCAGCAATGTACCCCGCCATCGTTTAAGAAAATTTTCGAGCCACAAGACCGCTTCTAAATCTAAATGGTTGGTAGGCTCGTCAAGTAAGAGCAAATCTGGCTCCGCAAATAACGTTGCTGCTAAGGCAACACGCATTCGCCAACCACCTGAGAAATCACTGCATGGGCGATGTTGAACGGTATCTAGAAAACCAAGGCCCGAAAGAATAGTGGCTGCACGTGCTGGAGCTGTTTCGGCCTTGATGTCTGCCAATCGAATATGAATATCGGAGATACGACTAGGATTGGTTGCAGTTTCAGCTTCTAGCAAAAGTGATGATCTTTCAACATCAGCAGCTAAAACAGTTTCTAATAAACTTTCTGATCCGGCAGGGGCTTCCTGGGCAACGGTTCCAATTTTGTGCTTTGGGTTGATATTTATTGAACCTTCATCTGGCATCAATTCTTCTAAGATAAGACGAAATAGTGTTGTTTTTCCAGTGCCATTACGTCCAACTAGTCCGACTTTCTGGCCATCTGGTACTGCAATCGTAGCATTTTGATAAAGTGCGCGCGCACCAACCCTATAAGTCATATCATTAATGTGTAGCATGAGGCGCGGTGTAACACGTCTATTCTTCCGCGGAAAGACTTCAGATGATCGAAATTGTAATAAATAATTAGTTGCCAGCAGTGAACGATCAAGCTATAAGCTCTCGGTTTTCGGCAATCCGCCGATATTGAGTAAATCCTTTAAATAACAGAAGAGGTTCATGGCAATGGCCATAGAACGCACATTATCAATAATTAAACCAGATGCGACCCGGCGTAATCTTACGGGGCAAATCAACGGTCGGTTTGAAGAGGTAGGGCTTCGCATTGTTGGACAAAAGCGTCTCCAATTAACCCTGGAACAAGCTCAGGGTTTTTATGCTGTCCATAAAGAGCGGGCTTTTTTCGGCGAGCTATGTGACTTTATGATTTCAGGCCCTGTGGTTGTACAGGTATTAGAGGGTGAAGACGCCGTTGCAAAAAATCGCAAGGTTATGGGAGCGACTAACCCTGCTAATGCAGATGATGGAACAATCCGAAAAGATTTTGCAGAGAGCATTGAAGCTAATTCCGTTCACGGTTCAGATGCGCAAGAAACGGCGATGGAAGAAATCAGCTACTTCTTTGCGGAGATAGAGATCGCAGGATAGTTAAAATTCTTTGAATGATTGAAAACCACAACATTTTTGATGTGGTTTTTTTTATACTATCTATTGTTATAAAATTAATATTATGTGGCGCAATCTGTTGGTTGTCGGAAAGAATACTAGTTGAATCATAGTAAAACATACCGGCGGGAATTGATGCGGGGTGCTAAGCCAATCATGGATTTGATTGGATCCATAATTATTGTCATTTTGACACTTTTTATAAGCAGTTGTTCGTCTCCTGAGAAAATATCCGGTAAGCCATGGCATCACACAACGGAAGGGTTTCGTAACCCCCTAGGGAGCCCAGAGAAAAATAGTTGGATACAGCGTATCCCTTGGCTAATTAGCAAGCCGATCAACCTAATTTTTGGAGATACTCCTAAAATTCCGGCAGATCATATTTTAATAAAATCTAAAGTTATTGAAGGTTTAGAGAGTACTGCCGGGAAAAATACTGTCACCTGGCTTGGCCATATGACTGCTTTATTGCGCATTGACGGTAAGTCTATTCTAACCGATCCTTGGCTTTCTAGTCACGCATCGCCAGTTCGTCCACTCGGTCCAAAACGTTATGTGGATCCAGCCCTAACAATAGGCGAGCTTCCGCCCATTGATTTTGTTGTTATATCTCACAGTCATTTTGATCATCTTGATCTTCCAACAATTGCGGCACTCCCTAATCGGGACAAGATCACAGCTATGGTACCCCTAGGCATTGGAAAGTATTTTCGGGATTATGGATATAGAAGAGTTATTGAATTAGATTGGGAAGAGACGGCAACGGTTGGTCAAATTCGGTTTACGGCCTTACCAGTTATACATTGGTCTAAAAGATCGATATTCGCGACTGATGACACCCTTTGGGCAGGTTGGGCTATTGAAGGGTTCAGCGGAACTCGAGTTTATTTTGGCGGGGACGCTGAATACGGTCCAGTCTATGCGGACGTGGCAAAAAGACACGGCGGTTTTGATCTCTCATTATTATCAATTGGTGCATTTTTGCCCCGCGTTGTTATGCGCGGAGTTCATTGCATTCCGGAAGATTGTATTCGAATAGGGGCTGCGTTAAAGGCAAGGAATCATCTTGCAATGCATTGGGGCACTGTCAAGCTTGGTGATGATGCCCCAGAAGACGCTGTTCGGCGCTTCCGAGATGGAGCAAAAAAACTTAATATTTCCGAAGAACGTATATGGGTTTTGAAAATCGGTGAGACGCGCATCATTTCGAAAGATTAATAATCTAATAGCCTAAAGTCTTGCGTTGTAATGATAGTTGGGTTACTGAGCAAATCTTTCGATCAAAAGGTTCATAAGAGTGTTATTGTAAACCTAAACCTAAACCTAAACTTCGATATTTAAAACTCGTTATGACGTCTTGCGAATTAAATTTGGTTAGTAGATTATGACAACAAACAAACGTTTTAAGCACATTAGTTTAGCTACCGGTATTGTAATTTTAGGGGTCACCATTTTGGTGCTATTAAAATTAAACGCGCCGTTGGTGGTTATCAAACCAGTTGTTGAAAAGGTATGGCCCGTTTCAGCACAGTTAATTAAAGTTTCAAGTTTTAGGCCTGAAATAAAGGTATATGGGACCGTTGTTGCTGGTAGCCAAGCTGAATTGAGGCCTCTGGTTGCAGGTCGTATTATTGAAGTTGGTACAAATTATTTTGAAGGTTCGATTGTAAAGAAAGGTCAGCTTCTGGCCAAAATTGATCCTTTTGATTACAAAATAAAATTGGAGGACAGTAAGGCAGCACTGAGTGAGGTTCTCACCCGAATAGCTGAGATCGAAGGTGAAATTAAATACGAAATAAAATTACTTGAGATTACCAGGTCCCAGTTAGTTATCCGTAAACGTGATTTAGAACGACGTCAAAAACTCGCAAAACGGGGCTCTACCTCTCGAAAATCTTTAGATGATGCTGAAATTTCTTACAATGATACAGCAAAGAATGTCGCTATACGACAACAAGTGATTTTAAGGTTGAAGAACCGACTTAATCAACAGAAAGCTTCGGCAGTGAGAGCAAGGTCGGTATTAAAATTGGCTGAACGTAATCTTCAAGAGACGGAGATAAAGGCCCCTTTCGATGGATTCCTTGCAAATGCTGGTGTCTCTGCGGGCCAAAGAATTTCTACAAATGAACGTTTAGCTCGATTAATTGAAGCCAAACGCCTCGAGGTTAAATTTCGTCTAAGTGAACGCGACTTCTCAAGCCTTTTAAAAGTCGAAGGGAAGACAACTAAAGATAATCCACAAAGCTCAGAATTGATAGGGAAAGAAGTTAAGGTAAAATGGAGCATAGGAAATCGGGCATTTAATTATATGGCGGATATACAGCGACTGGGTGCCGAAATAGATGTTACAGGTGGTGGTGTTGATGTCTATGCTAGATTGAACAATATCGATTTAACTACGTCCCTCAGACCCGGAGCTTTTGTTGAAGTAATAGTTCCGTCTAGGATTTATAAAAATGTAGCTCAGGTCCCTGATACCGCAGTTGTTCGAAGTAATGTTGTTTATCTAATTGAGAAAGGACGTGTTAAAGAAGCTACTATCAGCCAAGTTCGGCGAGGAAAAAATTCCATATTGATCCGCGGCCCCGAATTAGATGGAAAAATGGTAATTACTCGTCCTTTCCCAAAAATTGCAAATGGTCTGTTGGTGGAATCTAAATGATGGGAGAGGACAAAAATCAGAAAGGTTCAGTAATAACATCTGGGCCAATTGCTTTGTTTGCTAAGCATCCGACAGCAGCAAATTTAATAATGGTCCTGATGATCATCTCTGGTGTTTGGGGTGTCATAAAGATGAATTCACAGTTTCTGCCGAGTTTTGGTATTGATGTGGTGATCGTGACAATTGAATGGCCTGGAGCTATTTCTGAAGATATTGATAAAAATATAGTCCAGCTTGTGGAACCTGAGGTCCGGTTTCTTGATTCAGTAAAAAGGGTCCGTTCAACTTCGACTGAAGGATTAGCTTCTCTTGTCATTGAATTTGAGGCCGCAACCGATATGCAGTCTGCACTGTCAAATGTGGAAGCAGCAGTTTCACGAGTTACAACTTTACCCATTGACACCTTAAAGCCAAATATTAAACGGATAGTTCGTTATGAGACCATCACTAAATTGATAGTTTCGGGTCAAATGTCAGAGATTGCTCTCAAAGCTTATGCCAAGAGTTTCAGAGATAACCTCCTGGCTAGAGGTATTGATAGAATAGAGCTTTTCGGAAGCCGAGATCAAGAGATCTGGGTTGAAGCCCAAGAAAAAACATTAAGGCGGTTAGATTTAACTTTAGGTGATATTTCAAAGAAGATAGGAGAAACTTCTGTAGACGTTCCATCGGGTAATGTAGGTCAGGGATTACGCCAAGTTAGAAGTTTGGGCCTATTAACAAATGCCGATAGTCTGCGCCGGATGGAGATAAAATCTTTAGAAGATGGTCGTAAAATTTATCTTTCAGATATAGCCCGGGTAACAGAAGATTTCAAAGATACTGATGCAGTTGCTTTGCGGCGAAATTCCCCTGCTATAGAGTTGCACCTTATGCGCGCACTGGATTCGGATGCACTCGTTCTTGCGTCTAAAGTGGACGACTTTTTATTTGATACAAATAAAAAACTACCAGCAGGATTATCGTTAGAAAGATATGATTCTGCTACTGATCTTCTTGATGAGAGAATAAATTTGCTGCTGTATAACGCTATTGGTGGTTTGTTTATTGTTGCACTTATTCTATTTGTTTTTCTTAGAGCCTCGGTCGCTTTGTGGGTTCTTTTAGGAATTCCAATTTGTTTTATGGCAACTTTAGGTGTCATGTTAGCCACGGGGCAATCTATCAATATGATAAGTTTGTTTGGACTTATCATGGCGCTTGGGATCGTCGTTGATGATGCAATCGTCGTTGGTGAACATGCCGATTTTCAAAAACAAGCAGGCTTGAACTCACTTCCTGCGGCCATCACGGGTGCTCGGAGAATGGCTGCTCCAGTGGTAAGCGCTTCGCTTACTACTATATGTGCATTTTTGCCATTAATACTGATAGCGGGAATTATTGGGCAGGTCATTTCTGCTATACCGTTAGTTATAGTAGCCGTTTTACTCGCGAGTTTGTTAGAATGTTTTTATGTCCTTCCCGGTCATCTTAATCACGGGATGTCGATGAAATACACGGGTTTTAAAGCTTATCAACTATTTAGAGATCGTTTTGATCATTGGTTCTCTAATTTTAGGGACGTTAAATTTCGTAAGCTCGTTTTATTGAGTATTGAGTGGCGTTATGCAACTTTGGCCCTTGTGGTTGCATTATTTTTGAGTGCAGTTGGCCTCGTAGTAAGCGGGAGAATTGGGTTTAATTTTTTCCCTACTCCCGAATCTGATAAAATTGTTGTTAACGTTAAAATGGTTTCAGGAACCCCTCGAGACCAAACGGTTTTAATGTTAAAGGAGGTTGAGCGGGCGGCTTATAGCGTATCTAAGAAACTATCAGGCTCGGGGGAAAAACTAATCAAAATGAGCTTGATAAAAGTGGGGGTTAAAGTCGCGGGTAATATGAATTCTGTGATATCAAGTGCGACTGATGATACGGCTGGAGGTCTGATTGTTGAGTTACTTACGGCTGATAAAAGATCGGTTAGGACCTGGCAATTTATTGAAGCATGGAGAGCCGAAGTAAAAAGTATTGCTGGTCTTAAAACATTAACAATCCAAGAAGTAAGAGGCGGTCCGCCAGGCCGTGATATAGATATTAGATTGATGGGGTCTGATATTAATGAATTAAAGCTTGCGGCAAATAAGGTAATTAATTTACTGGAACGTTACCCTGGTATCAGTAACGTTGAGGATGATATCCCTTATGGAAAACGCGAGACAATTTTAAGTGTAAATCAAAGAGGCAGATCACTTGGATTTTCTACTGAGAACATTGGAAGACAACTCCGGAATGCTATTCAGGGTTCAATAGCTAAAAGATTTGCGCGAGAAGATGAAGAAGTTGCAGTGAGGGTAATGTATCCGCGCCGAGACGTTACGTCGACGATCTTAGATACACTGCATCTTAGGGCCCCAGGCGGTCAGGAAATACCACTAACCCAATTAGTTTCATCCCGGGAAATAGTCGGCTTTGCAAAAATTAAGCGCGAGGATGGAAGTCGCCAAATTGCAATTACAGCTGAAATTGA
This sequence comes from Rhodospirillales bacterium, assembly GCA_012960465.1. Classification (GTDB taxonomy): domain Bacteria; phylum Pseudomonadota; class Alphaproteobacteria; order Rhodospirillales; family UBA2165; genus TMED23. Next base: position 62,481 of record DUBF01000058.1, on the reverse strand, counting down.
TGCTTCTATTACGTCTGTGGGAACGATTCTCTCGGCCGTTAAGCGTGATGGAATTTATAAAATTGCCGGTCTTGCAGGTTTAAAGGTCGGGTTTAGAGGTAAAGCTGAAGAGCAAGAAGAAACTTTTGCTGATATGAAGCTGGGTTTTCTCATTGGGCTTGCTGGAATATATGTCGTTCTTGCGTGGGCATTTGCTAATTACATCCGACCAATCGTAGTAATGGCTGTTATACCTATGGGTTTTATCGGGGCAGCATTTGGTCATTGGTTGTTAGGTTATAATCTAACAATCTTAAGTATGGTCGGTTTAATAGGGCTCTCAGGAATCATTATTAATGGTTCGATCATTTTAGTAACCACTATTGATGAGAAAGTTCAAAATACCAGTCTTGTTGATGCGATTGTTGAAGCATCATGTATTCGTCTTCGCCCAATACTTCTGACCTCAGCCACTACTATTGGGGGTTTAATGCCATTATTATTTGAGAGGAGCATTCAAGCTCAGTTTTTAATTCCGATGGCAATTACAATCGTCTTTGGGCTTGGCATGGCTACATTACTAATATTGTTTGTGGTGCCTTCGTTTATTGCATCTTTAGATGACTTAGGAAAAAAAATTAGAAGTTAGACATTTATGGTAAAGTATTTTTTTTGGTATAATATTGGAGAAAAACCCATACGAACTAATATAAGGCATTTGGCAATTTACCGTTTTACTCTTCGTCCTTAAGTGTTCGAACTTCCGTATTCATTGCAACGTCATTCCGCCGGCGTTGGGCAATTACTTTCCCCGTTTGCCAATATTCACTCTTAACCGCAAAATCCGCCATATGTTCAAACTCGGCTGTCCATTCTCCTAGATCATAGCCATACCGAGGAGACCCTCTTTTAAGTTTTGGTAATCCCAATTCATCCCATATTTCGGCGGCTTGTTCCATAAATTCCTTTTTAGGTAATGAGACGGGTGGGAAGGTTCCTTTTAACGTAGCATCGATAAGAACGGATGCGTCTTCAGGGTCTGATAAATCTCTGGGGCCGTGGCCGCTATCCTGATGTTTAATAATCTCCATATCATGCTGTGGTTTGCAAATATTTTAAAGTGAAGTCAAATGGTCGCTTGCGTTGAAATACGGTAAATTGTCTTGCGAAGAGCAGCCAATCATAGCTAAACGTTCAGCAATTTTTATCGCCTTTTGATATTTTCGTTCACATTCTGGGCCGGTATGAATCTCAAATACTTCTCCACAAAGTGAAATACCGTAATTAGCTTTTAGGGCCCTCACTTTTGTACCAGCAAACATACCATCAGCAATATCTGACAGATTAAAATCATCTTGTTTAATAATTTGTATTTTATTTTCAACTAAATATGAACGAATTAAAGCCTCTGCTGCTAGTGCTGCATCCCAGTAATCTGACTCTGATTGTGTTGGTTCGCCGGAAACCTCTTTGAATGCCATACAAAAAGAGAGAAAAACTTGTTCTTTTGGTTCGGCTGATTTCCATGCGGTTGGACCTAGGCTATTCCATATTGAAATATTCATTTCTTTATATACTTGAGGAACTCGCTCAAAAAATAAATTATGTAATTTATTTTCATTCAATGAGCTATCTAACTTTTGTTCCTTATAAATATCAATGGCTGCATATGTTCCACAGATTGGGCAGGTATCGTTCTCAAATGTATTCTTTTTATAAATGAGAGAGCATCGGGTGCCATTAGGCATTTCGTTTTTACATAGTAAATAAACCTCGTTATCGTCTTCTCCATCTTGCTGTTGGCCAATCCAGTTAAAGCGGTTCATGAACTGCATATAAGAGCGACGGTGGCTCCATAAGCTCCACTCCAGTTTTTCCACTGGACCAAATGTACTCCAGTTGGAGCTGACATCAATTACAATGCATTTTTCTTTGCCGGGAGCCGAACGTAGGCCACGGCCAACCGATTGACCCCATAGAACTTTTGATAGTGTGGGCCGGAGATGTACAATTATGTTGCAATAGGGATTATCCCAACCTTCAGCTAGTACGCCAACCGAAACCATTGCTTCAATTTCACCTTTTTCGTGACGACTTAGAAGTTTCATTCGCTCCTTGATAGGCGTTCCCGCCGTTACAAGTGCCGCTTCGATTCCTGATTCTTGGATTATATTCAAAGTCGCTTCAGCCACGCTAATGTCCGCACAGAACCAAGCGGATACCGGTTTTACGGAGAGTTTCAGTCGTTCTTCGTTATAACTCCAAATGGCATAATCTATCATTGATGACTTAATGATAGCTGGAGCTAATGATGCTACAGGGAAATCACCTGAACTGATATCAATGGTATCTAAGTCCAGATCATGAACAAAATGGGTCCGATATTCTGGCTGCACTAGAACGCCATCAATAATTAAATCTTCAATATTTGCACAGTCAATAATTGCGTCGAATGCTAAATTAAGTTGGTCCCTTTGGTCGCCTGTGCGACGTTCAGGTGAGGCCGTCAACCCAATAAATTGTGCTGTCTTTTTACCATTATTGTTAAATTCATCGATGATCCGTTTGTACCCTCTCCCATTTGGCGACACGCGATGAGCCTCATCGACGATGATAAGGTCAGCTTTGGGGATTGCGTCCGCCAATACATTTTTTGCGCGCATATTTGTGGACAATAAAATATCGTAATCTTCGAAAGCTGGCCCTGTATCTGAAACTTCGAGTTTTCGAACATTGTGTTTAATGCTAAGAGCCTGTTCAAGTTGTTCCAGTAGCACCAACCGGTGGCAAAGTACTATGATTTTCTTTTTTTTATAGAACCTTTCAATGAGTTCGCTGGCAAGTACGGTTTTGCCTGCCCCGGTCGGGGCTTTAAGGATAAATCGGTGGTTCTGCTTTATGATCGTTGGAAAATTATCTATGATTTTTTGTTGCCAATTTCTTAGATGCATCTTATGCCTTTGTTATTATTTGTGGGTTTTATTTTTTGGAGCGTAATACTACACAAGTCTTTCAAATTTGTGTTTTTCAACTCTGTAAATATATTATCCTTAACAGGATTGGTGGATAAACCTTTATTTATCTCGGATTAATTAGTGTAGTACGCGGAGATACTGCATCTCTCAGTCTGACCCGTCCATTTTTAATCGAGACTTTTTTAGAGGCTATTAATTGGACCGCTAGGGGGTAGATTTTGTGTTCTTCGACTAGAATACGGCTAGCCAATGTATCTGAAGTATCATTTTGTTTGATAGCAATGACAGCCTGAATAATAATTGGTCCACAATCCATTTCGGATCGTACGAAATGGATTGTGCAGCCTGAGAATTTGGCACCAGATTCGATAGCGCGATTGTGCGTATTAAGTCCTTTAAATGATGGTAAAAGTGACGGATGAATATTAATTATTTTGTCCAACCAACGATTGATCAAGTGATCTGTTAGAATACGCATGAAACCAGCGAGACAAACAAGCTCAACTTTAGCCTTAGTTAGAGCTCCATGGAGCTCATCTTCAAAAGATTTACGTTCATTAAAGGTTTTGTGGTTAATAATTTGTACTGGGATATTAGCTTTTGTGGCTATCTCCAATCCTGCGATGTTTGGAACATTCGCAATAACGATTACAATTTCAGCAGGAAAGTCATGTTTCTTTGTCGCATCTATAAGTGATTGTAGGTTGCTACCTCTACCGGAAATTAACACACCGAGTTTTAGTTTTTTACTCATAGTTATGTAGCTTTCCAAGCATCTTCAATATTGTGAATAACGACGCCGTCGTCCTTGGAACGTTCGACTACTTGTCCTATGGGTGTTACGATTTCGCCATTTTTATGAAGGATATTTTGTAAATTTAACGCCTGATCAGGTGCAGCAATAACCACCATGCCGATACCACAATTAAATGTGCGGGCCATTTCTTTTGGAGTGATATTACCTGTTTTTGCAAGCCACGAGAAGATAGCAGGGAGATCCCATGTTTCTGCGTATAGGTCGGCTCCAAGGCCTTGAGGTAGAATGCGAGGGATATTTTCAATCAAACCACCACCCGTGATATGGGCTAGAGCTTTGACCCCACCTGATTTGATTGCCGCCAGACAACTTTTAACATAAATACGGGTTGGGTCGAGTAATGCTTCACCAATCGCTCGCGTTTGATCAAAAGGTGCAGGTTTCTCAAGCTCTAGACACTCTATTCTGATAACTTCACGAATTAAGGAAAAGCCATTGGAATGTGGCCCGTTTGAGTTTAGACCAAGAATAACATCATTTATCGCAATATTATTTTTTGGAAGAAGTTTGTTACGTTCAACTGCTCCGACGCTGAATCCGGCCAGATCAAATTCATCAAGTAAATACATGCCCGGCATCTCCGCAGTCTCACCACCAATTAAGGCGCAACCGGATTGCAAGCAACCTTCCGCTATACCTCGAATGACCTCAGTCGCTACATCACTATCAAGTTTTCCGGTCGCAAAATAATCTAAGAAAAAAAGTGGCTCTCCACCTTGAACAACTAAATCATTTACACACATGGCGACTAGATCAATACCGACGGTATGGTGAATACCAATTTCTTGAGCAATTTTGAGTTTGGTGCCAACACCATCTGTCGCCGCAATTAGTATAGGGTCTCTATAACCCGCAGCTTTAAGATCAAAAAGGCCACCAAACCCGCCAAGGTCACCAACGACGCCTGACCGATTTGTTGACTTGGCTAGAGGTCTAATTGCCTTGATCAGTGCATCGCCTGCGTCTATATCAACGCCAGAATCTTTGTACAAAAGACCATTTTTCTTATTTTTAAATGAAATTTTAATAACCTCTTCATGCTAAAACCCTTTTACCGACGGGTTAAAGTGCTAAATTAACTAAATAAGAATGGAAAGAACATACTTAATCATGAGCGGTTTGTAGTGGACGAGCGGCTTGGTTCTATATTTTATGGTTTGTATTGCAGAAGGGAGATGGAAATGAATCGGATCAATGCTATAAAATTTATGCATTGCCCGAAGCTTATTAAAGCTACTTGTTTGATTTTATGTATTTTTTTGGCCTTGAGTTCTTCTTTTAATGTTATTGGTCAGACGATTTATGGCTCTCACCAGGTGTTTACGGTAGCAAAAATCTATGTGGATGTAACAGCTAAAACTGCGTCAGCTGCCCGGAGAAAAGCGTTAGCGAAGGGAGAAAGAGAGGCCTTTTATGTATTGTTAAAACGCTTAACGTTGCGAATCGATCATGACCGTTTACCTGTATTGGATGCAAAACAAATTTCTGCCTATGTCCAAGATTTTGGTGTAACGAATGAAAAGAATTCAAGAATCCGCTATTTGGCTGATTTGACTTACCGTTTTAAACCGAACGATGTCCGTCTTTTGCTGCGCGATAGTGAAGTCCAGTTTGCAGAAACGATCAGTAAGCCGATTCTCGTATTACCAGTTTATCAATTAGCCGGAGCAGCTTTCCTTTGGGACAATCCTAACCCTTGGCGGGAGGCTTGGGTGGGTAACCCTAAAACAATAAAAACCAGGATACAAAGGCGGGTAGTTGGGCTGGTTCCGATGGTATTTGGTAACGGAGATCTCACTGATATAGCAACTATCAGTGCTGAACTCGCTGTCAAAGGTGATATGCAAAGCCTTTTAGCTATTGCAAAAAAGTACCAGGTTGCTGCAAGTTTGGTGGTACTCGCCAACCTTAGATCAACTCCACAAGGGTTGACCGTACTTAAAGTGAGGGTTTCGAAATATGACCGACATGCTAGTAGGCAGGTCTTTTCGATGCTAATTAAAGCAAAGAAAATGGAAAGCGTTGGCGTTCTTCTACGTCGTTCGGCAAAAGAAGTTATTACGAGAATCGAGGAATTGTGGAAAGTTGATAACTTGCTTAAGTTTGAGAATATCGGCGTTATAACAGTCACTCTTCCAATTAATAGCCTCGCAGAATGGGTGGATGTCAGGCGTCGTTTGGTAAAGGTTGCAGTTGTTGAAAGCGCAGAACTAGTTATATTTTCTCGTAAAGAAGTTCGTTTGAATATTCATTTTATTGGTGAACATGACCAATTAAAATTAGCCTTGGCACAATTGGACATGAATTTAATGGAAGAAGAAGGTAGTTGGATTTTAAGGACCCAGAAACCAAATTGATCTGATGCTGAAAAAAGTCTGAAGGGAAAATGAGTAAAGAAGGAATACGCATAAATATCCCAAATTTAATTAGCTTATTACGGTTACTTTGCGTACCCTTAACCGTTTGGCTGATTATCAATAGTCAAGTCCTCGCGGCTTTCTGGGTATTTGTTTTTGCGAGTATAAGTGACGCCTTGGATGGTTTTATTGCTAAACGTTTTAATCTGCAGACGGAACTTGGAGCTTATCTTGATCCAATTGCTGACAAAGCTCTGTTAGTAAGTGTTTTTATAACCCTAGGACAGGCTGGCTATCTTAATTCATGGCTTGTACTCTTGGTGGTGTTCAGAGACGGCCTTATCCTTGTCGGCGCTTTTCTCTACCATCTTATCCACCAAAACCTTACAATGGAGCCCTTGTTGATTAGTAAAGTAAATACCGCAGCACAATTTGTTTTGGTGACACTTGTCCTGGGTCTCCATGGTTATTCATTAGCGAATACTATGATTATCGAGGCAATGGTTTATGTTGTCGCTGTAACTGCATTAATGTCGGGTGCTGCTTATGTTGGAATTTGGGGTATGCGTGCGGCTAACATGGAGCCGGGAGACTAAAATGATTGAAACAAAAGGACATCTGTATTGGATTTGGGTGGCGGTTTTTATAATAACTATATCTCTTATTTTCTTTGTCAGCAGCATATTGATGCCATTTGTGGCGGGCATGGCTGTGGCCTATTTTTTAGATCCTCTGGCGGATAAAATCGAAACATTAGGGTTGTCTAGAACAATTGCAACAATCTGCATTATAGTTTCATTTTTTGTGGCCGTTCTTTTGATTTTGGTATTATTATTTCCTCTTATACAGAGCCAATTTATAGGTTTTCTTGATAAAATCCCTTTGTTGTTACAAAGTTTTGAGAATTGGGCCGCACCGTTTAAGGAGGCCCTCGTCGCACATTTAACATCAGAAAAACTCGGGGAATTATCAGATGCCTCAGGGTCTTATAGTGGGCAGATGGCTAAGTGGTTTAGCAACATATTAAAAGGTATTTTACACGGTGGCCTCGCAATATTTCATGCGTTATCTCTTGTTTTGGTGACGCCGGTCGTGAGTTTTTATTTACTTCGTGATTGGGATAAAATTATTGCAAAGGTTGACGGCTGGTTACCACGTAATATTGCCCCTAGTATTCGCATTATTACTGGAGATATTGATTCAACAATTGCCGGTTTTGTGCGTGGACAAGGAACTGTCTGTCTTTTATTGGCGGTTTTTTATGGGGTTGGCTTAACAAGTATTGGCCTTGATTTTGGTCTCATATTAGGAATCATTACTGGCTTGATATCATTTATTCCCTATTTTGGTATGTTAATAGGAATGGCTGCGACTTTAGCAATCGTAATTTTCCAATATGGTGAATTTATTCAGGTGGCTTTAGTGTTAGTTGTTTTTGGTATAGGTCAAGTTATCGAGTCAATGTTCTTAACACCTAAATTGGTTGGTGAGAAAGTTGGTTTGCATCCGGTGTGGGTAATTTTTGCTCTGATGGTTGGTGGCGCGGCGTTTGGATTTACGGGCTTGCTGTTAGCGGTACCAGTCGCAGCGACCATTGGTGTTCTGGTACGTTTCGCTTTAACTCAGTATCTGGAAAGTGACCTTTATTCAGGCTTCTCAGATCGCGATGGATCGCTTTGAGCTATAACAAACAACTTCCTTTTGATTTTGAACACCGTCCGTCGTTAAGTGGTGATGATTTTCTAATTGCCCCTAGTAATCAAGAAGCTGTTGCCTGGCTTGATAAGTGGCCGGATTGGCCAACCCCGTTGCTTATTCTTTATGGTCCGCCTGGCTGCGGTAAAACCCATCTTAGTAACATATTCATGGCAAGCGCAGAGGCGCTTCAACTGACCCCAGCGATTATCAAAGATTCGAGTTTGGCTAACTTGCTCACTTCCCAACAAAATTTTTTTATTGATGGTGGTGATGTAAATACTTTTGTCAACTTGAATGAAGAATCCCTATTCCATTTATATAATGACCTTACCATACGTGGTGGTCATATTTTGATTACAGCAGAGAGCCATCCTGTTAATTGGAAATTTAGACTGGCTGATTTATCATCGCGTTTTAAAGCCTCAACAGCTATAGGGATTGCTATGCCTGGTGATGATTTAATCAAAGCGGTATTAATGAAGTTATTTTCAGACCAGCAAGTAAGGATTGAAATTGGTGTAATTGATTACATCACGAGAAGGATGGAGCGTTCTTTTGATACCGCGCGGAAATTTGTTATGCTTGCTAATAAATTAGCTTTAGCGGAGAAAAAAAGCGTTAACTTAGTACTGGCACGGCAGGTGCTTGACGATCTAAAATCATAATAATTCTATTTAATTTCTTATCGATCTATATTTTGTAGTGATTATCAGTATGTTTTTTCTATAATACTTAGTGACTTAAAGAAATCAATATAATCTGCAAGGTTGTCGTTGCGTCAATTAAAGTATTTACTTTATGATATTTACATTAAATACAGTCTTCAGTCACTGGTATAATAGCTATTTAATCAAAATATATATTAGGCTCTATATAAACAATAAAAAACGATTATTAGGTAGGGAAAGTGTCAAAATTTGCCTCTGATGATATAGCAGAATTGGAATTACAATCAACGGATCGATTTATAAATCGAGAGCTTTCGTGGCTGGCGTTCAATGCTCGGGTTTTGGAAGAAGCTGACAACGAAACTGCTCCTATTTTGGAGCGCGTAAATTATCTCTCGATTTCTGCTTCTAACCTAGACGAGTTTTATATGGTGCGGATTGCGGGTTTGAGAGGCCAAGTTGATGCAGACGTAGCTCTACTCAGCGAGGACGGATTAACTCCTTTGCAACAAATGGTTTTTATCCGAGAGGAAGCTAACCAATTGATGAAGCAGCAGCAGCAGTGTTGGCGCAATCTTAGGTCAGAAATGAAGAATGCTGGCATTAAAATTTTAGAAGAAAAAGATCTTCTAGATGAAGAAAAAATATGGCTGACAAAGTATTTCGATGAGCAGGTATTTCCGATTTTGACACCTTTAGCGATAGATTCCGCCCATCCTTTTCCATTTATACCGAATCTAGGGTTTTCAATGATCCTTAAATTACGTCGGATCAATGACGGCCAGATTATGCGTGCGCTTATTCCTTTCCCGCAGATGCTCGATCGTTTTGTTAAATTCCCTGGTAAGGAAATTAAACTTATTTTAGTGGAAAATATAATTAATTTATTTCTTGCTAATATATTTCCAGATTTTGAGGTCGAACAGACTGCATGGTTTCGTATTATACGTGATACAGAAGTTGAAATTGATGAAGAAGCCGAGGATCTTATGCGTACCTATCAATCGGCACTCAAACAACGTATTCAGGGTTCTGTTATCAGACTTTCGTTAAGTTCTGACGTTCCTGAAGATCTATGCCAAATGATTGTTGACGAGGTCGGAGTTGATCAGTTTGATGTGGTTAGACATGACGGTTTGCTTGGTCTTTCAGATACTGGTGAGTTATTTCAAATTGAACGTAAGGATTTGAAATTTACTGCTTATGAACCACGTTTAACAGAACGAGTACGTGAATTAGATGGTGATTGTTTTAAGGCAATTCGGGCCAAAGACTTTGTAGTGCATCATCCGTATGAAAGTTTCGACGTTGTTGTCCAATTTATCCGTCAGGCAGCCCAAGATCCAGATGTGGTTGCTGTCAAGCAGACGCTTTATCGAACCAGCAATGATTCCCCTACGGTAGCAGCTCTTGTTCAGGCTGCCGAAGCTGGTAAATCTGTGACAGCGATGGTGGAACTAAAAGCGAGATTTGATGAAGAAGCTAATATTAAATGGGCTCGAGATTTAGAGAGGGCAGGAGCGAATGTTGTATTTGGTTTTATTGACAAAAAAACTCATGCTAAAATTAGTCTTGTTGTGCGCCGAGAAGGCGATATCCTAAGGTCTTATGCGCATTTTGGGACAGGTAATTACCACCCACAAACTGCTAAGATTTATACAGATCTCTCTTTCTTTACCTGTGAGCCAGAGTTGTGTCACGATGCCGCTCAGATCTTCAATTTTATGACCGGTTATACAGAGCCAAAAGGTTTAAAAAAATTATCTGTATCACCATTAAATTTGCGAGATCGTATTCTAGGACTTATCGAGAAAGAGATTCAGTTTGTAGAAAATGGAAAACCTGCAACGATTTGGATTAAGTTAAATGCCATTGTAGATCCAATAATTATTGATGCGCTTTATCGAGCCTCTAATGCCGGGGTCAGTATTGAATTGATTGTTCGAGGTATTTGCTGTTTAAGGCCCGGTGTTCCTGGCCTGTCTATGAATATTCGGGTTAAAAGCATTATTGGCAGATTTCTTGAACACTCCCGTATAGTAGTATTTGGTAACGGCTCGGAATTGCCCTCACCAAATGCAAAAGTATTTATCTCGTCAGCTGATTGGATGCCTCGAAATCTAAATTGGCGTGTTGAAGTTTTGGTGCCAATTGAGAACCCAACGGTTCACCAGCAAATTTTGGAGCAGGTTATGATTGCTAATTTAACGGATGTACAACAAAGTTGGACTATGGCTTCTGATGGCACTTATGATAAATTGGATTATGAAAGTGGTAATTTCAGTGCGCATACGTATTTTATGACCAATCCTAGTTTGTCCGGACGCGGTAGTACTATAGAAGACAAACGACCACTGATGCCGCACCTAGTATCAGATAGATCTGATTAAATATCATTCAATAAGGTCTGTACATATAATGGCAGGTGCTTTTTTTAATAGAACTTCAAAATCCGGTGATACTAAAAATATACAAGTTTCGGGGGATAATCGGATTGGTATTGTGGATATTGGGTCTAATACTATACGGCTCGTGGTATTTGATGCTCCGGCAAGATTACCTGTACCGATATTTAATGAACGCATTACATGTGGATTGGGCAAAGGTCTAGGCCTGACCGGCCAACTCAATCCTAGTGGTGCGGATTTGGCCATCCGGACACTTGGTCGCTTCACCCGTCTGGCACGTGAAATGCAGGTTGAACATTTTGTATTAGTTGCTACAGCTGCTGTTCGGGAAGCAAACAATGGCACTATGTTTGTCGAGGAGGTCAAACGGAGGTTTGGCCATTCTGTGAAGGTTCTATCCGGAGTTGAAGAGGCCCGATTAGGAGCTATGGGTATCCTTGGTGGATCTCCAGAGGCACAAGGTGTTGCCGGTGATCTGGGTGGTGGTAGTCTCGATCTTATATCTTTTGAGAAAGGCACTTTTGGAGAGAGCGATACTTTGCCTCTTGGTCATTTAAGGGTTGGTGAAGATTCAAATCGTAACCTAAAAAGGGCTAAAGATTTAATCGCTAATAACTTTAATTCGCTTTCTTGGCTAGGCTCCACTCCGGGGCGTTCCCTTTATGCTATAGGCGGAGCATGCCGGACTATTGCTCGATTGTATATTGAGCAGACAAAGTACCCACTCCATGTTATAGATAATTTTACGATTGAATATAACGAAGCATTGAGTTTCACAAGTTTAATTGGTGGGCTTAGCGCACGGTCTTTAGCAAAAATGGGTGATGTCACGCGTCGACGTGCTGATACCCTGCCTTATGCGGCTTTAGTACTTAATAACCTTATTCAATTATGTCAGCCGAAAGAATTAATTTTTTCTGGTTATGGGCTACGCGAAGGTATTTTTTATGAACATTTAACTAAGAAAATGAAAGAAGAAGATCCGTTGATTAGTGCTTGCGAAGGATTTGCAATCAGATCAGGTCGTTTTTCAATACATGGGGAGGAGATAGTTTCATGGTTAGCCCCACTGTTTTTGGAGGAAGCGAGAAATTTCTATCGTATATTTCATGCTGGTATACTGCTGAGTGATATTGGTTGGACCGAACACCCTGACTATCGAGCAATACACTCCTTTATGCGTGTTCTACGGTTGCCAATTTCAGGAATAAGTCATCGACAACGCATCATGTTAGCTTTAACCGTTTATGTCCGTTACAATGGTAAGCGAAGACAATATGAAGTTCAGCAGGTCAGAGATCTTTTGACCAAAAAAGATCAGCATCGCGCAAGAGTGATGGGAGTCGCATTGCGGTTTGCCCACTTGATTTCAGGCGGCGTCCCCGGGGTTCTGCCATGTGTAAATTTAAAAGTTTATGATGAAACACTGAGGTTAAGTGTTGATGGTTCCGATCGTGATTTGATAAGTGAATCGGTTGAACGATTATTTTACGAATTAGCTGATACTTTGAATTTATTAGGTGAAATTAAGTAGATTTAATTATTTAGTTATCTTCGAATTCAACTATTTCCAGTTTTTGTCCTTTGATAATAAGAGCGAGTTTCCCATCACGTAGATTAAGTGCTTCCTGGCCAAATAACTGACGCCGCCAGCCAGTCAGTGCAGGGACTTCCGCTGTTTCTCCATGTGCTGCAATTTTTTCTATATCATTTCCACTAGCAATAAGTTTTTGGGCAACGTCCTCTTGTGTAGACTTCATTTTTAGGAGAACTTTTAGAAGGTCAGCGACAGGTCCTATATCACGCGGGAGGTTCAGGCGACGAGGTAAAATAGGACACTGTTCATCTGGCAGATACTTGCCAGTCTCGACGGCTTTAAGGATACTCTCCCCAGCAGGGCCCTCTGCGAAACGTTGGCTAAGACCGCGGGTGCGGGCAAGTTCATTAACAGAATTTGGAATATGGTGAGCGATTTCAACGAGAGCGTCATCCCGTAATATTCTATTGCGTGGCAGATTGCGTTTCTGGGCTTCTGTTTCTCGCCAAGCGGCTAGCTCTTGCAAAATTGCCAAAGTGCGAGGTTTTGGATTTCGTATTTTTAATCGCCGCCAGGCTTCACGTGGTGGAGCGATATAAATGTTCTCATCCGTTAGTTTGATGACTTCCTCTTCAAGCCATATTTCACGCCTTGTTTCAGAAAGTTTGGCTTTTAATACTTCATAAATTATCCGTAAATGTGTAACGTCGCCTAATGCATAGGTAATTTGCTTTTCCGTTAAGGGTCGGATGGACCAGTCAGTAATTCGAGATGACTTATCAATTGGTTCCTTGACTATACTATTCACTAACGTTTCATAACCGACCGAGTCACCAAATCCGCATACCATAGCGGCTACTTGTGTATCAAAAATAGGATTAGGTAATTTTTTTGCTAATTTGAAAAATATTTCAAGGTCTTGTCGTGCCGCATGAAAAACTTTGAGTACGCTTTCATTCGCCATTAGATCAAGGAGTGGGTTCAGATCTAAATTTTCGGCCATTGCATCAACTACTTTTGCTTCTTTTTTGTTGGCCAGTTGAACCAAGCAAAGCTGAGGCCAATAAGTTTTTTCACGAATGAATTCTGTATCGACCGTTACATAGTCGGAATTAGATAAACGGTGGCAGAATTCTGCGAGGGAAGCGGAATCTGTAATGATTGACATAACAAATGTCATACAGTTTTTTTTTAAGAAGCTAAAGCCCAATTATTTTATCGACTAAGGCTGGGGGGGGGGATTGATTGAGATTTTTTTTGCTTCTATTTTTACTGATTTAACATAAGAAAAGGGTTGGTAATCAGAAATAACAATATCTATGAATCCAGCTTTTCCTATTTTTGATTCTAAAGACAGTTCATCGAGGGCTCCACCTAAGGATGTGTTGAACGAGAGGGGATCTGTAAGGACTTCTAGAGGTAGGTCAGTAACTTTAATTATATCTCGCATTATCAAACGGCCGTTATCTTTAAGAACTCTGAATGCCTCACTGAGGGCTTTTTCTTTGTTAATTGATAAATTGAACGAAGCGTTAGCAATAATTACATCTATACTAGCGTCACTGATCGGAAGGTATTCCATATCGGCGCAGATGGATTTAATGTTATGGATATTATGGTTTGATAGCATTTCAAATGTCATATCGAGACTGAAGACTTCTCCAGTGTTAAGAAGTGTTGACGCAATATAACTATCCAAACCAGTTCCTGAGCCAAGGTCAAGGACCATTTCACTTCCATCAAAGTTAATATCTTTGAATAGGTAACCGCATCCGGAATACTGTGCTACTAAATCGGGGGGTAGGTTCTCGATGAGATCAATAGGGTAGCCTGTTTCGTTAGGGTTTTTGGTTTTCCAAGACTCATTTTCTGCTTGTTGTGCGTAGCGGAGTCTAATTTGCGCTTTAATTTGAACTTCCCAATCTGAGACCATAAGCATAAGATAAAGAAAAAGGGGAGTGTAGCAAGTACGCTCCCCCTTCATGATTTTATAAATAAAGGATCAGTGAGGCATGTGATCTGGATTCCAGAATGTACCTGAACGGATCATACCGGCAATGCGTTCCCCATGCTCTATCCAACTATTCTCATTAAAGGTAGCCTGTTCTTCTGTATTACACTCAACACGTTCAACACGACAATCCCATTTTCCATTGCCCATATATTCTACAACCGCATATGAGGGGCGTGGATCACCATCCCAACTCATACCAACAGCAGCAGCACAAACAAGTTGATTGACCTTATCACCGTTTTTGATATTTCGAACAGAGGGTCCATGGATATGACCATGTGCCATTACGTCGTAATTATAGTCAATAAGCTTTTCAGAGATTTCATCATCTGTTAGGCGAAATGGGAACGCATCCGAGTCGCCAATGTCATACGGGGTACCATGAAAAACGTGAAAATCGTGACCCATTTCTGGAGTGTATGTCATGGAAAATGGTCTTTTGTCTAGCCATTGAATTTGTTCATCATTTAAGCGCTCCCGGGTTTGTTCCATCATACGGAACATCCATTCTTGGTGTGGGCTTTTTGGTTTTGTTGTTTCCCAAACTTTACGTGTTACCCAAAGATCAACGTTACCGACGATCAGGTCAATTTCGGGTCGGTCCATCATTCTTTGAACTATAACCTCGGGTTCCGGTCCTAGACCTACAAGATCACCAATCACGATCACTTTATCAGGATTTTCTGACTCAACTCTCGCTTCAACGGCATCCAGCTGGGTGATTTGACCGTGGATATCTGAATATAGGCAATATTTAAAGCTCATACCTTTTTTCCTTTCTTTCGCCACTTAAGATGGCACTAATTCTAGTTCTGGTTAGCAAGAGTATTTATATTTGAAACTTAAAATTTTTTGCTTCAAATTGATTTATTGCGGTTGCCGATATTTAATAAATTACGTATACCAAATATAGCTGAGGGGTCGCAAACCTATTTATTTGCTAGAGTTAAGAAATTTAGGCTAAAATACTTGTAAATTCCTCTTATTGATATAAAACGGCCGCGAAAAGTAGCGGTGAGTTGTGTTCCCCACTGTTTTGGTTTGTAATTGCTCTTCATGAAATAAGATTGATAAAATGACAAATTCCATCCAACATCCCTTTCGTACGCATACCTGCGGTGAACTTTCTATTCAAAATACTGGCGAGGCGGTGCGTCTTTCAGGATGGATCCATCGAAAACGTGATCATGGCAACTTACTTTTTGTAGATCTTAGAGATCATTACGGGATTACCCAACTTGTAATTGAGAATAAAGGAGAAATATTTAAGGAACTTGAAAATTCTAGGCCAGAAAGTGTCATTACTGTAACCGGTTTATTAGAAAAGCGCTCTGGGGAGACAATCAATTCTGATATACCCACGGGTGAAATTGAACTTAGAATCGAAGAACTCAACGTAGAGAGCCCGGCGCAGGAACTACCAATGCAAGTATTTGGAGATGCTGAGTTCCCGGAGGATATTCGTTTACGTTATCGTTTTTTAGATCTTCGGAGAGAAGCTGTTCATAAAAATATTAAATTGAGAAGTGATGTCATCGCATCGATACGTCGTCGTATGGTCGAAATTGGCTTCATGGAAATGCAAACCCCAATTTTAACAACAACTTCACCAGAAGGAGCTCGTGACTATTTGGTACCGAGCCGCATCCATCCAGGTAAATTTTATGCTCTACCGCAGGCTCCGCAAATTTTTAAACAGATGTTGATGGTGTCTGGATTTGATAAATACTTTCAAATAGCACCATGCTTTCGGGATGAAGATGCTAGAGCAGATCGTTCGCCGGGTGAGTTTTATCAACTTGATATAGAGATGTCTTATGTTACGCAAGATGATGTGTTAGACGCTATTGAACCAGTATTGCAGGGTGTTTTTCAAGAATTTGCAAATGGCCGTGAAATTTCATCTTTACCATTTCCTCGGATCCCTTATGCCGAATCGATGAGATTATATGGATCCGATAAACCTGATCTTCGTAATCCAATCCGAATGACGAATGCTACTCACATCTTTTCTGGTTCCGGCTTTAAAGTTTTTGCTGGAATGATTGAGAAAGATCCTGGAGTAGAAATTTGGGCTATACCAGCGCCAAAGGGTGGATCGCGTTCTTTTTGTGATCGAATGAATTCTTGGGCGCAAGGGGAAGGCCAAGCTGGTCTTGGTTATATTTTTTTTCGCGATAACGAGGGCGCTGGACCATTAGCTAAAAATATAGGGTCAAAACGGACCGAGCAAATTAGAACGGAGCTGAACCTTTCTGATGGGGATGCAATTTTCTTTGTTGCGGGTCAACCAAAAATATTTTCTCCTTTTGCAGCAGCAGCCAGGATGAAAATTGGAACCGAACTAGAACTACTTGAAGACGGAGTTTTTAAATTTTGTTGGATTGTGGATTATCCGATGTATGAGATGGACGAAGATACAGGTAAGATGGAATTTAGTCACAATCCTTTCTCTATGCCGCAAGGCGGAATGGAGGCACTTGAGAAAATAGACCCATTGGACGTACTGGCCTTTCAATATGATATTGTTTGCAATGGTATAGAACTATCATCCGGGGCAATAAGGAACCATCGTCCAGAAATAATGTACAAAGCCTTTGAAATTGCGGGTTATTCGCAAAATGATGTTGAGGAACAATTTGGCGGCTTGCTCAATGCTTTTAAGTTTGGGGCACCGCCCCATGGTGGCTCTGCTCCTGGTATCGATAGAATTGTGATGTTATTGGCTGATGAACCCAATATACGTGAAGTAATAGCATTTCCGATGACCCAGCAGGCAGAGGACCTTTTAATGAAGGCTCCTTTAGAAATTTTATCGGAACGTTACAAAGAACTTCATATTAAACCTGATTTACCAAAAAAAGAGACCTTTTAGTTAAATTCAAATAGACTCAAAATGAGAGACCTGTGTTGTTTATCCTAGCGGATGATTTAGATAACTACCGCTACCAACAGCACCAAATATAAAAAAATTTAAGTTCACCTATATCATCTTATTGTTAAACAAAATAAAGACGTGCACATTACGGTTTAGTTTGGAGTAACTTCGGGTGGTAACGGAAAATTTTAATCTTCGAATGCAAAATAAGAGTTGAGTAATTATATTTGATTATTAGGGGTTTATTATGTGGCGGATATTACCGTTTGGTGTTGTAATTTACTTGTCAATTTCTTTAGGTGGATGCTCGATGCCGGTAAGTGTGTCAGCGGTATCATGGGCCATTGACGGTGCAAGCTACATAACGACCAAAAAATCACTGGCCGATCATGGCCTTTCTTTTGTCGCTGGCCAAGATTGTGCTTTGTATCGATTTGTAACTCGCATGAATGTTTGCCAAGAGTATCAGGATCCTTTTTTTAACGTTATAAGAATGGCGGAGGCATCAGAATTAATTGAAAATAAAATCTCTCAGTATCATATGAATGAAATGTTTTATAGTTTTGATTTATACACACCTCTCGAGAATGCAATAATTCTCGAGCGGTAAAAAATTGTTCTGGAGAGTAAAATAGATGTTGAACAGCATAATGGTTAGGTTTATTTAAATAGTAATTCTCATAATTTTATAAACCCTCTATAGTTTATGGTCTGTAGCAACGAATTGGTATTATAGCACAAGTTAAATTTGCGCGCGCCGGTATAAAATTAAAGTCTTTACAATCTGCAAGATTGTTTATTGCGAATTTTCAAGATAATTAAACCCATGATTAGTCTGAAGCCTTATGTTTGTCAGAATGATTTTTAAAAATTAAACTCGCACATAGCGGGTTATAGATTCTTGGTATAAAGTGGTTTCAATGTCTATCGAATCGTAAGGTGGCTCTAATGTGTTTTTCACGTTTTCTTATGATATTTAGTATTATTTATATTGATAGTTTTTCATCAATTGCGGGAGCAACGGATTTAAAACCGCCACTCATTCCTCACCACGCTCTTTATACAATGAATTTAGTTGAATCTTATGGTAATGGCGGGTTGCGTAATGCTCGTGGGGCCATGACGTATGAGTTTAAAGATCAGTGTGATGGCTGGTCCGTTGAGAGTAAAGTTTATTTACGTCTTCAATACGGCAATCTTCCTGAAGTTGAAAATATACGATCTATGGCTACTTGGGAATCCAAAGA
Organism: Rhodospirillales bacterium; assembly: GCA_012960465.1. GTDB lineage: Bacteria > Pseudomonadota > Alphaproteobacteria > Rhodospirillales > UBA2165 > TMED23. The sequence goes on along the minus strand of DUBF01000058.1, from coordinate 43,903 downwards.
TGGTTTAATTTTTCACTTTCGCTTAAAAGATGAAAATAATGGGAAATTGACGGAAGAGATTATTGGTATTGCCAAGCTGGATGGTACTGGACTTGGTGGATTAGTTGAATACACAAAACCAACCCCGGGGGGAATAGTTTTACCGCAAGGAACAATTTTCCCCACTACCCATATCCAGTCTCTGATACAATATGCCAGGAAAGGTGGGAAACATACAACTAAAATTATGTTTGATGGAGCCACCTTAGATAATCCTTATGAAGTAAGTGGCGTTATTGGAATTGGGTCAGGTGGAGAGTATCTCTCGCCCCTTTTGTTAAAAGTATTAGACAAAATAACTAATTGGAAAATCCGTATGGCTTATTTCCCAATTAATGGTAAAAAAGAAACGCCAGATATTGAATTGGATATTGAGATGCGGGCAGATGGAATTGTATCACGTATTCTACAAGAATTCGAGGGCTATTCAATTGAGGCTCGATTAAATCAGATAAATTTTCTAGGTAGGGCTGATTGCTAGTTATAGGTTTTATTCTATTTAGCTGAAATTATTAACTAGTTTTTCCAACTCCGCATAAGTAAATGGGTTCGATTTTTAACACTGCTCGGATACTTAATCTTTTAAAAAAGCCCGCCCTTTTATTATAGATGGCTGACCAAATTTTTCTCGTACGGTTTCCATGGCGCCTTCAATTTTAGAGATATTTTCAATTTTACTGTCTAAAAGATCCGTTTGATCAGCTTCATCAGGTTGGGCAAATTGTTTTACCGCGACACCGATTAAGCGGTAAATTATTCCATTAACCTCGGGCTTTAACAATAATTTAGCTTCTTGATAGATTACCTCTGCTAATTGAGTGGGTTGTTGACACGTTCGAGAACGAGTTATGGTTTTAAAACTACTCGTCTTCAGTTTTATGGTAATCGTACGGGCGGCCATTTCTTTGCCCTTAAGCTGATTTGAAATACTTTCGCATAAGGGCCATAGTTGGTGTAGCAATTGTTCTATGTTTTTTATATTCTTATTGAATGTGGTTTCTTTCGAAATACTTTTTGATTTTTTATTTGGCTGGACAGTCCTGTTATCCTCGCCGCGTGCGAAGTGAAAGAGACGCTTTCCAATCTTACCATATTTTTTGGTGAGATTATGCTCCGATATTTCACGTAATTGATTTACTGTCGTCAAACCATCTTTTGCAAGTTGGTTTCCCAACGATTTACCTACGCCCCAAATAGAGCCGACGGGTCGATGGCTTAAGAAATTGGTCGCTTCGACTCTACCGATAATTGAAAAGCCCCGTGGTTTCTCAATATCAGAAGCTGTCTTAGCTAGAAATTTATTATAACTAAGGCCAACGGATGTAGTTATACCAACTTCCGTTTCGATACGTTGGGTCAATTTTACCAACGTTTTAGCAGGACTGCCGTTGTGGAGCTTTTGGGTGCCACTCAAATCGAGAAATGCTTCATCTATAGACAAAGACTCAACCAGTGGTGTTGTCTCGCGCATGAGGTTTTTAATTTGTCGTCCAACCTGGATGTATTTTTTCATATTGGGAGAGATAATCTCGGCTTCTGGACATGCTTTCAACGCTTTATACATTGGCATCGCTGAGTGTATGCCTTTGATTCTTGAAATATAACAACACGCTGCCACGACCCCTCGCTTACCTCCGCCTACAATAACGGGTTTATTTTTCAGCGTAGGATTGTCGCGTTTTTCTACGCTTGCATAGAATGCATCACAGTCAATGTGGGCAATATTTAAAGTATTCAATTCAGGGTGTGTTAGTAGGCGGGGAGAGCTGCATTGAGGGCAACGTTCATTATGACTTTCTCTCTTAAACTGAAACGTGCATTCCTTGCATATGCAATGCATATGGAGAACCTCAGTGTTGATCATGAAATATATAGATTCATTGTACAGTCTATATTAACTAAATTCAGGAAAACTTTATTTAATTTTTTGCGATTGTTAAATTGAAATATAAATACTTTCGAAATACTTTTTAGGCATTATTATAATTAATCAAGAAAAAGCTCTAAAGAGCGAGAAAGTGAATGTGGTATAATGTTCTCCGTTGGATGAATCGGTGAACTTAAGAGGGTGAATTAATGACCAATGAAGTTAGTTCTGATTCGTTAGAGTGCGCTGAGGATATTCACGAAAGTAGTAGCAAGAATAATCTGGGGTTTACTGAAGAAGGTCTAAGACTTGCTCTTGATCTAAAAGAAAAATATCAAAACCACCAACCGCTGGTTGTTCCCGATGATGACCGAAAACTATTGATGCCTGAGCATTTGCTCAATACTGATATTGATTTGCAAGTTTTAGAGGATCCTCTACCCTTAGCAATGGTTGCAACCCGCGATCCAGATTCTCCGATGTCAGTTTCGGCTGCTGTACGAATGAGTGTAATGTCAGAACGCACACCACTTATTACGGAGGTGTTTGGCATGTTGGGTCAAACTTCGAAACATCCGGTTGTCAAACAATGCGTTGGCCTAGTAACAGAGAGTGCCTTCAACCCGAAGATTATTGATAAGGTTCATCGCAATGCTAAACAATTTGTTGCGCTTAGTCGCAAACGTTATACTGAAGCTCTAAAAGAAAATTTGCGCCAACTCATTGATGGCAGTTTGGACCCGCGTACGTTTGTTGCGGAATTTTTTGAACTTTCAGAAGCCGGCAACCTTCGAGTTGATATTCGGAAACGTTTGATTTTGGGTTTGCTTAGCTCTGATACAATTCGTCCTTCTATTAAGTTTCTATTTCTTGAGAATTTAGAGCGCCTACCAACCGGAATACGAATTGAAATAATCAATGAAGCTATGAATGCACCTGACAAGCCTAGCCTTGAAGCAATTAAACAAGAACTTGCATGGATTCGTTTGAGCTTGCCGTCGGTAACAGTGAATTAAATATCTAGAACTTGCTTTTTGATGACGCGACTTTATAAACCTAGGTCATAGTCGACGTAAAGCTAGCCCCCGGAGATATAAATTATTCTGTGACTCAAAAAATAAAGAAATTGACGGATCATACCCCTGAACCGGGGGAAGTTTATGAGATTTCTCCAGGTATTTTATGGATCCGGATGCCATTACCGTTTCGACTAAATCATATTAACATATGGCTAATTGAAGAGGCCGTTGGCTGGGTTCTCATCGACAGCGGTATTAATGATGAGTGTACCAAAGAGCTTTGGGAAAAATTATTTAATAGCGTTCTTGATGGAAAACCGATCACGCGATTGATTTGTACTCATGCCCACCCTGATCATATAGGTCTCGGCGGATGGATCCAAGAGAAATACGGAACAAAATTGTTAATTACACGTGAGGAGTGGACTTTTGGTCGAATGTTTGCGACAGGTAATATGAATGATGAAAAATTTTATTACGATTATTGCATCCGCATAGGATTTAAGCAATCTGAGATAAAAGAGTATGGAGCTCATATTGCAACGGCCGACCAATTCTATTACGACGTACCACATCAGTTTGATCGTTTGCGCGATGGATCTGAAATAATGATCGCGGGGAAAAGTTGGTTTGTGATCGTCGGGTTGGGACATTCCCAAGAACATGCCTGTCTTTATTGTCCTGAATTGGAAGTATTGATTGCTGGGGACCAGGTTCTCCCTAAAATTACACCGACTGTTATGGTCCAAGCCTATGAACCAGAGGCAAACCCTCTTTTGGATTTCCTTGAAAGTAATAAAAAGTTACGTTATTTACCAGAATCCATTGTTGTGCTGCCAAGCCACAATTTTCCGTTTACGGGTCTCCATGAAAGATTAGACCAATATATAGCCCATCATGCAGATCGTCTCCAGGTTGTTTTAGGGGCATGTATTGAGCCCTTATCTGGAGTGGAAGTTGCTAGATTTCTTTTTCCACAAGACCTTGATTTACACGGTAAATTTTTTGCTATTGGTGAAACAATGGCCCATATTAGATATTTAGAGCACCAGGGTAAACTCCTCCGTCGTGAGGATAGAAAGGGTGTTGAACGGTATATTAAGGTTTAATTTTATTTAACCGTGACGCTGGTTTGACCGGGCCATTTGCATTTATCCAGGCATCTATCCCACCCCTAAGATGGTAAATGTTTTTGAAGCCAGCAGCTCTAATTTCTTTAAGAGCCATTGCCGATCTTTCACCATAGGCACAATAGAGTATAATCTGATCGTCAGATTGTTTCGCCAGTGCTTCCAGATGTCCTCCCGGCTTGATTAGATTAGGCAAGTTTTTATAAGGAGCATGAACTGAATTTGGAATTTCACCATATTTATCACGTTCAATGTCTTCTCTTAGGTCAATAAATAATGTGTCTTTTTTTTTAAATTGGGTAATAGCTTCATATGCTGAGGCCGTACGATTATTTTTTTTGGAAGTTTTTTGAATAATCCCTATTTTTTTGTTTTTGGGTACAACAATATCCATCATTTTAGGATTAGGGAGGACGAGGTTTTTCATTATGTCTGCATATTCGCTAGCGGATGAAACCTGGAGGCGTGGATTGAAAGCCTTTTCTTCTCCAATCGTACTGCAACTATCTCCTTTATAATCATGTCCGGGATAAACAAAAGTTTCTTCTGGTAGCGTTAATAATTTATTGAACAGAGAGTTATAAGCGTCTAATGAATTACCACCCTGAAAATCTGTTCTACCCGTACCTCTGATAAAAAGTGTGTCACCTGTGAAGACCATTCCTGGTGTATAAAAGCAGTATGAATCATTCGTATGGCCAGGTGTGTAAATGACGGCTAAAGACAAACCATCAATTTCAATCTTATCACCGTCCTCAACTCGCATTGACACAACGTCAACGCTACTTTGTTTACCCATAACGGTAATACAGTTTGTTTTATCTCGTAAAGCGCCAAGTGCGGTGACGTGGTCGGCATGTACGTGCGTATCAATAGCTTTAACAAGCTTCAAATTAAGTTCTTCTATAAGTGCAAGATAGTGGTCAGTTTTTTTATAAACTGGATCAATGATAAGGGCCTCTCCACCTTTTGATCCAGCAAGTAAATAAGTATACGTACAGGATTCACTCTCAAATAATTGACGAAAAAGCATAATCGAACATCTCTTCTCGCGGGTTTAATTTAGTAAGTAGTTTACTCCTTTTATGAACAAATTTCACAACAAATTTCAACTATTGTAGCAGAAATAAAGTTAGAAATTGCGAGAAATTAAAAATAGCCATCTTTTTTATTTTTTTCTGTGAAATGTATTGACCAGAAATAAATTTAATTTCAGATTAAAATAAGGCTGACCTTGTTTCGATCGATTTCAATTCAAATTCAGTTGCATTTTCGGTGATAAAAGTATTTGAATCACCAAAAATTCTATACATACGGTCTGATATTTTTTTGCATGATTATCGGGTAGTTGATAATAAATTGTTTGTACTCAAAATGGACGAATGTAAAGGAGGGAAGATTGTGACAACATATTTATATCAACACCCAGCATGTGCTAATCATGAGCCAGGTCCCCACCACCCTGAATCTCCTGACCGTCTTGAATCAGTCTTGGCTAAATTGGGTGAAGTGTGTTTTGAAGATTTAGTTCGTTTTGAATCTCCTTTGGCACAGTTGGAGGTGATTTCCTTGATGCATAATCCCAGTTATATTGATCATATTCTCCAAGCTGTTCCAGCCAATGGGCTTGTTCAGTTAGATCATGACACTATTTTATCGCCCGGTTCAGGCGAAGCCATACTAAGAGGGGTTGGTGGAGTTTGCGCAGCGATTGATGATGTTTTAAACGTTGTGGCAAATAATGTTTTTTGCGCTATGCGACCACCAGGTCATCATGCCGAGGCTTCGCAAGCGATGGGGTTTTGTGTTTTTAATAATATTGCAATTGGAGCTAAATATGCCCAAGAAACTCATGGTGTTGATAAAGTAGCAGTTGTTGACTTTGATGTTCATCATGGAAACGGCACTCAGCATATGTTTGAATCTGATCCTACTTTATTTTATGGCTCGAGCCACCAATTTCCAGCTTATCCAGGCACGGGAGAGTCGTCTGAAACTGGAGTTGGAAATATCGTGAACGTTCCACTTAAACCAGGTAGTGGATCGGAGTTATTTCGGGAGGCTTATACAGAAAATATTTTGCCGAAACTTAGAGATTTTAATCCAGATCTTTTACTTATATCTGCTGGGTTTGATGCCCATATTCAAGATCCATTATGTCAACTTAATCTAGCGACTGCTGATTTTGCGTGGGTGACACAAGAGCTGATGCTCGTGGCCGATGAATGCTGCAATGGGCGTTTAGTCTCGACCCTTGAAGGAGGTTATGATTTAAATGCTCTGGCGGAATGCGTGGGTGTCCACGTTACCGCACTTATGAGATCGTAATCGGTCTTGAGTTTTGTCCGGGTCGGGATTTCTGTTTGCCCCAAGGGGAAACAGGGGCGTACACTCCAATCGAAAAGCAAGGGGTTGGTGTTTATGGTTGCGGACGGAAACAGTAAAAGAATTATGGCTGACATTAAGAAAATGAGCTTTGAGGATGCTTTAATTGAACTTGAAGAGATTGTTGGAAATCTTGAGCAAGGAGCTAACAAGCTGGATGATGCAATTGGAGCATACGAGCGGGGAACGTTGTTGAAGAAACATTGCGAGACTAAATTAAGCGAAGCTAGGGCTCGTATTGAAAAAATAGTAGTTGGGTCGGATGGTAACGTGACCGCTGAACCCTTTGATATTTCACAATAGTTAAGGGCTCATTTTTTGACTGAATTTACTGACGCCTTAGCTGACGTAGTTGCTGCTACCGAGACAGCTTTATTAAAGCTTATACCTGTAAATGAAGGACCTGAATCGCAGGTTTTTCAAGCAATGAGATATTCTGTAATGGCTGGGGGAAAGCGCTTGCGACCATTTTTGGTTATTGCGTCCGCAGATTTGTTTAATGTGTCTCGCTCATCTTCCGAACGTGTTGCTGCCGCGGTCGAAATGATACATACCTATTCGCTCATTCATGATGATTTACCAGCAATGGATGATGATAATCTTCGACGCGGTGAGCCAACTTGTCATTTAAAGTTCGATGAGGCTACAGCTATTCTCGCTGGCGATGCATTACTTACTTTGGCATTTGAAGTAATAGCGCATTCAGATACTCATGATTCAGCAAAAATTCGGGCTGATTTAGTCTTGGAAATATCTCATGCGGTTGGAGCTCAAGGTATGGTTGGTGGACAAATTCTGGACCTATTTGCTGAAAAAAATATATTGGGTATGCCTGAAATTACTCGGCTCCAACGTATGAAGACAGGAGCGTTGATTAATTGTTCATGCCAGTCGGGTGCCATCCTTGGCAAAGCTAGTGAGACGCAGCGACATTTGTTGAATGCTTATGCTTATGATATTGGGTTAGCATTTCAGATTACAGATGATTTATTGGATATTGATGGTCATCCGAAAGAGTTGGGTAAAGCAATTAATAAAGACACAAAAGCCGGTAAGGCTACTTTTGTTTCGCAGCTTGGAGTTGAGCGCGCACGTTCACAAGCAGTGATATTGACAGATCAAGCCATTAAACATCTTGATATTTTCGGTGAGAAAGCGGGTCTTTTGCGTGATTTGGCGAGATTTGTTATAGAACGCGATAATTGATATGTATTATGGTCGAAAAAGATATTAAAATAAAATTTGGAAGAGAAATATCGTGACGGAAGTTAGTAAAACACCTTTGTTAGATAAAGTTACCGAACCTTCAGATATCCGTGATTTTTCGGCTGGGCAATTAAAGCAATTATCCGATGAGGTTCGCGCTGAAACAATCGATGCTGTTTCTATAACAGGCGGGCATCTTGGTGCCAGTTTAGGTGTTGTTGAATTGAGCGTGGCGCTCCACCATGTTTTTAATACACCGCACGATCGTTTAATATGGGATGTTAGTCACCAGGCCTATCCGCATAAGATTCTGACAGGTCGTCGTAACCGTATCCGGACGCTTCGCCAAGGAGGAGGACTATCTGGTTTTACAAAACGCGATGAAAGTCAATTTGATCCGTTTGGGGCAGCCCACAGCTCAACTTCTATCTCTGCGGGTTTGGGTATGGCCGTTGCCAGTGAACTTGGCGGCGTAAAGAGAAATGTGATTTCGGTTATTGGTGACGGTTCAATGAGCGCAGGAATGGCATACGAGGCGATGAATAATGCGGGTTCAAAAAATTCAAGATTAATTGTTGTCTTAAATGATAACGATATGTCGATTGCGCCGCCTGTTGGGGCAATGAGTGCTTACTTATCACGTTTAATTTCTTCAAAGTCGTATCAATCTATCCGCCACTTTGCAAAAGAAATAGTTGAAAAACTACCACGTCGTATTGAAGAGACGGCTCGTCGAGCGGAAGAATATGCCCGCGGAATTCTAACTGGTGGCACTCTTTTTGAAGAGTTAGGTTTTTTTTATATAGGCCCAGTTGATGGACATAATATTGACCATCTTTTACCACTTTTAAAAAATTTGCGTGATGTAGATGATAGTGGTCCTGTTTTACTTCATATTGTGACGGAAAAGGGACATGGCTACAAGCCCGCTGAAGAATCGGCTGATAAATATCACGGGGTTTCAAAATTTGATGTGGTGACAGGCAAACAAGATAAACCTAAGTCGAATGCTCCTTCTTATACGAGCGTTTATGCGGATGCACTTATTCAGGAAGCTGAAAAAGATCAGAAGATTGTCGCTATTACCGCGGCTATGCCGGGAGGTACTGGACTTGATAAATTTGGCGAAGCTTTTCCCGAGCGAACTTTTGATGTTGGTATTGCCGAACAACATGGTGTTACATTTTCAGCTGGAATGGCAACCGAAGGGTATAAGCCTTTCGCAACAATTTACTCAACTTTTTTACAACGTGCTTATGATCAAATTGTACACGACGTCGCAATACAAAAATTGCCAGTGAGGTTTGCTATCGATAGGGCAGGGCTCGTCGGTGCTGATGGACCTACCCACGCGGGCTCATTCGATATTACTTACCTTTCGTGCTTACCAAATTTTATAGTGATGGCGGCTTCTGATGAAGCAGAACTAAAGCATATGGTGGCGACGGCAGCTCAAATTGACGATCGTCCCTCGGCGTTTCGTTATCCTCGGGGTGAGGGACTAGGTGTTGATATGCCTGAAATTGGGCAGCCCCTTGAAATTGGTAAGGGGCGTATTATGCGTGAAGGCACTTCAGTAGCGTTGTTGACACTGGGTGGTCGCATGCGAGAAGCTTTAGAAGCAGCAGATGAGTTGGCTTCTTTAGGTTGGTCAACTACTGTAGCTGACGCGCGTTTTGCAAAACCACTTGATGAAAATATGATACTTCGTCTGGCGAAAAATCATGAAGTGTTGATCACTATTGAAGAGGGCGCCGTTGGAGGTTTTGCGGCTCACGTTATGCAGTTCTTAGCTAATACAGGTGTTTTTGATAAGGGTTTAAAGTTTAGAGCTATGACTTTACCAGATATTTTTATAGATCATGAAAAACCGGAAAAACAGTATGAAATAGCTGGATTGAAACGCTCTGATATTGTAGCAACGACTTTGTTGGCACTGGGGAAAACTAATAAGACCCATTCTGGAATTACACCTGCCAGTGCATAAGAAAATGGCCACATGCCAAAAGTTCAAAAACGAAGATTAGATCAACTTCTGGTTGAGCGGGGGTTAGTACAATCTCGTAGCCGAGCGCAAGCTTTAATTATGGCTGGGTCGGTGTATAGTGGGTCCAAGCGACTTGATAAGGCTGGAGCACAAATACCAGAGAATATAATGTTGGAGCTTAAGGGCCAAGACCATCCGTGGGTATCACGTGGTGGGATCAAATTAGAACACGCACTTAGTCATTTCCAATTTAATGTTAGGGATACAATCTGTCTGGATGTTGGAGCCTCCACCGGAGGATTTTGTGATGTGTTATTAAGCAGAGGCGCCGCTAAAGTCTATGCGGTCGATGTTGGGCATGGACAATTAGCATGGACAATTCGTAATAATGCAAGAGTGGTTGTCATAGAGCGATTTAATGCTCGGTATATTACAAAGAAAGAAGTTCCAGATAAAATTGATTTTATATGTTGCGATACAAGCTTTATTGGACTGAGGACTGTTCTGCCCGCACCAATAAAGCTAGCAAAAGCAGGAGCTAAATTGGTTGCGTTAATCAAGCCACAGTTTGAGGTTTCTAAGGGACAAGTAGGGAATAAAGGAGTGGTGAGAGACTCAAAATTACATGATCAAGTTTGTAATTTTATTTCAGATTGGCTGATAGGATTGGATGGCTGGGAGGTAATTGGAATTGAAAAAAGTCCAATTACTGGTCCTGAGGGTAATGTTGAGTTTTTAATTGCTGCCTCCTATTCGTAGTTTTTTTTATCTCTGAAATAATAGATGGATTTTTAGTATGGTCATTCTTCTGAAGCAATTTAGTCCTCTTGTATTAACTCAATCTATCAATTGTTATTATTATAAAAACTAATATTGGAGTGGCGGGCACATCATGTCTACGGCGGCTATTGTGTTTAAATTTTTGATGTACCGTTTTTCCTTTAATCCGTGATTATAGTCAAGCTCAGCGGTTTTTTTTATGATATTCAGTATTCGGCATCATATCTAATCCATGAGCCATACGATTAGTATAATTAAAGAAAGCAGATGTATCGCAGATATCAAAGATGTCTTGGTCTGAGAATTCTGCTTGTCGTAACGATTCTCGGTCAATTTCGTTTATATCATAGGGGCTCTTGGTAAGTTTCCATGCAAAATCTAGCATTGTTCTTGTTCGTTTATCCAGTTCAGCAACTCGATAATTCATCACCATCATTTCGCCTAGTTCGGGGTCTCCAGAGATTTGACGAACTGCCTGGCCATGGGCAACGAGGCAGTAATAACAACGATTTGCTGAGGAGACGACGACTGCAATCATCTCGCGCTCAAGTATTGTGAGATTGCAATCTTTTTCATCTAGCATTAGCTTATTATAGTAAGAGGTAAATACTCGAAACTTTTCTATATTACCAGTATAGGCTCGTAGCACATTTGGCACCATGCCAAGTTTTTCTTCGCAAATCGTAAAATATTTTTGCGTGACTTCATCCAATTCCTCGGGTTTTGGTAAAGGAATACGAACAATATGTTTGGGCTGGGGCATGTGCCTATTCAGCTCTATTCACATTGGGCTTTATGGCGCAGCATATGGTCGGCGAGCACACAAGCGATCATGGCTTCACCAACTGGAACACCTCGGATACCAACGCATGGATCATGTCGGCCTTTGGTTGAGATCTGAGTTTCTTTACCTGAAGTTGTTATGGTTCTTCGGGGTGTCAGTATTGAGCTTGTTGGTTTAACCGCAAAGCGTGCGATAATTTCTTGGCCGGTCGAAATTCCCCCGATGATGCCACCAGCATTATTTGATTTAAACGCTGGGCATTTCTCTTCTATGAACATTTCATCAGCATTTTCTTCGCCGCTAAGTTCTGCTGCTCCAAACCCAGCACCAATTTCAACACCCTTGACTGCATTAATGCTCATCAACGCTTTTGCGATATCTGCATCAATTTTGTCATAAACTGGGTTGCCATAGCCAACTGGTACCCCACTAGCTTTGATTTCAATTATAGCACCGATAGAGGAGCCCGATTTGCGAACACTATCGAGATAATTTTCCCATTCTTTAACTTGTTCCCGATCTGGACACCAAAAATCATTATTATTAATCTCATCCCAATTCCAGTTATCTCGATTAATTTTTTTTGTCCCAATTTGTATCAGAGCCCCTCGCACGTTAACGGTGTTACCCAAGATCTTTCGCGCAATAGCACCAGCAGCTACGCGATTGGCCGTTTCACGAGCACTAGCACGTCCTGACCCGCGATAATCGCGATTACCATATTTTTGGTGGTAGGTATAATCGGCATGGCCGGGACGGTAGAGGTCTTTAATATCGTCATAATCCTTTGATCGGTGGTCTGTGTTTTTGATGATCAAACTAATTGGTGAACCCGTAGTTTTACCATCGAAAACGCCTGATAAAATATTTACTTGGTCAGCTTCATTGCGTTGCGTGGTAAATCGCGATTGGCCTGGCTTTCGCCTATCAAGCCAGATCTGGATATCTTCCTCTGTTAGGTCAATATTAGGGGGCGTACCATCAATTACACATCCAATAGCGGGGCCATGGCTTTCGCCAAAAGTAGTGAACTTAAAAAGAAGACCGAAACTATTTCCTGACATTTGTCATCAACTTAAACGTCACCGCCGTTTACAGTAATATCAGGGGCATCTACGGCTTTCATGCCTATAATATTATACCCACAATCGACATGATGAGTTTCACCAGTTACGCCAGAGGATAAGTCGCTTAATAAGTACATTCCAGATCCTCCTACATCATCGGCTGAAACATTTCTGCGAAGTGGGGAGTTGTATTCGTTCCATTTTAAAATATAGCGAAAGTCGCCAATGCCAGAGGCAGCAAGTGTTTTCATTGGGCCCGCTGACAGCGCATTTACACGGATATTTTGGCTGCCAAGGTCCTCAGCAAGATATCGTACGCTTGCTTCAAGGGCCGCTTTAGCCACTCCCATCACATTATAATGCGGCATAACCCGCTCTGAACCAGCATATGTGAGTGTTAATAAAGATCCACCATCAGTCATCAATTTCTGGGCTTTTTGACAAATTTCGGTGAATGAATAACATGAAATTTTCATTGTCTGTGTAAAATTATCAGCTGTGGTATCAAGGTATTTGCCGGTAAGTTCGTTTTTGTTAGAGAAGGCTATTCCATGTAACAAAAAATCTAGTTTACCCCATTTTTTCTCGATTTCACTAAATACTTTTTCA
>DUBF01000058.1:0-31004 GCA_012960465.1 Rhodospirillales bacterium | reverse complement strand
CGCTATCCGTGACATCGCACGGCATGATGAAATCCGAGCCGATTGATTCCGCAAGAGGAGTGATGCGCTTCAGTAAAGCCTCTCCTTGATAGGTGAAGGCAAGTTCGGCTCCTTCACTCGAAACGGCTTTGGCGATACTCCAGGCTATCGATCGATTATTGGCGACACCCATAATCAATCCTTTTTTACCTGCCATAAGGCCTGATGAAATATTCATTGATCCCTCATCATACTTTCTAGTGTCAATTGCCTGTAAATGTGATCAGCGATAAAATGTTGCGCAAATGAAATTTAGCGGATGATTGACAAAAATATTTAATGTGTTTCAAAGGTCTAGACTTTGTAACTATTTTATGCGGTTTTCCGCACTGAATAGCAATATAAAATGGCAGTATTTTATCCTGAAACTGTCACGATTTATAACAAATGATTTCAAGTCCTGTAAATTCATTATTCAATTAAATTAGTTGATAACTCGCCACGAGCCATCTGATTTTCGGCATGCCGTTCCTTTGACAACCTCTTTTTGGCCATCTACAAATATTTCATGCTCATATCCTCGGCAATCTTCACCCGAACTTTCCTTGCGTGTTGTGCGAGTGGGTGTAACGCGGCCACTATTACCTGTATTTGGATTTTTCCAGGTTGAAGAAACGCCATCTTTGTTGTTTTCTAGCACACTTTGTTGAGTCTGGTTGGCTTTTAACCGATCAATATCATCGAGTGCTTTACCCAACTGGCTACCAGCAAATGCTCCGCCTAAAGCACCAAGCGCGACTGCGACTAATTTACCCTTGCCAGTCCCAACTTGAGATCCGACGAGCGCTCCGAGGCCTGCGCCAAGTATAGTACCAATTGTCTGTTTCTGGTTATTTTGGTTTTCAGCACATGCTGATAGAATTGAGGTAACAGCTAGAATGATAAAAAGTTTTGAAGCTTTCATTTTTTATTGTTCCTGTGTTAATTATTTAAATGGCATGTTTTTAATTTTGCTTAATTTACGTATATTGTCAGAATAAATACCGACTAGGTTTAATAATATCATAATATAAAATCTTTCTTAAAGAATTGGAATAGTGATCTTTTGATGGATGAATTTAAATTTGCAGCAGATGAGCCTGTAGTAATTTTCAATGAATGGATAAAAGAAGCGGGTGCCGCTGAGTTAAATAATCCAAATGCCTGTGCTTTGGCGACAGCAGATAAATTTGGCAAACCTTCTGTACGCATGGTTTTGTTGAAAGGTGTAGACGAAAGCGGCTTTATTTTTTACACAAATTCTGAAAGTCAGAAAGGTGTAGAATTATCACAAAATCCTCGTGCTTCGCTTTGTTTTCATTGGAAGACGTTGGGTCGGACGGTGCGTGTCGATGGTGCTGTTGAGAAAGTTACCGAAGAAGAAGCCAATTTATATTTTGAGAGTCGAGACCGAGCGAGTCAAATAGGAGCTTGGGCGTCACAGCAATCACGTGAGTTAATAAGCCGGTTTGAGTTGGAAAAGCGAATAAAAAAATTCACAGTGAAATTTGAAATGGAGAAAGTTCCGCGTCCCAAATTCTGGGAAGGCTACAGAGTGCTTCATGAAAGGGTTGAATTCTGGGCTGAAAAAAATTTTCGGCTGCATGATCGCTATGTGTATATTAGATCTGATAGTGGTTGGCAGACCAAATGGCTTTACCCATAATTAGTTTGAGTGTAATTGACAATTGGAGTGATTTAAATATTGAACGATAATAAAAAAAAACTAGACACAAACGCAGAAGTTACTCAGTTGCGTAATGAGCGTCTTATGCGTGCTGCGACGTATGCCTCTGTTACTGTAGCTTCTCTTTTGATTTTGATTAAAATGAGTGCTTGGTTTGTAACTGGCTCCCTTAGTTTATTGTCATCTTTAGTTGATTCTATTCTTGATGCCGGTGCGTCATTAGTGAACCTAATTGCAGTACGTCATGCACTTCAGCCAGCTGATAAAGAGCATAGATTTGGTCATGGTAAGGCGGAAGCCCTGGCCAGCTTAGCTCAAGCAGCATTTATTGCCGGTTCCGGGGTATTCCTTCTTTTAGAATCTGTTGATCGCTTTGTGAAGCCGCAGGAAATTTCAAATAGTGATACTGGTATTGGGGTTATGGTAATAGCTATTATAATGACCTTACTCTTGGTTGGTTTTC
Organism: Rhodospirillales bacterium; assembly: GCA_012960465.1. Classification (GTDB taxonomy): domain Bacteria; phylum Pseudomonadota; class Alphaproteobacteria; order Rhodospirillales; family UBA2165; genus TMED23. The sequence goes on along the minus strand of DUBF01000058.1, from coordinate 28,836 downwards.
AGACTTACGTAGTAAAAAAAACAAATTCTATAGCGATTAGCGCTGATTCTCTCCATTATCGAGCGGATATCCTTGTAAATGTAGCTGTTATTATATCATTGATCCTCTCTGCAAAATTACAGTGGACCATGGCTGATCCTATATTTGCTGTATTGATTGTTTTTTATATGTCGTTTGGTGCCTATAAAATTGGGGGACAGGCATTTGATGTCTTAATGGATAGAGAATTCCCAGATGAAGACCGAAAACGCATTAAAGATATTGCAGAAGGCCATGAGAAGGTTCTGAACGTTCACGATATGCGTACAAGGTCTTCCGGTGCTACTTCATTTATTCAATTTCATGCTGAAATGCCAAAAGATATCTCACTATCCGAGGCACATGAAATTGCTGATGAAGTGATGTATATGGTTGAAGAAGTCTTTCCAAATACTGAGGTTCTTATACACCAAGATCCCGAAGGTGTAGATGAACGTCGTGACGCGGTTTCATGAAGGGCGCTTTATTTAACAACTTTTCAAATAATTGGGATGATCCTACTCTATGAGTTCAAAAGCTGAAAAAAAAAATATAAAAAATAATTTAAATCGTGCAGGTAATGAAAAAAATCGGTCAGGTAATAAGCCAACTCCTAAGCAGCGCAGTGAATTAATAGTTAAACGGTTGGAAAACTTTATCCGGGAAGGTAGGTCGGATAGCGGTGGTATGTCTTTTAAACGCTGGCAAGAAATGGCTGTTCATGAATTTACTAATGCAATTTTAGATGCTGAACAGGATGAGAAAAACGATTATAAATTTATGACGAGAGTTATAGCGGTTGGAGCTTTAGCCTTTATTACAATTGGATTTTGGGGGGCGATAGTGGCGGCTGGAGTATCCTATGATCGCCAATTGACCGCTTTTATTCTTATCGGAGCTGGTGGTTTTTTATTTTTAGTTTTTGGGCTTTGGGGATTACGGCGGCTCGGTAACCATTTTCTGTCGGGCCGACGTCGAGAGTGTTTAAGTCGTATAGCCAAGTTTGATCATCAGTTAGCACAATTGGATGTTGAGCTTAGAAAGCGCTTAAGAGAAATTGAACAAACCGATTAAGAATGACTAAAGAAATCTGAAATACAATTTATGCGAATTTTGTGGCTTTCAATAAAAATATTGAATCCATTAGATAATAAGGTATGAATAGCTTAATTAAATAAAAATAATAGATGTTGTACCTGTTGTATGGCAACATATTCGAGGGAATACATGTATACCTAATGCGCGATCAAAAATTTAAATCTAAGCCACAGCGCGGTATGCGCGCTGACTTTATGGTGGCAACTGATTTGTTGGGGTGTAAATGAAGAATTCTAAGACAGTACTGATTGATAAAAATCCTGGTCGAAATTCACAGACTTTTGGTATCGCTCGAGAGTTAGGAACTGACCTTAATTTAATTCATGAACCTTCAATAGGGGTAGTTGGAAATAAGGGCGATTCTCAATGTTACATGGGTGTCGGTAGAAAGGTTAATATTATACACGAAGCGCTTCGTGATAGAGTTGGGGTTGAACCCGGTAAATTATCCATGAGGTTAGTCCAGCCAGAGTTTACGGTTGCCACTTCAGACGGCATAAGGAACGGAACTTCAGAAATGCGATATTCTTTAATAGGGCGAGAGGTTACCAATGATACTCTATGTGAACATTTAAGTGCCACCGGCTTGGAAGGTGTGATAGCCGTTGTGGCGTGTGATAAACCGCCTGTAGGTACGTTAGCGGCTATTCTAGAGCATAATAGACCAGCTATAATTATGTCTGATGGATCTATTAGACCTGGAGTTGACTCTGAAACGGGTGAAGCCATCGATATCGTCTCATGCTACCAAATTGCAGGAAGCGATGACGAGCTGTTAAAACGCCGTATAGCTGTGGAGGCCTGCCCTGGATTTGGTAGTTGCGGGGGCATGTTTACGTATAATACGATGCAAACCTTCATAGGCGTAGTTGGGATGCAACCAGTACATATGGTATCGCCCGCTTCGGAGGATTTACGCCGAACCAATAAATTTCCGAATGAGCTTATTGATTATCTATCCAATCTGATAACAAAAGGTATAACGCCACGTGACATCGTAACGAGAGATTCAATCAGAAATGCAATTATAGTTTCAATGGCAGTCGGAGGGTCGACTAACGTTATGCTCCATGCTCCGGAAATAGCTCGCGCGGCTGGCTACAAGGACTTTTCAACAGACATTATGAGTGCTGCTGAGTTTAATCATTTATCTGAAAATGTTATTCCAGTAGTTGTAAATGCTCGTCCCTTTGGAGCTTATTCAATGGTCGATATTGATCGCAAAGGAGGGATGCAAGTCATCGTAAAAGACTTAATGAACGCTGGGTTATTAAATGGAAATACCCTGACTTGCACAAGTGAGACTTTGGGTCAACAAATTGAACGGTTATGCCCTCTAGATCCAGATGGTGATGTAATATATAGCGTACAAAATCCTTATAAAGAAACCGGGGGCTTGCGAGTATTGGGCGGTAATTTATCTCCCGAATTTAGCGCGGTCTTAAAGTTAGCCGGTGTTGAAGGAGGGTTAGAAGACAATGTGTTTTTGGGTGTAGCCAAAATCTTTAATGGTGAACAAAAATTGCTGGAATATTTAGATTCGACGCCAGAAATGCTCAAAAATTTGGATATGATTGTCGTTAGATATGAAGGACCAGTTGGCGGTCCGGGAATGCCTGAAATGCTTGATTCAACTTCCAGAATAACCACCCTATGTCGTGAGCGGGATATTGTGGTTGGTTTGATGACTGACGGTCGATTTTCCGGGGGGTCGGTTGGATTGGTAATTGGTCATGTTGGTCCAGAAGCGGCCGAGGGAGGGCCGATAGCGCTTATTGAGGAAGGCGACAATATCAAGGTTGACTTGAATAAGAATGAACTAAACTGCGAACAATTAAATGATCCGAAAACTCATAAAGAGCGAAAGGCTAAATGGGAGGATGCTGTTACTAAGAATAGTGGAACTCACCCGTCAGTGGGACAAGCTGATACTAGATTGCTAAATAGAATGCGGTGTTCAGCCGTGTCTGCGGTTCTTGGAGCTGGTATGCACCCAAACAGAAAGCTCTATGTTAGCAATCCCAGAGTAGTAAATGTTTCAGAGTTTGAGCCGACAAATAAGTATAAGGAAGCGCTGATTTAACCCAACTGAATTTAATCTGCCGCTAGTAAGTGTGGCAGGAAAAGGGTTAGAGACGGTAGCCATATTATAATAACTACTCTGACAGCATCTGAAAGAAAGAATGGTATCACTCCTTTAAACGTCTCGATCATTGGGACATCTTTTGCCATCGAGCTGATGACAAAAACATTGAGACCAACTGGTGGGGTTATCAATCCGACCTCTACAACAATCAGAGATATGATTCCAAACCAAAGTTTTACGTCATCTACTGGCATGCCAAAATCGAGGGCAGCAATGATTGGCCAGAATATCGGCACGGTTAGCAGGATCATCGATAGGCTGTCCATGATGAAGCCGAGCAGAATATAAATCACTACCATCATCATTATAACGGTCACCGGCGGCAAACCTGAGTTTTTGAAATAATCTGCGAGCTCATTCGGCAGTTCGGTAAAACCAAGGAAGGCGTTAAATATTGCTGCGCCAAGGATAATTAGGAATATCAGGCCGGTTGTTGAAGCCGTGCTGAAAAAGACTTCTTTGATGCCTCCCCAACGCATACCACCTCGGGTTATGGCGATTAGGAATGTGCCGACACAGCCAATACTAGCGCCTTCGGTAGGAGTAAAGATGCCGGAATAAATGCCGCCCATCACCAGAATAAAAATTAATAATACCGCCCAAATATCGGCAAGGGCTCTCCAGCGATCCCTTCGGCTGGCCTTAGGTGCAGCAGGTCCGGAATCCGGGAAAATACGCACAACCAAAGAAATTACCAGCATATAACCCAGGGCGGCAAGAATGCCGGGAATGAGGGCTGCTTGGAAAAGAGTTGCGATATTTGCTTCGACCATAATCGCATAAATAATCAGGATTAGTGACGGCGGAATAAGAATGCCAAGGGTGCCGCCGGCTGCCAAACAACCTGTGGCGAGGGAGCCGGAATAATTAAAACGTTTAAGCTCGGGGAGGGCGGCTTGGCCCATAATTGCAGCGGTTGCAAGTGACGAGCCGCTGATCGCTCCAAAACCGGCGCAACCGCCGACAGCGGCCATGGCAACACCCCCTCGGAAATGTCCCAGCCAGCGATGGGCTGCGGTAAACAGTGCCTGCGAAAGGCCCGCTTTAGCGGCAAATTGGCCCATCATGATAAAGAGGGGTGCCACCGATAAATCATAAGTCGTAAAGCGCCAATAGACCTCAGTTTTCAAATAACTCATCAAAGCGACCGGGCCGGCGATAGATAGATAGCCCAATATACCGACGGCTAGCATGGCCACACCAATCGGCACTCGAATGGCCAGGAGCGTCATAAGGATGACGAAGCCGGTAATGCCGAATTGAAGGCCTGTTAAATCAATTAAGGGCATTAGTGCTCCCCGTGTATTTCAGGGCCGGGCCCGTTTAATGAATCGTCAAAGAACTTATTAGCGCGCGTTTCAGCGATGGATCGGCCAAACGTGTAGATGCAAACAGTAACCAATAAGGAAAGACAAAAAGCTGCGTAAGGAAAAGATATCCAACGCGGAAAGCCAATAGTGGTAAAGGACTCGTTGTATTTGTACATATCGAAGCCGCCCAAAATAAGCCGCCACGTAAGAAGACAGCCAATCACGATGAATATGAGGCTACCAAAGGCATCACACATCGTTTTTGCTCGGGTGGGTGCTTTCGTCAAAATGAAATCAACGATGACATTTTCCCGCATCAACTGACAGTAGGGCAGAAAGGCAAATACAGCCGTATTGGTCAAAAGCTCGATAAGATCAATAATACCGGTTACGGAGCCAAGTGACGCTGCTCGCCACGTGACATTGAAGGTAACGATGGCTGCCATAGACGCGATGACAAAGCTGCCGAACAATGTCAATCCGGCAGACAGCTTATAGAGAACTCGACCCACCTTATCGGTGGGCCGGGCTGAACCTTCTAGAATTTCGTTCACGGTAATTTAGTACCTGTTCTCTATTTGCGGTATTTAGCGATCATTGCACGGGCATCGTTGATCAGTTCTTGACCATTGATGTTATGCTTTTTCATTTCAGCCTTGAATTGATCATATACAACTGCTGTTGCTTTTTTGATTTTCATCGACTCTTCAACGCTAAGACGAGAGAACTTATTTTTCTTTTTGGACTTCATAACTCTAAGTCCAGGTGCCTCGATAGCCTGCCAGTTTTCACCAACAGATCGTGCAATACTACGACCAGAGTTTGCGTCAATGACTTTCTTCAGGTCTGCAGGAAGTTTTGCATAGCTTTTCTTGTTCATCAGGAATGTGAACACGGCCGTTCCCAAACGTGTATCAGGCTCTGCCAGCTCGGTGAAGTAAGATGTCAGCTCATGCATTTTAACTGCTGGAGAAATCTCATAGGGCAACATAACGCCAGTGATGGTTCCTTTGGCGAGCATTGGCGGGATCCGTCCAAGAGGTGTTGCGATGGCGTCTACACCCAGGGCTTGCAGTAGCCAAACACCGGACCGGTTTGCGGCGCGCATTTTGCGGCCTTTAAGGTCAGACATTTTGGTGATTGGTTTTTTGGTCATAAAGAGTTCACCTTCATGTGCGTGAAGCATCAAGGGATGATATTCTTTTAACTCATCGCCCAGGTGTTTGGCCTGGAAGTCTTGGAGCGCAAGCGTTGTTGAAACCGCATCTTTGTGAATGAACGGTAATTCAAAAGTTTCAATCTTAGGCATTCGGCCGGTCGTGAAACCTGGCAAAATCCATACGATATCAACAACACCATCACGTACTTGATCAAGTAATTGAGTGGGTTTTCCGCCCAATTGCATTGCCCAAAAAGGCTTTACATTAATTCGGCCACCAGAATCCTTATTTATTTTTTTTGCCCAAGGCGCTAAAAATGTTTTGGCTGGGTTGGCAACGGGCGGAATAAAAGTATGCATTCGAAAATTAAATTCTGCGGATTTTAATGGTTTGCATATTCCGGTGCCAACTAGAATGGCAAATACCGCGCCGAGTGTAAGAATTTTAGCTGAATATTTTATCATTTGGATTTCTCCCTTTGGATTTAAATAAACATTAAAGTATATAAGTGTATGAATTATATAATTAAGTATTTTTTATTGTTGGTCTAGTAAAATTTAATCAAAGCATAATTGTGTGTTTTATCCTGGAGAAGAATGAGTTATGGAGTGTAATAATTATGGTTTTAATAATAACTAGGATTTTGCTGCTATATGTTTAGCTCACACCAAACAGGCGTGTGATCAGAAGGTTTTCCCCAACTGCGTGGTGAACGGTCAATATCGGATGATATTAAGAGGTCGGCAGCCTGGGGCGATAGCAGTAGATGGTCAATGCGTATGCCATGATCTTTGTTCCAGGCGCCAGCGCGATAATCCCAATATGAATATCTTCCAGCTTCCGGATTAAAAACACGGAAGGCATCTGTCAGACCAAGGTATATTAACTTACGCCATAATGCATGGGTCTCGGCACGGAAAAGAGCGTCTCCTCTCCAGTTTTCAGGCTCATAAGCATCTGCATCTTCTGGAATAACATTGTAGTCACCTCCAAGAACAAATGGATCTTCAGTTGCAAGAAGTTCTTTTGCACGATCATGGAGACGTTCCATAAAGTTTAGTTTGTAGGGATATTTGTCGGTATCTACAGGATTACCATTTGGCAGATAAATTGCCGCAACCCTGACACCGCTCGTGAAACCTTCAATATAACGGGCTTGAATGTCTTCACTATTGCCCGGCAAATTTGTCAATTCTATATCAATTGGTGACTTTGAGAGGATAGCGACACCGTTATAAGTTTTTTGACCAGATACGGCGATATTATAACCTTTGTCTTCAACCTCAATATGTGGGAAAGCCTCAGCAACGCATTTTAGTTCTTGTAGCAGAACTATATCTGGAGAAAATTCATCGAGCCATCTGAGTAAATGAGGTAGGCGGGCTCTAACAGAATTGACGTTCCATGTCGCAATTTTGACCATTTAAGATTTAACCAAATAAAATATTACTATGATTTATACGTAACAGCGCCTGTAATGAAATCTAACTATATCGATAGAAACGCTACCTTATACCGCGAACGAAACTCCGCAGCCACAAGACGAAGTTGCATTTGGTATACTGAGTTTAAAGGCTGATCCCATTAGGTCTTCAACAAAATCAACTTCAGAATCCCCTAAAATTTCTAGAGACATTTCATCGACTATAACCTTAACGCCGTGCGCTTCAAAAATTTGATCTTCTTCAGCTTGCTCATCATCAAGCCCAAAACTATATGAAAATCCGGAGCAGCCACCTGCCGATACTGTAATGCGCAGCATATTACTCTCATTTCCATCAGAAGAAATGAGTTCAGTAACTCGCTTTGCTGCGCTTTCAGTGATAGATAGAGCACTCATTGCTGTTATCTTAACCTAAATTCAATTATGTAATAGTAATTATATACACTTGCTTATGTAACCTTAAATAAAAAAAAGTCAAATAAACCTGGCTTAAATGTATAAAATATTGCGGGTTTTTTGAAAACTATGGTTTAGTTATAACTCATGGAACAGGGTATTTTGAATAAAATTCAGATGGCACCTTATGCGTGCTTGCCAGAATTTACTAGGGGACGGCTATATACCGAACCCGAGAGCAAAACGAGGAATTGTTTTCAACGCGACCGCGATCGCATTATTCATTCTACTGCTTTCCGTCGTCTGGAATACAAAACTCAAGTTTTTGTAAATCACGAAGGGGACCATTATAGAACACGCTTAACACATTCACTTGAAGTAGCTCAGATAGCACGGACAGTTGCCCGTTGTTTAGGACTACACGAAGATCTAGCTGAGGCGCTCGCGTTAGCACACGACCTAGGTCATCCCCCATTTGGGCATGCTGGTGAACATGCTTTGGCCGATTTAATGTTGCCTTACGACGGTTTTGATCATAACGCGCAAACATTGTCAGTTATAACACGGTTGGAACAACGTTATCCCAATTTTGATGGTTTAAATCTTAGTTGGGAAACTATAGAAGGTACCGTTAAGCATAATGGCCCGCTTATCGAAGTTGAAGGAGCTAAACCTTTACCGCGCGAAGTTCGCGACTATAATCTACAAAACGATTTGATGCTTGGCACGTATGCCAGTGGTGAGGCTCAGGTAACCGCCTTAGCTGATGATATCGCATATAATAATCACGATATTGATGACGGTTTGCGTGCTAATTTGTTTAAAATGGAAGCATTATTCGATTTGCCAATGGTGGGAGATATCTTCGCTAACGTTGTTCGTAAGGCTCCGGGCATTGGTGAATCACGCCAGCGTCACGAAGCGATACGCGACTTAATAGGACATATGGTGAACGATTGTTTGACAGAATCAAGTCAACGATTAAAAGAAGCTAAATTAAAAAGCGTAGATGATATAAGAGCTCTAAGCTATCCAGTTGTTTCGTTCTCTGAAAAGATGCATGAAATAGATAGAAAACTTAAGGACTTTCTTTTTGACAATATGTATCGTCACGATCGGGTGCGCCGAATGACTGAAAAGGCGAGCTTAGTGGTGAGAGAATTATTTATTTTACTATTAAGCGAGCCAAATCATTTACCTATTGAATGGCAAGAACAGGTTAGTGGCGAAAGCGAAGAGCAGAAGGCGCAAGTCGTGGCGGATTATATTGCTGGTATGACAGACCGTTTTGCTTATGAAGAACATAGTAAGTTAATTCTTATGGAAAACTGAAGTACCTATTTTCATCAACAAAAGAACCAATTTTATGGCAGCTTTAAATTACTTTGAATATATGCGGGATTTTGTCGTTGAGATATTGAAAGATCTCGTCGCATCAGGCACTTTACCCGAAGATCAAGATTTTAAACAGGTTTTGGTAGAGCCAACACGAGACATAACACATGGGGATTTGGCTACGAATGCTGCTATGGTTTTAGCTAATTCTTCCGGACTAAAGCCCCAAGATCTAGCAGGACAAATTGTCGTAGAGTTATTGAAACTGGATTGTGTGTTTTCTGCTGAAGTTGCCGGGCCTGGATTCATTAATATTGTATTAGTTGATAATTTTTGGCATGCACGTCTGGCTGAGGTTTTAGAAGCAGGAATTGCATACGGTGGGTCAACGTTAGGCAACAACAGACCCGTTAATATTGAATATGTCTCAGCTAATCCCACAGGGCCGATGCATGTGGGGCATGGCCGAGGCGCAGTAATTGGCGATGTGTTGGCTAATCTTTTCGCTAAAATTGGTTATGATGTTACTAAAGAATATTACATCAATGACGCTGGTGCACAGGTCAATATGCTTGCTCGGTCGCTACATTTTAGATATTTGGAAGTTCTTGGTGCTGATGTTGGTGGGATACCAGAAGGACTTTATCCGGGCGAATATCTTGTCGATGTCGGAAAAAAACTTGTTAAAAGAGACGGAGATAGGTGGCAAAATGAGAAGGAGTGTAGCTGGCTAAAACCGCTGCGCTTATTTGCAATAGATTCAATGATGAGTTTGATTCGTGAAGATCTATTAGCTCTTGGAGTAGTTCATGACGTCTTTAGTTCAGAGCGTAATCTAGTTGAGAGCGAGGGTGTCGACGAAATTATGACTATTCTCGAAGACAAGAAATTAATATATGAGGACGCCCTCCCTCCACCTAAGGGTATGCAGCTAGACGATTGGGAAAAACGCCCCCAAACTTTATTTCGTGCTACACTATTCGGTGATGATGTTGATAGGCCGATTAAGAAATCTGATGATACGTGGACTTATTTCGCTACTGATATGGCATATCATTTAGATAAGTTCAGACGTGGCTTTAGGATCATGATTAATATTTGGGGCGCAGACCATGGAGGTTACATTAAACGTATGCAGGGCGCTGTTAAAGCAATGACTGAGACAGCCGGTGAACTCGATGTTCAGTTATGTCAAATGGTCAACTTAATGGACAATGGTGAGCCGGTTAAAATGTCTAAACGTGCGGGAACATTTGTTACATTGCGTGAAGTAATAGATAAAGTAGGTAAGGACGTTGTTCGCTTTATTATGCTAACCCGAAAGAATGATGCACAACTTGATTTTGACCTTACAAAAGTTTTGGAGCAAAGTCGCGATAATCCTGTATTTTATGTGCAGTATTCTCATGCTCGTTGCAGTTCGGTTATGCGTCAGGCAGCGGAAATATTTAAAGCTGAAGAAATTTCAATTGAAGCTCTAAGAAATAGCGATTTTGGATATTTGATCGACCCGGCAGAGCTTGCTTTGATAAAAATAATGGCTGCTTGGCCACAGACCCTGAAAGGAGCCGCGGAAGCTCGTGAGCCTCATAGGATTGCGTATTACTTGCATGATTTATCAGCAGCTTTTCATGCTCTTTGGAGCAAAGGAAGTAAAGAGAATACATCTTTGCGATTTCTGTCTGAGGATAATCTGCCTTTGACCTTGGCGAGGTTGGCTTTGGTAAAAGCTCTGGCAATGGTAATTGCTTCTGGATTAGAATTAATGGGAATCGAACCAGTTCAGGAGATGCGGTGATGACCTCTAGTGATATTCCACCCGATAAAGATATTGAAAATACAGTAGATCCAAGTAGCGAAAGTGATTCTCAAAATACTCCTTCTATACAATCTAGAGACGAAGCTACAAATTCATCATACCAATCTTCAGTCGATGGGGGTGTAACAGTTAGTGATATACAGCTTAATGAAATTCCTGGGCTTGATAATAACGACTTTCGAGCTGACACACTTGAGTTTGAGTCAATTAGCCGGCGGCCCAGGCGGAGAACTATTGGAATAAGGGTCATATTATTTTTGCTCATAATAGGAGGGGGAGTATACTTCACTTGGGCGCAATGGAATGATGTAATTTTTAGTTCAATTGTTAATAGTTTACCGATTGTGCGAGCGCCAGAAGAACCTTTTAAAGTACGCCCAGTGAAGCCGGGTGGCAAAAATTTCCCAAATCGCGATAAACTCGTTTATGACAGATTGGAGAGTAAGCCGCCGCAGAAGAAGGCTGAAAATCTATTGCCACGTCCTGAAGTCCCACTTTTGCCGTCTCGGTCAAAGATACTTGAAAAAGACGAGTTGATGTTTAAACCCGAAAGCCAGTTCCAAGCTCCAAAAACCATTGGTTCTCAACCAACGACTGAAGAAGTCAAAGCAATAAAAAAGCCCGCTTTGAATTCGGCATCTTCCGTTTTGAGAAAAAAATCTTCTAAAAATATGCTAAACCTGATCCCTAAAATTCAATCAACGTCTTTGCCAAACCCTGCACCCCCGGCTATTCGAGATCCAGCAATTAAAAACCAGCGAGTGGGTGGTTATCAAATTCAATTAGCTGCGGTTAGAACTGCTGCCAGTGCAGAAAAAGAATGGTTGCGCCTGCGAACAAAGAATAAAAACCTTCTTCGTAAATTAAAGCTCAATGTAGTTCGTGCAGATCTTGGAAATCAAGGTATCTTTTTTCGCCTGCGGGCCGGGCCGATTGCAAATCGGGCCTCTGCCACGGCCCTTTGCCAGGCGCTTGCTAGAGCAAAAGTTGGCTGTCTTGTTGTTGCTCCTCCTAGATAGAAATGTTGTCGATGAACCATTCTAAAGCAGTAATTTTTGGCTGTAAGGGACCAAATCTTATGCCTGATGAATCTGTATTTTTTGCTGAAACTAAACCCATTGGCTTTATTTTATTTGCTCGAAATTGTGTTAATCCGAAGCAATTAAAAAAATTAATAAAGGATCTGCGTAAATCAATTAATAATGATAAGGCCCCCATTCTAATTGATCAGGAAGGGGGCCGTGTAGTGAGGCTTGGCGTGCCTCATTGGAGAGAGCCGCCGGCCGCACAGGTATTTGCCGATTTGGCGACAAAAGATATTGACCTCGCCTGTGAAGCTCTACATCTGAACATCCGATTGATCGGAGAAGAGTTGCGAGATCTCGGCGTAAATGTAAATTGTTTACCGGTATTAGATATCCGTTTTGACGGTACGGACCCTATTATTAGTGATCGGGCATTTGGTGGTGACGCTGAAAAGATACCAATTTTAGGAAGAGTGGCTTGCGATGCTCTATTAATGGAAGGGGTTTTACCAGTTATTAAGCATATTCCAGGGCACGGACGTGCTAATGTTGATAGTCATAAAGCTCTTCCAATTGTACAAACAGATTGGACCGAGTTATCTAAGATTGATTTTTTACCTTTTAAATTGCTGGCCGACATGCCTCTGGCCATGACAGCGCATATCATCTATAACGCTATAGATCCAGAAAACCCAGCAACGACGTCTAGTAAAATTATCCAGAAAATTATCCGTGAAGAGATATCTTTTGATGGTCTATTAATTTCTGATGATTTATCGATGCGAGCATTGGATGGAGATTTTTCATTCCGAACGAAGGCTGCGCTAGAGGCCGGGTGTGATGTTGTATTACATTGCAATGGCGATATGTCCGAGATGCGGGCAATTGCCGATGTGGTTTCTAATCTCTCGCATAGATCGGTGGATCGTTTGGAACGCGCACTAGTCCGAATTGAAAAATTTGAATCGCTTAATAGAAAAGTCGCGCTTGAACGTCTGGTGGAGCTTGGTATTAACTGAATGATGGAAGAATATTCATTTCTTTATAAAATTTCTATTTGGGTGATACCGATCGTACTTGCAGTTACCCTGCATGAAGCTGCCCACGGCTGGGTTGCTTGGAAGTTAGGCGACCGTACAGCATTTAATCAGGGTCGTGTAACGTTTAATCCAATCAAGCATATAGATTTTTTTGGGACACTCGTCCTCCCGGCGATTTTGTTACTGGCTTCTGGTGGTAAGATGTCTTTTGGTTATGCTAAGCCTGTGCCAGTTAACTTTTGGGCGCTCGCAAAACCTCGTAGGGATATGGTTTTAGTCGCGTTAGCTGGACCTGGAGCAAATTTGATTCTCGCAATTATAGCAGTTCTTCTTCTCCATCTTGTTGATAGTGTACCGTATTTTATGCAAAGTTGGTTGGCAGAGAATTTAATGATGTTGCTACTGTTTAATCTAATCCTTTGTATTTTCAATATGATTCCAATTCCACCTCTCGACGGAGGACGTGTCGCGGTTGGAATTTTACCGCCAATAATCGCGAAGCAACTTGAGCGGTTGGAGCGAACTGGTTTTGGTATTATCCTTGTCGGATTGTTTTTATTGCCGTGGTTAGGTGATCAAGTTGGACTTGATTTAAATATATTTATGTGGGCTGTCGCTATTCCAGCTGCTGAGTTGGCTGAGTTTATGATCGATATAACAGGTGTTTTCTAAAATATGGGTGACGAAATTAATTTGATTATCAATGATTTTGAGGGTCAGCAACCGTTGGATGGCTCACGTGGAGCGGGTTTTGTGCTTGATGTGGGTGGTTTCGAGGGGCCAATTGATGTTCTTTTAACCTTGGCTCGCGATCAAAAGGTCGACCTAACGAAAATTTCGATTTTAGAATTGGCAAACCAATATCTTTATTGGGTCACCGAAATACGAAGTTCAAATCTGGAACTTGCAGGAGATTATCTGGTGATGGCAGCTTGGCTGGCTTATTTAAAGTCGCGATTACTCATCCCCGATATGTCTCTTGAAGACGAACCAACTGGTGAGGAATTGTCAGAAGCCTTGCAGTTCCAGCTGCAGAGATTAGAGAGCATACAAAATTCTGGGGCTCAGATCACAGCTCGTTTTCAATTGGATCAGGATTTTTTTAAACGCGGCGATCCAGAAAAATTTGGTTACAACTCTACTTCTATTTATGAAGTTTCAATTTATGATCTTCTTAGTGCTTATGGAGAGCACACGCACCGTTCCAACGTTAAAACTCTGCATATTCAAGGTTCCGATTTATTTTCATCGGATGATGCTATTCAACGCATGGTCGGGATGGTTGGCAAGCTTCCTGATTGGGCGCGTCTCGAACAATTTTTACCAATTGAGCTTCGAGGAGATATTATCAGCCGTTCAGCGATAGCCTCTACGTTTACTGCCGCTCTCCAGATGACCAAAGAAGGTAAAATGCAAATACGCCAGAGTGCTGCTTTTGAACCTATTTTTATTAAAGACTCTAATCGCAAAGGAAGCCATGATTTAGCAACCGAGGAGGAACAAATTAAAACAGGGGTGAAAATATCATGACTGAAATTAACACACATGCTCTGAAGGTTTTGGAGGCCTTAATCTTTGCATCCGCAGAACCCGTTCCAAAAAAAGTACTCGAAGATAAGATGCCTGATGGGGTGGAACTTGATTTGCTGCTTGAGGAGCTTAAAAGCCATTATGCCAATCGTGGAGTTAATCTTGTAAATCGTGGTAACGGCTGGGCGTTTCGTACAGATCCGTTAATTGCACAGTCATTGATGGTTAACCGTACGGTAAACCGTAAACTTTCACGGGCCGCCGTTGAAACTTTAGCAATTTGTGCTTATCACCAACCTGTAACGCGAGCAGAGATTGAGGAAATCCGTGGTGTTGGTTTGAGTAAAGGTATAATGGATGTGCTTTTTGAAGCAGGGTGGATACGGCCGCGGGGTCGCCGACGGACGCCGGGTCGACCCGTCACATGGGGCACAACAGAAAGATTTCTTGATCACTTTGCTATGGAAAGTATTGATGATTTGCCGGGTATGGATGAATTAAAAGCAGCGGGTTTGATTGATAAGCGCCCGGCAATCCAGACCCTTAGTACTCGGGCAAATACAACTTTGACTAATAATCCTGATGAACTTGAGGAATTACCTGAAAAAGATTTGATAAATGAAATACCGCTTGATCCCGATGACGGTGAAGACCTCGCATCACTTGTAACAGAGTAGGCATCTGAGTGCGCTATGATTTTTTTGTCACGGTTTGGGGGCAGCCCTTCGTTCGTAAGTTTATTGACTTGTCTCTGGTTTCTCAATTGGCTCCAGGTAATCTACCTGAAATAGCTAAAAGTGCTGAAATCCACTATCATATCTACACGGATAAGACATCACGCGAATTGTTTGGGTCTAATTTACTTGAGCTTTCCAAATACGCAGAAATTAACTTTTACTATTTTGATGAAATTCCTTTTGGTGGTGGAAATCTAGATCAAGCGATTTCGAATTCCGATGTTAAGACAGTCAAACATAATGTTCAGCGTATAACAGCAAATCACATGCTATCGGATCTTAAGGGCTCGGCGGCGGTACTTATGGACTCAGATTTTATTGTCGCGGACGGCTCTTTGGCTCGAATGCATGGCCTTCGTCAAAAAGGTAAACGCGCAGTGATGGTTCCACTACTACGATTGAACGAGACGACTGCATCTCCTATTTTATATGAGAATATAGCTTTTTATTTAACCGCTAGGAACTTGGTTAAGCTTTGTTTTAATCATATGCACCCTATTTTAGACGCATTTTTTATGGGTTCAAAGTGCTCTACTAGTTATCCTTCTCAACTGAATTGGTGGGTTGGTAAGTCTCGGCAAACGTCAAGCGCCAGAGTAGGTATTGTAACACAGTGCTTATTTCCTCATCCATTGATGATTGAACCAGATTTATTAGCGAGGGATAGTGGAGTTAAATATTTTTCGACAATGGATTATGATTATGCACTTCGCGTAGTCGCAGATGATAACGCTATTCATTTGTCCAAAGATTCAGATGAAATATTGATTTGTAAAATCTCACCCGAGGAATATCGTGCAAACAACGAGGATTCAGAACCGTTGTCTAGAGAACGTATGGCTCAATTTATTTTGAATAATACTAATATTCGCCATCGGTTTTTTTTAGATCAATTAGTTTATTTTGTCGCGGATCGAGATGGCGATTGGGACATCGTAAGTCGAGATGCCGCTTATTTTATAGAAGAAACTTATAAAACGGTAGATGCTATGATTAGCCAACTTTCTATAACTGATCCAATGACGATGGTGTATTTGAAGTCTTTTTTAGGGCCGATTGAAAATTTTATTTCACCACAAGTTCAATCTCGAATGAAAAAATTTTTCCCACGTTAAATCCTCAAACATTTACGTAAGTGGTTAAGAGGTCTAGACTAATAAAGAACTTGATTTTGGAAAAGAAAAATGAACGTACAAAACTTATTAGAGCAAAAGTTAGTTGATTCAATTCCTTTGCTGGGACTTGAAGTCATCAATGAAAGCCACATGCACAACGTACCACCTGGATCAGAATCTCATTTCAAAGTTATAATTATATCGGATGATTTTGAAGGCGAGAAGCTGGTTCGTCGACATCAGAGGGTGAATAAAATTTTAGCCGACGAATTGGAAAATAAAATACACGCATTGGCATTACAAACGTTAACGCCCAGAGAATGGACAGAAAAAGGTGGGACAACGATGCCTTCACCACAATGTTTGGGTGGGAGCAAAGCAAAGCTTTAAATGTTTAATTTTTATTTTAAAACTAAAATACGGCTGTGATGGGCTAAGGTTAAGGTGTTGATAGTTTTGCTCAAATCATTGCTCTATGTGTTCGATTCTGGCATTATCCGCAGGTTAGATAAAAATAGTGATAGGAGTTTGATTAAATGGGCATTGGTGTTTGGCAAGTTGTACTCGTCCTTGTGATCGTTTTAATTATTTTTGGTGCGGGTAAATTGCCAAAAGTTATGGGCGATGTCGCGAAAGGTGTTAAGAATTTCAAGTCGGGTATGGCAGAAGAACCAGAAGATTCTAAAAAAGAACCAGTCACTGATGAGAACACTGCGACGCAAGTTTCAGAATCCTCTAAAAATAAAGAAAGCTCAGTTAAAAGTTGATTTTTCTTAAAATTAGTTGTTTTTTAGTTTTCATTTCCAGAACGGTAGCGTAAATGTTCGATATCGGTTGGACCGAAATCACTTTTATACTTATCTTTGCAATCATTGTTATTGGGCCTAAAGAGTTGCCTCGAGTTTTGCGGACTGTAGGACAGTGGGTCGGTAAGGCAAAATCAATGACAAGGGATTTTCGTGGTCATGTTGATGATATGATCCGAGATACCGAACTTGATGAAGTGAAAAAACAAATTGATTCAGTTGGATTATTTGATCCGAATACTGCATTGGAAGATACAATCGATTCTGATGGTGAAATCAAAAGTGCTTTTGATTTTACTGGAGATGAGTTCTCAAACCCGGTTGATCTAGATGATCCTTCCTATGATGATCCCTTAGATAATGATGTGTTATCCGATGGTGGAGCGCCAAAGAGGGGGCCGCAAGAACTATCTAAAGGGTCCCTCGAAGACCTGCCTCCAGAGACGTCTAAAACTCAGAAAAAGGAGATTAAAGATTGAGCGAGGGTATTGAAGAAAATACCTCGCCGTTGATGGAGCATATTATTGAGCTCCGTAATCGCTTGATGTATTCTGTTATAGCTATCTTTATAGTTTTTTGCGGTGCTTACGCAATTTCTGAACAAATTTATAGTTTTCTTGTTGAGCCGCTTGCTGAGATTATACATGAAACAGGTCAAAATCGTCGGTTAATTTATACCGCTCTTCATGAGGCGTTCTTTACCTATATAAAAGTATCTTTCTGGGCAGCAATGTTTGTCTCGTTCCCATTCGTAGCGTTGCAGTTTTGGAAATTTGTAGCGCCGGGACTCTACAAAAATGAAAAAATGGCTTTGGCACCTTATCTAGTATTATCGCCGATTCTATTTTTTGCGGGTGGTGCATTGGTGTACTATTTTATTTTCCCCCTTGCTTGGAAGTTTTTTCTAAGTTTTGAGTCGGCAGGGCTTTCCGGTGGTCTGCCGATTCAATTGGAAGCAAAAGTCAATGAATATCTCTCGCTTGTTATGCGGTTGATATTTGCCTTTGGGATAAGTTTTCAACTGCCAATTGTTCTTACTTTGCTTGCTAGAGCTGGCATTGTAACGTCTGTTGGGCTAGCGGCAAAACGCAGATATGCTCTAGTAATTGTATTTATTGCGGCCGCGATTTTAACGCCACCAGATATTATTAGCCAAATTGGTCTAGCAATTCCAATAATTATTCTTTACGAAATTTCAATTATTGCAGTACGTGCGGTTGAGAAGAAAAAGGCTAATACTGAGGATGAAGAAGTAATTGATGAGACTGATTTTAATAATTAGTGATTTTAAATATTTCTGTTTATATTATTTGTTTTATTCAAAGTAGCATTATTAGAATAAGTGGAAAAATAAGATGTTGGATATCAAATTCATTCGAGAAAACCCTGATGTTTTTGATGCTGACTGTGCCCGTCGAAGTATTGAACCCATCGCAGTTAAGCTTATCGAGATTGATAAACGGCGCCGCGATTATCAGACGAAGGCTCAGGAAATACAGACGCGTCGGAACGAACTTTCACGGATTATTGGTCAGAAGAAAGCTAATGGTGAAGACGCAGAAGATGAAATAAAAAAAGTTTCAAATTCTAAAAAGGCCCAAGCGGAAGCAGAGGAAAATGCTAAATCTGTTAGCAGTGAACTGAATTTGATCCTTGGGGGGCTCCCGAATATACCAGCGGTAGATGTTCCAGAAGGACAAGATGAAGACGATAATGTTGTGCTCCGTAAGTGGGGTAAGCAAAAAAAATTATCTTTCCAAGCTAAAGAGCATTTTGATCTTGGCGAGGCGCTAGGTCAAATGGACTTTGAGACTGCAGCTAGGATGTCTGGCTCACGATTTGTTATTTTGTCCGGATCTCTTGCTAGAATGGAGCGTGCGCTAGCTACTTTCATGCTTGATTTACATACCAATGAAAATGGGTTCACGGAGGTTAGCCCCCCAGCGCTAGTGCGCGATACAGCGCTTTTTGGTACTGGACAGCTGCCAAAGTTTGAAAGAGATCTATTTAAAACTACTGATGGGCTTTATCTCATTCCCACTGCGGAAGTACCGTTAACTAACATTCTAGGCGATAGTCTGGTGGATGAAAATAGCTTGCCGCGGCGTTTTGCTGCGATTACATCTTGCTTTAGATCGGAGGCTGGCTCGGCAGGAAAGGATACCCGCGGCATGATTCGGCAACATCAGTTTTCTAAAGTTGAAATGGTTGCGATAACTACGCCAGAAGAGTCGGAAAAAGAACATGAACGTATGATTATGTGCGCTGAGGAAATATTGAAAAGGCTAGATTTGGCTTATCGAGTTGTCACACTTTGTCTGGGGGATCTTGGGTTTTCAGCCCGTAAAACCTATGACCTTGAGGTATGGCTTTCCGGTCAAAGGCGCTACCGTGAGATTTCCAGCGTGTCCAATTGTGGTGATTTTCAGGCTCGTCGGATGATGACGCGCTATCGGCCGAAAAATGGGAAAGGAACGGCATATGTCCACACCTTAAATGGTTCGGGTTTAGCAGTAGGCCGTACTTTAATTGCGATAATGGAGAATTATCAACAAGAAGATGGCTCAATCGTAGTTCCAGAGGCCCTGCGGAATTATATGGGCGGCGTTGAAAAAATTGAGGCTAATGTTTAACGCTCCTCTTAATTTGAAGAATGCTCGCATATTGATATCGAATGATGATGGCATTAATTCTACGGGAATAAGAAAGCTGGAAATAATTGCCAAGAAACTTGCAAAGGATGTTTGGGTTGTTGCACCGCACACTGAACAAAGCGCTACTGGCCATTCGTTGACGTTGCGGTCCCCACTCCGGATTAATAAGTTTGCTAAAAATCGTTTCAGTGTAAATGGGACACCAACTGACTGCGTGGTTTTAGCGATTAATAAAATTATGAAGGATAGTCCCCCCGATTTAGTTCTTTCTGGGATTAATTGCGGGTCTAACCTTGGCGAAGATATTACGTATTCTGGAACAATCGCAGCGGCGATGGAGGCCACACTCTTTGGTATTCCGGCAATTGCACTTAGCCAAGAAGTAGCTGAACAGCGTTCAACCAGAAAAATAGATTGGTCAGCTGCAGAAACTTATTCTACAAAAATTATAAAAAGGGTAATTTCTGTTTCTTGGCCAAGAGATGTTTTAATAAATGTTAACTTTCCCCCTGTACCCAATACACAAGTAAAAGGTATTGATATTACTCGTGAAGGCCGTCGTAAGGTTGGTGACGAAATTGTCGAGAGCAATGATCCGAGAGGGGAGCCATATTTTTGGATAGGCGCCCAAAAGCGTTCCGTTAGCCACTCTCCTGGAACGGATTTGGCCGCGATCCAAAATAATCGAATCTCGGTAACTCCACTCTCAATTAATTTAACGCATAAAACGATGGTTCGGACATTGAAAGAGACTTTTAAAAAACAAAAGTTTAACAATAAGCGATAAACTAAGGGATCAAATTATTATGAGTTTTGATAGTAATCACTCTGAGAATATCAAAATGGAGCTAGTGTTTTCGCTTCGGCGCGCAGGCGTAACCGAGCCATCTGTGGTTGCAACGATGGAGCGCGTGCCTAGGGAACTTTTTGTTCCAGAAGTCTTTAGAAGCCGATCTTATGAAGATATAACGCTACCTATTGGCCACCACCAAACATTGAGCCAGCCGGCTATTGTTGGTTTGATGACTGAAGCTTTGGAACTTAATGACCGAAAAAAAGTCTTGGAGGTGGGTACAGGGTCCGGATATCAGACCTCTATTTTAGCCTTAATATGCCGCCGGGTATATACGATTGAGCGTCATGCATCTTTATTGCAAGAAGCCGAAAAGCGCTTTGATAAGCTCCGTATCCGTAATGTAACAGCTAAGGTTGGTGACGGCACCCTTGGTTGGGAAGCCCAGGCTCCTTTTGAGCGTATTATTGTGACGGCTGCTGCTGCCGATATACCACCGATATTGGCTGATCAACTTTCGATTGGTGGAATAATGATTGTACCAATCGGACTTGGTGACAATTTCCAGACAATATTAAAAGTTATCAAAAAAGAGAATGGTTTTAAAACTAAGGAACTACGCGACGTGAGGTTTGTGCCTTTGATACCAGAAGAGGTAACTGGTACTTAAGTTTGGCTTCCCTAGGATTTAAATGAGATAGGCCTGTGGAAAATCGTTTTAAAAAAATAACAATGGTCTACTTGCTCTTCAATTTAACTGGGTGTGCTAATCTACAATGGCCACCACGGGAGCAAGTTAAACACCAAAGACCAACTATGTCCAAGGGTACTTTGCCTCCACCTTCTATCAGTCGGTTTAGCGATATTCCTGTGGGTGGTATTGTTCGGGTTAAAAAAGGTGACACTCTTTTTATTTTGTCACGACGTTATGGCGTTTCATCTCAGACGATTATTGATGCTAATGATTTGACGCCGCCATATCGTTTGCGGCGTGGCGAATCTTTGATTGTACCAAGACCTAGGGTACATGCGATAGTTCGAGGAGAGTCGCTCTATAAAATTTCTCGCCGCTATGGCGTTGATGTTTATGAGTTGGCTCGTTTAAATAATTTGCAAGCACCTTTTCGAATTTATGTTGGTCAAAAACTAGTCTTGCCGTCTTATGGAGTTTCAGACCCACCGGTTTATGCGGCAGTAAAAAAGCGCCGAAAGGTTGTATCCAAGTTAAAAGAAAACCAGATGTCCACTCCAGTTAACAAAAAATTTAATAATAAAATGGGGTTAAATGGAACACTATCGAAACCTAAAAAAGATAAGTCCATTTTAAATCGACTAGAGAGCATTACGGTGCCGTACGTTAAAACGTCTGGTCGTTTTAATTGGCCCGTCCGGGGCAGGCTATCATCTATCTATGGGTCTAAGGGCCAGGGGTTACACAATGATGGTATCAACATCATTGCGCCCTTAGGAACCTCTGTTAGAGCGGCAGACGCAGGTGTCGTTGCTTATGCAGGCAACGAACTACGTGGTTTCGGTAATTTATTGTTAATCAAGCATTCTGGAGGTTGGGTAACTGCTTATGCTCACAATGAAAAGCTCCTAGTAAAACGCGGTGATAAGGTTAATAAAGGGCAAATTGTTGCCAAAGTTGGCGCATCTGGCAATGTAGTTCAACCGCAGCTTCATTTTGAGGTGCGTAAGGGAAAACGTGCTATCAACCCTCTCAGGCACTTAACGCGGATAGATGCAACTATGAAAAAAGACGCCGGAATATTTCTATAATTGCACGTAATTAATCAATATTCTTTTCAAGACGCCCCGCGAGGTCCTGAATATATTGGTAAGCAACGCGGCCGGAGCGTGAACCCCGGGTCATTGACCATTCAAGTGCCTCAGCGTGAACCTTTTCTTTATCAATATTTAGGCCATAGCGTTCGACGTAGCCGTCAATAATTTGATAGAATATATCTTGATTCACGGGATGAAAACCGAGCCAGAGACCAAATCTATCCGATAGTGAGACTTTTTCTTCTACTGCCTCCGCTGTGTGAATAGCATTAGACCGTTCATTTTCTATCATATCACGTGGCATTAAATGACGGCGGTTCGATGTTGCATAGAAAACGATATTTCTTGGCCGACCTTCGATCCCGCCTTCAAGAACTGCCTTTAAAGACTTAAACGTCGCGTCCTCCATTTCAAAAGATAAATCATCGCAAAATAAAAGGCAGCGCCGATCGGTGGTTCCGAGTACTTGTAAGAGCCGTGGCAGTGTTGGAATATCCTCTCTATGAATCTCAATAAGAGCCAATTTGTGTGTTGATTTCTTGTTGATCTCTGCGTGTAGAGCTTTTACGAGTGAGCTTTTACCTGTACCGCGTGCACCCCAAAGTAACGCGTTATTCGCTGGAAATCCTCTCGCAAACCGCTCGGTATTATCACGAAGAATTTTGATTTGTTGTTGGATACCTAACAATAAGTCAAGCTCAACTTTATTGACATTATGGATGGGTTCTAGTTGTTCCGGATTTGAATGCCAAATGAACGCATCTGCCCCCTCGAGAGAGTGGCTTTTAATTGCAGGTGGTGCTAATCGGTCCAAAGCATCTGCTATTCGTTCTAATAAGGGTTCAAGCCCATGCTTTACCATTAGGGGTATCTCCTAAGAATTACTAAATATCAAGCGGCGGGACCCTATCATAAGAGGATTTTTCGTCAATAAGTTCATTGTATTACGCAATTTGAATAGGTGTTATGAGTAAAATATTAAAATAATTTATTAATCATATTAAATGAAATATAAATAATAATAAGCAAGTAAGAATTAATTTTTTGACTCTATCTTTCATTTGATTGGCCAGCGCTGATTATCGTACAATAAACTTAATGAAGGTGGCTGTATCGCATACGAACGGCCTTGAAGTGAAAAATATTGATGAGAATTCAATTTCACCATTATACCACATTTCAATGTTTTCTAATAAAGTTTGAAGTTATTGCTTATCTAGTCGTTATATTAAGTGAATGGGATAGCTACTAGATTTAACTTTTCTATTCAGTTTAGTAGATTGTTTGAAAATGAGATTACGATTGCATTGGCTGTGTAGCGCGTTATATTCCGCGCATTGTTATTGTTTAGGGAGCTATAAATGATTATTTCGCCAGCTTACGCACAAGCCGCCGGTGTTACCGATGGTGGTTTTGCAACTTTATTACCCTTAGTATTAATTTTTGTCGTTTTTTACTTTCTGCTGATTAGGCCTCAACAGAAGCGAGCTAAGAACCATCGTAATATGTTGGCTGCTGTGGTTCGCGGTGATAAAGTTGTAACCGGAGGCGGTATTATAGGTACCGTTACCAAGGTTGTTAATGATGAGGAACTTGCCGTTGAAATTGCAGAAGGGATTAAAGTTAGGGTTCAGCGTGGTTTAATTGCGAGCGTTCAATCAAAATCCCAACCTTCAGTGGGTAACGAGCCAACCTCCCCAACTAATGATGGCGGTGGTGGTATACTCGGTAAACTATTTGGCGGTGGCAAAAAGTAACTTAGCTTAGACCGATTTCTGGAGAGCCTCACATACCGTATGGTTTATTTTTCTAAATGGAAGATCTCGATAATATTAGGGGTCGTATTGCTTGGGTTTGCCGTTGCGGCGCCGAACTTGTTAGAGCAAAAAACCGCAGATGGTTTGCCGAGTTGGCTTCCTCATCAACAGGTTAACCTCGGCCTTGATCTACAGGGCGGCTCGCACTTACTCCTTGAAGTGAAGGTGTCTGTGGTCGTGCGCGAACGTCTTGAAAGTATTGTTGATGCCATTAGGGTGGTTTTGCGTAAAAACCGCATTGGCTATACTGGGCTTGGTCTTAGAGATACTTCTGTTACCTTTTTGGTGCGGAAGATCTTAGATGTTGAAAAAGCTCAAAAATTAGTTAAAGGCGTGGATCAGAACCTTGAGATTGTTATTAACAAAGAAAGAGTAAGCGTTAATTTCACCGACAAAGCCTTGCGCGGTATAAGAAGTTCAGTTGTGAGCCAATCTATTGAAATTGTTCGTCGACGAATTGATGAAACTGGTACTCGAGAACCAACCATTCAAAGACAGGGTCAAGACCGTATTTTGGTTCAAGTGCCGGGTCTTGATAATCCAGAACGTTTGAAGCGATTGTTGGGTAAAACGGCTAAAATGAGTTTTCATTTATTGGATCACAAAGGTTCTTTGGTGGATGCCTTACAGGGTCGCATTCCACCGGGCACTATGCTGTTAACATCGGTTGATGAGAATTCCCAGGGTCAGCCGCGTCGTTATTTGGTTAAGAAACGAGTTGCTGTTGGAGGCGATCGATTAATTGACTCTCAACCTTCTTTTGATAGTCGCACTGGTGAGCCAATTGTAAATTTTCGCTTTGATACGTTGGGTGGGAAGAAGTTTGGAGATGTGACAAAGAAAAATGTTAACCGTCCCTTTGCAATTGTTTTGGATGGTAAAGTAATCTCTGCTCCCGTTATACGAGAGCCAATTCTCGGTGGTAGTGGCCAGATCAGTGGTAATTTTAGTATTAGCGGTGCGCAGGATCTGGCACTTCTATTGCGAGCTGGAGCCTTGCCGGCACCCCTTACTATTTTGGAAGAACGTTCAGTTGGACCTGGATTAGGTGCGGATAGTATAGCTGCTGGTAAAATAGCTTCTATTATTGGCCTTGTTTTAGTCGTTGTATTTATGGTCATAACTTACGGTGTTTTTGGTTTTTTTGCTGATATCGCACTACTGGTGAATATGGTACTAATACTTGGGAGTTTATCACTTTTACAAGCAACGCTAACCCTTCCTGGTATCGCCGGTATTGTATTGACTATTGGTATGGCGGTAGATGCTAACGTTCTCGTGTTTGAGCGTATCAGAGAGGAAGTACGTGCAGGTAGAACTCCAATATCGGCAATTGATGCTGGCTATAGTCGGGCGATAACTACAATTATTGACGCTAATTTAACAACTCTAATTGCTGCGTTAATTTTATTTTATTTTGGATCAGGTCCTGTGCGTGGTTTTGCCGTTACTTTGTCGATTGGAATAGTTAGCTCAATGTTTACGGCAATTATGTTAACTCGTCTGATGGTCGTTATGTGGATTAGAAACCGTCGCGTCACCGAAGTACCAATATAAGGGAATACAGTGAAACCTTTAAATCTTATACCGATAAAACCCAATTTAAATTTTACAGGTCAGCGCATGTTTTTTTTCGGGTTTTCTTTGTTATTAATCTTAGCTTCTATTGTAATTTTTATTGCGCGCGATCTGAATTATGGTATTGATTTTCAGGGTGGTATTTTAGTTGAAGTACGGGTTGATCGCGCTGGTAAATTAGGTGAAATGCGTCAACGACTCACGAATTTAGGTCTGGGGGAGGTCTCGCTTCAGGAATTCGGTGCACCAACGGACATTCTTATTCGCATACAAAAACAGGCTGGTGGAGAAAAGGCTCAGCAAGCTGCAATCGATAAGGTTAAACGTGAACTTGGGCCAGGTGTTAAATATCGTCGCACTGAATTTGTCGGCCCAAAAGTCAGTGAAGAATTATTCCAAGATGGTGTGACAGCGGTTTTTTTGGCAATAATCGGTATCTTACTTTACATTTGGTTTCGATTTGAATGGCAGTTTGGGATTGGCGCTATTGTTGCGCTGTGTCATGACGTAATAACAACGGTTGGAATATTTGCACTTACGGGAATTGAATTTAACTTATCAACCGTTGCCGCAATTCTAACTATCGCGGGTTATTCTATTAACGACACGGTTGTTGTTTATGATAGGGTGAGAGAAAATTTACGTAAATATAAATCGCTATCACTGTTTGAATTGCTGAATAATTCAGTTAATGAGACTTTGTCTCGGACGGTAATGACTTCAGTTACCACATTATTGGCATTGTTATCACTCTATATACTGGGAGGAGAAGTGATCCGTGGGTTCAGTTTTGCCATGATATGGGGCGTTCTGATTGGAACTTACTCTTCGATTTGTTTAGCTGTACCGTTATTATTATATTTTGACATCGATAGGGGGACTTCACGCGCTAGTGATAAGAGTAATAATGTTAAAGAGGGCATCTCCTAGGTATAAGCAAATACTAAAAGGTAGGAAAAGGTTATTACACTTGATATTACCCCATCAATTCCCGTTGGCCGCCAGATAATACAGACCTATGGTGATTACCAATTTAAGGTCAGCAATGTAGTCCATGAAAATCCTATAGTAGTGTTCCAGAATGAAACAGTTGAATGGTCTACCAGTTGTATCGATAATTTGAGTGGCACCTCTTTTTCTGCAATCCTTAAAAATAATTCGACTATTGAAATATTGTTAATTGGCTGTGGTACTGGCGCTAAACTTATTAAAACTAATCTGTTGGTAGAGCTAAAGAATGCTGGAATTACTGTTGAGCCAATGGATACAGGGGCAGCGTGTAGGACCTTCAATGTTCTTATTGCTGAAGATCGACGGGTGGCAGCAGCTCTTATTCCAGTTGCATAGGCTTGTAAATGTTAAACTTGCCACATTTGAAAGATACAAGTGTAACATCAGGCGAATTATTAGAATCAGGTAATTATGCTTATGCATTTCATAAGGCTACAGACCCTGAAACGCGTGCCTGTGCTAAGATTATGTGTGGGTCTATAAAAACCGGTCTTGCTGAATTGTTGGCATTTAAGAATTTATCTAAAACTTCACTCCTTACGCAGGCTTATGGTTACTGGTGTTTAACAGAAACAACTCGTGCTTTAAAAATTCTTACAGGTATGCAAGGAAAAATACCCCAAAAACTAGAGAACTTTATCGAAAAAGGAGCTGAAGTACTACTCTACACTCCTTCCGGCACTGAGAGGATCGAGAGTTTTGAGAATATTAAATTATCATGTCATTCTATAGACCCAGAAAAATTTAAAGAGAATATTGTTGGAGTAGATAGTAGTAGGGATCTGGTTATTAGTTATGGAGTTTATGGCGTTAATTTACCTAAAAATATTTTTAATCTTAATTGTCCAACCGCCTTTTGGGTTGGTGATCATGACTTTTTTTATGCAACCCGTCATAACGATCTTTCCCGTGCAACAATACTGGTAACAAATAGTGCTAGCGAGTATTCCGAACTAAGCCGACGCTACAAGTCCCGAATTACATCATTCCCGGGACATGAGCTTTATGGTTATAGTGATCAGTTCCCGGAACCTAGTGCCAATAAAAAATTTGATATTAGTTTTACCGGTAGGGCATTTGTTCCTTACATGCCAGATAAGGCTCAATTTCTTTACCAGTTTATTACACTTGATGATCCAGAGCTGAATATTAGGATTTACGATGGATATTTGCCACAAGACGAATTTATGGCGGTGATGAAAAATACTAGATTTGTTCCTATATTTTGGCGTTACGCTGGTGGCATTCAAACACGTGCGATTGACGCTATTAGACAAGGTGCCTGTGTTTTATCACCGGAAAAGCTTACTGCCGGTGCATTACTAGGAGGGGGAGAATCTGGTTACCTGAGCGTTTACTCGGATAACTCTGAATTCTCGGCTCTAGAGCACTTAACAAATTACCGCCTTCAAATGAAACGCCACTTTGATAGTAGCTATTTTAGAGATTTATTCTGGTCTAAACCGGCTCGAGAGCAACGGTTTATAAAATTTTGTCTTTTTCAATCCATTTTAGTAAATTATCCAAAAGACAGAGTTGATCCAAACTTAGCTATACCTGCAGAGTTGAGGGGCTATCCGGTTGGACAGGCGATAAAACTTTACTCGGCAGTGGCCAAATATAATATGACTGCTAATAAAAAGACTGTCGCACATTATAATTTTGCTGCAGGCGCTGCCTTCTTTGCCGCGATAGCAGGTAGCGGCAATGAAAAGTTAGGCAAATTCTCTGTAGAGATTTATGCAAAGGGCCAAGAAAAATTTCCAAATAACCTAGTTTTGAAATTTAATGCTGCAAGAGTTCTTTGGACGTTCGGTGCGAAGCCTGAAGCCGCGCTTCTTTTCGGAGAGTTAGCTCGTTCAAGTAATGACCTTGAATTTGATCCTGAAGATGGTGTGTTGAGCCACCGTATAAGGGATCTATCTGAAATGTTCTCTTATGGTGATTATTTTCAAGCCGCGTTAAATGAACCGAGCCGTGCGCGATTGATAATTCAAAGCTGTGCGTTAACTTATTTGGGAGTATACGCGTTCGAGACAAATCAGGTTAATGTGGGGGCTGATTTTTTTAAAAAAGCAATCGTAATATTTTCTGGAAACATTGCAGCTTACAAATGGTTGACCCAAATACTTGATTGTTTGTCAGCAAATTCGTAAGAAATCCTTCAGGCCTTTTATCAGGCTATAAATTTATACCCACCAAATTTATGTGATCTT
>DUBF01000057.1:2153-5429 GCA_012960465.1 Rhodospirillales bacterium | reverse complement strand
GGGGGAGGCTCATAAGCACCTCTGATACTATTGTTGTACTCTCCCTCACACATCAGAGAGGGTTTGGACTATTGGATTGACTTTATGCTGACAGATAGTGTTACAAGTATTCCAGTAGCGATTGTAATTTAGTAACCTTAATAGAAATTTTATTGAATTTAAATAATTTTATATATCTATATTTCTAGATATATAGTTTTTTTGTGTATAATAAAATACTATGAATGAAAGCAATTTAGTAAAAATACTGGCTGAACTTGGTCATAGAACTAGACTTTCTATATATAAATTGATTATGAAATATGGCCGTTCAGGAATTATTATTGGAGAAGTAGGTAAACAGTTATCTATTGCACCATCAACATTAAACTTTCATCTTAATAGATTAGTGGATGCAGGATTAATTATTCAAGCAAAAAATGGTAGAGAGGTTTATTGTTCTGCAAATTTTGAAAGATTAGATTCAGCAATTGACCTATTGACTTCTGAATGTTGCTCAGAAATTAATGAAAATAGTTATTGAAACAAGGAAAAAACATTTTATTCTTTTCGTCAATAAAGTAGTTTCATTACTAGGTTTTCCAGTAGGTATCTCTTTAGCAATTATTATAACTCTAGGTTTCATATCACCTTCGCAGGCAATTGATAGTTTTTTTTCAACGCTTAGTGCTTTGATTCGTATTTCGCCTTTTGTTATTCTATCGGTGGTAGTGGCTGCGTATCTAAAAGCAAGCGGTGCTGACCAAATTGTTGCCAGTACTTTTCAAGGTAAACCTATAAAGGCAATTGCAGTAGCTTCTATTTTTGGTGCATTATCACCTTTTTGTTCTTGTGGCGTGATTCCACTTGTGGCAGGTCTTTTAGCAGCAGGCGTCCCTATCGCACCAGTGCTGGCTTTTTGTATAGCTTCACCAATTATGGACCCAGAAATGTTTATCTTAACTACGGCTGAGCTGGGTGTTGAGTTTGCCTTTATAAAAACTCTATCAGCTGTTGCAATGGGGTTACTAGCAGGTTACAGTGCTTTACTGCTTAGCAATGCTGGTTATCTAAGTGATGCTTTGAAAGACATCGCTAAACCTAGCTGCTCCACCTCGTGTTCCAGCGAAGATAAAACCGTAATTTTATACAAGTTTTGGCAGAGCTCTAAGGGACGCCAGACATTCATCAATGAAACGCTGTCAATAGGTATTTTTCTAACACGTTGGCTCACATTCGCTTTTTTACTTGAAAGTTTATTGCTTGTTTATGTGCCTAGCGATTTAATAGTTAACTGGCTAGGTTCGGAAAATATTTATTCTCTCCCTCTTGCTGTTATCTTAGGTATTCCAACCTATCTAAACGGCTACGCTGCAATTCCCCTTATAAGTGGTTTAATAGAGTTGGGTATGTCTCCGGCAGTTGGATTGACTTTTATGCTGGCAGGTAGTGTTACAAGTATTCCAGCAGCGATTGCAATTTATTCGCTTGCAAAAGCTCGACTTGTTACACTCTATCTGATTATTGCAGCGGTTGGTTCAATGGCTTCCGGCTATCTATTCTTATTATATTTAGCCTAGTTGTTATACAAACACTGGTTCGCCTTTAAACCCCAATTTTGTCTTTCTGGAGGACTTACTTTTGCTTCAAAATAACCTCCCTCACACATCAAACGAAATTTGGACTTTACAACAAAATATTTGAACCACACAACCTGTGTAGGTCGTTAAAGTCAGTACAACCCTCATTGAATGTAGCTATAGTTGCTAGATTGTCTTTGAAAAGCTGGCGTCACTTAGCTCTAAATAACTATCAAAAAGCATGCAGATGTTTCGAACAAGAAGTTTCCCTCTATCCATCACTTTTATGGAGTCACTCTTCAGTTCAACCAGACCGTCATTTTGCATTTCCACTAGTTTTTCAAAGCTGTCTGCAAAATAGTTTGTAAACTTAATCGAATAGCGCTCCTCAAGACGAGAAATATTCACCTCGAAGTGACAAATCAGCTCCATAATTAACGCTCTTCTGATTTTGTCATCCTGATTGATAATCAGCCCCTTATTAATTGGCAGTTGTCCTGAATCCAGGGCTTGATAGTATTTCTCCAAACTCTTTTCATTCTGGGAAAAGCTGTCTGCCACCTGCCCTATCGAGCTCAAGCCAAGACCGACAATGTCACACTCCGAGTGGGTTGAGTAGCCCTGGAAATTTCTATAAAGATTGCCCTCGCTTTGCGCGATAGCGAGAGGGTCATCCGGCAAGGCAAAGTGGTCCATGCCTATATATATGTAGCCCAGACCGATTAAATATTCCAACGAATACTGAAAAATGTTGAGCTTTTCACTTGGACTCGGCAATTCCTCCGCGACGATCCTCCTTTGCGGCTTAAACAGTTCTGGCAAGTGCGCATAGTTAAAAAGTGAAATCCTGTCTGGACGTAGCTCCTTAACTTTTTCAAGCGTCCTTTTGAAGGTATCTTTGGACTGTCTAGGTAGGCCATAAATTAAATCAATGCTGATAGATTTGAAGCCATTTTTTCGTGATATCTCTACAACCGCTTTTGTTTGTTTAAAGCTCTGCACTCTGTTGACTGCTTTTTGGACTTTCAGGTCAAAGTCCTGCACTCCGAGACTGATACGGTTAAACCTTGCCAAAGCCAGAGACTCTATCAGGTCCTCGTCTATACCTCGCGGATCGATCTCAATAGAGTATTCGCCGTTCGGTGAAAAATTGAATGACTGTTGCAGCTTGTTGCTTAGTCGAATTATTTGCTCTTTCGACAAAAAGGTAGGTGTGCCGCCGCCAAAATGCATCTGCTCAACCAGCCGCTCTTTATCGAACAAGGACGACTGCATCTCAATCTCTTTGAACAATGCGTCTATATAGGGCTCTGCTCTGCTTTTGTCTTTCGTTACAACTTTATTGCAACCACAGTAATAACACACCGTATCGCAAAAAGGGATATGGCAATACAGCGAGATTGATGTTTTGCGCCGGTTGCTCAAAACGCTCTGTTGTTTGTAGTCCTCGAGGGACAATTCAGAAAAATTGTTAGCCGTCGGATATGAAGTGTATCTTGGACCAGAGCGGTTATACTTGTTGATTAAATCAATGTCAAAGAGTTCCATATACTGCTGTTATTGGCCGAATCGATGACCGGCTTCAGAATTTCCCCAGATAAAGAGCTTGCATTATATATATAGAGTAGGAAAGTGGACTTGATTTGAATCAAAAATAGTATGGAAGGTTTATACAATATGAAAGGTTTTAACTATCCCTCGCATATTTATTCAGACT
>DUBF01000057.1:0-2036 GCA_012960465.1 Rhodospirillales bacterium | reverse complement strand
ACGGCCGAGTTTCGGGCAGCGGCCATAAAAGGTGTCCGACTTTGTTTTTGATTTTATTTTTTCAAAAAGAAGGTTGGAGTATGAAATTTGGCTATTTTGCAAACTTAACAAACTGGGATCATCGTCCCTACACTCAAGTTTTGGATGAAACTAGAGAGATTGCTCAGTATTGTGATAATACTGGATGGGATTCAATCTGGCTAACAGAGCATCATCTAAACCATGAAGGTATGGATGCTTGTCCTAACCCGCTTATGATATGTGCTGACCTTGCTGGTCGCACCAAACAGATCAGGCTCGGCCAAGCCGCAAACATCATTACATTCAGAAATCCACTTCGTTGTGCTGAGGATATTGCCATGTTAGATCATATGTCGAATGGACGTGTAGATGTAGGTGTTGGTCGTGGTGTCTATGGACGAGAAGCTGTCCATATGAATGTAAATGCAGATTTAAAAGATCAAACAAAAAACTTTCGTTTGTTTGATGAAACTCTGACTATTATGAAGAAGGCTTGGACAGAGAAAACTTTTAGACATCAAGGTGAATTTTATAAATATCCCAATCCTGGTTTTGTATGGAAACATGATATGAGCCCACCCAATCCAGATCTTGTGGATATGAAAACGCATGAAATGAAAAAAATTGGTATTGTGCCCCATCCCTTACAGCAACCTCATCCACCTCTATGGCAAGTCGTGGATGGCCACCGTTCAATTGATTGGGCAGGTCGAAATGGATTGAAAGTTATTATGTGGATCCCCACAGTCAAAGCGCTCAAAGAACGTTTTGAAGTTTATCAAAAAGCTAGATCTGAAACTGAAAATCGTTCTGTTCCGTTTGGTGAAGGCATCTCATTGGTGCGTGATATGTTTGTGGCTAACTCTATGGATGAGGCTCGTGATAAAGCTGCTGAAGGTTTACTAACTTATTTACGATGGATTGCTCATTGGCGTGGTTTGGGTAATCACTTGAACCCCGGCGAAACCATTCCAAAAACACCAGGAAAACTTGACTTGCTAACTTATGAATTTCTTCATCCACGAAACCTTTTATTTGGTACAGCTGAATATGTTAGCGGCAAAATCGAAGAGCTTCGCGATGAATTAAAACTACAACATTTGCAAGTTTGGTCAAATTTCCCTTGTATGAAACAGGAAGATGTAATGAGTAGCATACGTAAGTTTACAGAAGAGGTAATGCCCAAATTTGAGGAAAAGAAAACAAGGAGAGCCGTATGAAGTTATCAAGCATTTTAGAGGAAAAAAAACTTGCTAATGGTTTGCCATCACTAGCCTATACGGATAGTGAATTTTGGCAAATGGAATGTGAAACCGTATTGGCTAACAATTGGACTTTTGTTGGCTTTGCTCATGAACTTAAGAAATATGGTGATGTTTTACCGATTTCAGTAGCTGAAAAGCCTATACTTTTAGTCAAGAATACAAATGGAAATATTGTTGCATTTCATAATGTGTGTAAGCATCGGTGTCTTAAGTTAGTTGATCAAGCGAAAAATGTTGGAAATATGATTAGCTGCCCTTATCACGCTTGGACTTATGATCTCGAAGGGAAATTACGTGCATCACCTTTTTTTGGCGGAACTGATAGAGATCAACCACCAGATTTTAATGCAGATGAGCATTGTTTAGAGTCAGTGAGAATCAAAGTTTGGCACGATTGGATCTTCATTAATCTTAATGATAACGCGCCACCTTTTGAAGAATATGCTGCGCCTTTAATTAAAATACTTAAAAACGTTAATTTTGAAAAAATCTATCCAGTTGGGACACTTAAATTTGAAAAAATATCTACAAATTGGAAATTTCTCATCGAGAATTACATTGAGCCGTATCATGTTCCATTTGTACACTCAAAAACAACAAAACAACCCCTTCAAGGTCATTACACTATTGTTGAAGGAAGATGTTTGGGAAGTGGTGTAAATTTAGATGAAGAAAATACATCTAGTGATAAACTTTCAGTTTCTTCAAAGTATCTATCTTTGTTTCCAAACTTTATAATTGGAACGTACT
>DUBF01000056.1:4278-5470 GCA_012960465.1 Rhodospirillales bacterium | reverse complement strand
ATACATAGGAACTTCCTTTTTAGCTAGTTGGGCTTAATTAATACTTGTCTTATCTTAGATAAGTACACATAAATAATTATAGGTTCATTAAGAACTAATCATCAACCGGCTTAATTAAGCTTTCTATTGAACTTACTCTCATATGCGAGTGAAGATTTCTAATCCATATCTAACGTTCTGTATTCTCCAGTATTGTAGTCATAAACTTCAACTTCTACACCATAGCCACCACTACCCGTAACTGATTGCACTTCCACATCTGAATACTCTCCCGTTCCATAATCATAAATTTCAATATTTTCACCTTCGCGAACAAGGTTTCCTTTGTCAATTTCCACATATGAACCTTCGCCATAGTCGTAACCATCCCATGAAATAGACATGCCCGAAAAAAACAAAAGAAATAAAACTACAGTGATGTTAATCATATATTTCATATACGTTTCTCCATGCTGTTGTGTTTTAAAAAATAAACTAGCATTTTCATAGTACGCCTGAATACTTATTAGTGCATCAGTATTTTTGTTTTTCTGGTATGACCCCACGAACCCCGCCAGCTGGTTCTTTTATATCGCCATCTCGTCTAGGTATTAAGTGTATATGACAGTGGAATACTGTTTGCCCAGCACTTTTTCCAGAGTTGATACCTACATTAAACCCTGTAACTGTTTTGTCTTGTTTTTCTATTGATTTTTTCGCATCTGTTAGTAGTTGATTAACAGCGTTGATTTCCGCTTGCCCTAAATCAAAGTAAGAAGCTACATGCCTTCTAGGTATAACTAAGGTGTGATGCTCCGTAACAGGAAAACCGTCGCGTATTGAATACGCTAATTCGTTGCTAGAAATAATCCGGTCTTGCTCAATGTTACAAAAAAGGCAGCCTTTATCCCTGTCATTATATGAATCCTTTAGTCCTCTAAAATCTGTGTCGTCTCTGTCACGCTTCATAGCATTGCAGCTGTAGCATAGTGCTTGAAAGTTACTTATGTCGTCAGAACCACCGTGGTTTCTTGGAAGTATGTGGTCAACTTCTAATGCTTTTTCATCAGCTGAAATACCGCATAACTCGCACCGAAATTTTGCTCTTTTAAAAACTTCGTATCTTATAGTTCCGCTGATGTAACCTGCAGATTTACGACGATGACTGTATACAGAGTCACCATGTTTTTTGATGAAATTAACAAGCCTTTTT
>DUBF01000056.1:3465-4077 GCA_012960465.1 Rhodospirillales bacterium | reverse complement strand
TCATGACACTTACCTTTGTTTTTTAGAAGCGCCATCAATAAAACAGGTTGGTATATATGCGACATGCGCATTTTCTTTTCTATGAACTCCAATAACTCTTCGTAATTCATTTCTTAGCTACCTTCCATGTCTCTGCCTTTGTATCGAAATGATATAACTATAACCTCATGACTACCTAATCAATCATCAACCAGACGAAT
This sequence comes from Rhodospirillales bacterium, assembly GCA_012960465.1. GTDB lineage: Bacteria > Pseudomonadota > Alphaproteobacteria > Rhodospirillales > UBA2165 > TMED23. The sequence continues at coordinate 3,877 of DUBF01000056.1, read as the reverse complement.
CCCTGTAATCACTTGTTCTTGGGTTTCTCTAATATCTAGAGCTTGGAACTTAGGGGGGTGTTAGGCTCAGTTTCATCATCACTTACATCAGCCACTAGAACGTAACCAGCATCAAGTTTCCTACTGCCAACATATCCTGTGAATATTGACCCTATTCCACCAAAATTCTCCGGCACCCAGTTTAGATTTGCTGGCAATTCGATTGTCATGAAATCTAAAATAGAAAAAACCAGTTCCTCTCTATCAAGTAACTTAGCGTTCATTTCACTCCCTTTAGATTAAATTATCCATGTATTCCTCACGCAGTCAGTGCATTTTCAACCACCGCATCGCTCAGGTGGAGTTGGGTGGTTAATTTTCTGTTAATAGAGATTAACAGCTTTCTCATTATTAGAAGGTTACCACTTCAAAC
>DUBF01000056.1:0-3352 GCA_012960465.1 Rhodospirillales bacterium | reverse complement strand
GAATAGTACGCCTGAATGCTTATGGGTGCATTAGATATTAAGATATGGTGTTATTACTAAATGCCATCAATGGATCAGCATGAGCTTTGAAATCAATATACAGAAAGTAACTCTGTCTCAACTAGAACAATACCTATCAAAAGCCGCTTGGATCTTAAAAGGTCCAGTAGATGCTTCTGATTTCAAGGTATACATTTTCCCTTTACTCTTCTTTAAACGTATATCTGATGTCTATGACGAAGAATATCAAACGGCACTAGATGAATCTGACGGTGACACAGAATATGCTGCGATGCCTGAAATGCATCGTTTTGAAATCCCAACAGGATGCCATTGGAATGATGTGCGTGAAACCACCACAAATGTAGGGCAAGCCATCGAGAAAGCTCTACGTGGCATAGAGCAAGCAAACCAGGAATACCTCTACGGAATATTTGGTGATACTCAGTGGAGCAACAAAAATAAACTCACTGATAAGCTATTAGTCGATTTGGTTGAGCATTTCTCACAATATACTTTGGGCCGTGAGAACGCTAACCCGGATATGCTGGGCAATGCTTACGAATATCTCATCAAACACTTTGCCGATTTAACCAATAAAAAAGCGGGTGAGTTTTATACCCCTCGATCCGTTGTGCATCTCTTAGGTTTGATACTTGACCCCCATGAAGGTGAAAGTATTTACGATCCCGCCTGCGGAACAGGTGGTATGTTGTTGGAATGTGTTGACCACCTAAAACACAATAAAGAAGACTACCGTACGCTTAAGCTCTACGGCCAAGAAAAAAACCTCACCTCAAGCACCATATCTCGTATGAACATGTTCCTACATGGCATAGAAAATTTTGAAATTCTTCGAGGAGATACCTTGCGTAACCCTGCGTTTTTTGAAGCTGACGGGCTGAAAACATTTGATTGCGTTATTGCTAACCCACCTTTCTCCCTCAAAGAATGGGGTGCAGAAAATTGGGCCAACGACCCTTATGGACGCAACATTGCCGGCGTTCCGCCTAAAGGCAATGGAGACATGGCTTGGGTGCAGCATATGGTTAAATCCATGAACAGTACTGGCCGCATGACAGTGGTGCTGCCTCATGGTGCGCTGTTCCGAAAAGGCGCTGAAGGCAAAATTCGAAAAGCCCTGCTAGAGCAAGACATGCTCGAAGCAGTGATTGGCTTAGGACCAACAATTTTTTATGGCACACCGCTTGCGCCTTGTGTCATGGTGTTTAAACAAAATAAAGAGTCAGAGAAAAAAGGCAATGTTCTGTTCATCGATGCCTCCGACCAAATCCGTGTGGGACGCGCACAAAATCACTTGGAACCCATTCATATTCAGCAAATTCAGGACTGGTACAAGGCTTACGCCGATGTAGATAATTACGTCAAAGTCGCCACATTTGATGACCTAAAAGAAAACGACTTTAACCTCAATATTACGCTTTATGTCGAAAAAATCATTGAAGACAATTTGCCAAGTGTTGACGAGGCAATGGCTGACCTAAAGAAAGCTTGGCAATCCAGTCTTAAAGCTGAAGAAAAGTTTAAAACAGTGTTAGCGAGGTTTCTATAATGGCTTATCAAACGCCAATCACAATAAAAGCTGCTATTGATAGCATCAAAAAACGCCATTACGTATTGCCGTCGATTCAACGAGAATTTGTATGGGATACAGATCAAATTGAAACCTTGTTCGACTCCTTGATGCGAGATTATCCCATAAGCACTTTTCTCTTCTGGAAAGTGAATAAAAACAAGATCAAAGATTTTCAATTTTATGAGTTTTTAAAAAACTACCACGAAAAAGACTGTCGCCATAACCGCAAAGCAGAGCTTTCTTACGACGAAGATATAATCGCATTGCTTGATGGTCAGCAAAGAATGACATCAATGTATGTCGCTCTCACTGGCACATACTCAAAGAAAATCCCGTATTACAGATGGGAAAGCCCCCACGCATTTCCCGACAAAAAGTTATATCTAAATTTATTGAAGCCGTCCGAAGAGCTGGAAGTCGAATATGATTTCAAATTTCTAACAGAGGCTGAAGCAGAGACTAAGTACGGATATTTTTGGTTTGAATGCGGGAAAATCATGGAAATTACCGATATGGGTAAAGCGTCCATGTACTTAATGAAGAGCAAGTTGATGGATACTTCCGTTTACAGCGAGCAGGAATCCGAATTTGCAATTAATACGCTTAACGGATTTTTTAACGTCATCCACCAAAAAGGCACTATCAGTTACTACCTGGAAGAAGGTGAAGAGCTGGATAAGGTGCTACAGATATTTATCCGTATTAACAGCGGCGGAACCAAGCTGAGCTATTCCGACTTGTTGCTGTCTATCGCAACGGCTCAATGGAAGAACAAAGACGCAAGAGAAGTTATTCACGAATTTGTCGACGAAATAAACAATATCGGTGATGGCTTTGCTTTTAATAAGGATATTGTGCTGAAATCATGCCTTGTACTGGCTGATTTTGACGTGAAGTTTAAAGTCGACAACTTCACCAAAGAAAATATGATCGTTATTGAGCGCAACTGGGACCAAACCTCTCATGCTATGCGTTCGGCCATAGAGCTTGCAGCTAAGTTTGGTTACAACCGAGATAATCTCGCTGCGACGAACACTATTATCCCAATTGCCTACTTCATTTACAAAAATGGTTTCGAAGAAAATATCTTACATGCGAGTGCGCGTGAGGTTGACCGTAAGGCGATTAAAGAGTGGCTGGCGCGTGTACTACTAAAAGGAACCTTTGGCGGCCAGCCAGATAGCATTTACCCCAAAATGCGTGAGTTGGTTAACGCCAATTCGGGTAAGTTTCCATTACAAGAAACCATCGCGCACTACCGAGGTGGTCGCAAGTCAATTAGCTTCAGTGAAGACGATATCGAGAGTCTGCTAGACCTCCAATATGGCAAGCCTAAAGCTTATTGTGCGCTCACACTGTTATATCCAGGGCTGAATTACAATTTCAAATATCATCAAGATCACATCCATCCTCAGTCTTTCTTCAACAAAAAGTATCTGCGCTCACAAGGTCTATCTGATGAGCAGTGTGAGGTATTCATAGAAGCTCGCAATGGCTTGCCAAATTTGCAGCTTCTACAAGCGACACAAAACATCGAAAAAAGCGACAAGCCTTTTGCTGAATGGCTATCGTTAAGCTATCCATTACAGCCTGACAGAGAAAGCTTTTTAATGCAGCACTATATCAACACGAGCGATTCCTTAGAGTTTGAAGATTTCCTGAGTTTTGTTGCCGTTCGTCGCAAAGCATTAAAAAACCAGTTCATGAATATGCTGAACGTGAAGCCCATGCAGGAAAATGAAGAAGGTGATGATG
>DUBF01000055.1:18621-32231 GCA_012960465.1 Rhodospirillales bacterium | reverse complement strand
AGAGCGTGGCGGGATACTATTCCGCGTTTTGCACTCAGACCCGCAGCATTAGATCGAGCGCGTTACCAGCGTTTTGCTAAATTCTTAAAAAAACAAGGTTTAATCAAAAATATACGCCAAGTTTCCGATTATGCTATTGAACTACCTGAGGCCTTGCAAAAAGGTCTCTAAAAATCTATCAGTAGAATGGGGCAACAAATCTAATCAATAAAAGTGATTAATGCTAAAATGGGGAGGGGTGATATGTTTCGAAAACTAGGGCTAGCTGTTGCTCTTTTTGCCCTCTGGCTTTTATTATCTGGAATATACCAGCCCCTTCTAATATCCTTTGGTATAGCCTCAAGCCTTCTCGTTGCTTGGATTGCGCATCGTATGGATGTAGCAGATCACGAAGGTTTTCCCATACACTTGGGGGTAAAAGCCGTGACTTACTGGCCTTGGCTTGTTTGGGAAATTATTAAGGCTAACATAGATGTTGCTCTGATAATTATTAAACCAAATTTGCAAATAACCCCAACTATGTTCTATTCAAATGCGAGCCAAAAAACAGAAGTTGGCCAAGTAACTTACGCAAACTCAATCACATTAACACCTGGCACTATATCAGTGGGTGTTGCTGATGGCACAGTTGAAGTTCACGCACTCACCACGAGTTCGGCCGATGAAGTCATCGGTGGACGTATGGACAAACGGGTTTGCCAGATGGAGGGAGACAACTAGTGTTTATCGCTGCCACCATCGCCATTATAATTGCTATGGTTCTCGCGCTAATGAGAGCCTTATTAGGTCCTACTATCTACGATAGGGTGCTTGCCGTTAACCTATTTGGAACAAAAGCCCTCCTCCTAATTGCCGTTATGGGATTTTTAACCGATCGCCCCGAATTTCTCGATATTGCGCTTGTGTACGCTTTGATAAACTTCATTGCGACGATAGCCATTATGAAATTTTTTCGGTTTGCACACTTAGGTCACCCGCATCAAGGTGATAATTTGGGAGACTTATAGGTGTTTCTCGATGTTTTAAGCTGGATTCTTATTTTATCAGGTGGTGTTTTTGGAGTCATTAGCGCAATTGGTGTTTTGCGGATGCCGGATATTTACACACGGATGCATGCCGCTAGTATCGCGGATACAATAGCGCTTGGGTTAATGTGTGGAGGCATGATGTTGCAGGCTGGATGGACAATCGTCACAATTAAACTAATCCTCATCTTGGTATTTATTTTCTTTGCTTCACCTACAACAACGCATGCGCTTGCTAAAGCTGCAATTGCAGGAGGCATTAAACCAATTCTCCACGAAGACCGACGTAAAAAAGTATCAGATAAAACATCCAACAAAGGCAAAGGAGAAAAATCATAGACGCATTTATTGACATAATGATTTTGTTTTTGATGGCTATCGCTGCCTTCGGAATTATTAAACTACGTAATCTTTTTGCTGTTGTAATGCTATCCGGTATCTTCAGTTTATTGGCCGCCTCTCTATACGTACACCTAACAGCAGTTGACGTAGCCTTTACGGAGGCTTCCGTTGGGGCTGGTATTTCAACATTACTGATGTTGGCTACGTTGGCTATTACGGGTGAGTATGAAAAGAAACATACGACGAACAATCTCTTTCCACTATTAATCGTAGTTGTGACTGGAGCAGCCTTGATATACGGCACGTTAGATATGCCTCTTTATGGAGCAGCAAACGCGCCGGCTAACCTGCATCTTATTCCTCGATTTATCGAACAATCAGGGACTGAAATTGGTATCCCAAATATCGTCACATCTGTTTTAGCCAGCTATCGAGGCTACGATACACTCGGTGAAACGGTTGTTATTTTTACAGCAGCCATCGGAGTGCTCGTATTACTTGGTAGAGGTCGCAATCGCTGGCGGCCAGGGATTTCCGCAGACGCTCCCTCAAAAGATGAGGAAAATGAAGTATGAATAATCATTCCATTCTTCGAGTTGTTTCCAAATTTATGATCCCCTTCATTTTATTATTTGCGCTCTACGTTCAATTTCATGGCGATTTCGGTCCTGGTGGAGGATTTCAGGCTGGTGTTATTTTTGCGGCCGCTTTTATTCTCTATGGCTTAATTTATGGTATCGAAAATGCTCGCAAAGTCCTACCCGCGACAGCGACACGTTTACTACTAGCCGCAGGCGTTTTGCTTTATGTGGGAACAGGCTTATTTGGAATTTTTATGGGCGGTAATTTTCTTGATTATAACGTACTGGCGGCAACTGCAGTTGGGGGTCAGCACCTTGGGATCTTACTGGTGGAATTTGGCGTTGGTACGACGGTAGCTGCAACCATGGTGACTATATTCTTTGTGTTTGCTGGACAGGATTTTTAGCCAATGCAACTACCCGTTGAAATTCCAGGCCTACTAAATTATTGGATCGTTATCGTTTTGATGATGGTAGGTTTCTTTGTGGTCATTTCGCATGGAAATTTAGTGAAAAAGATCGTTGGACTTAATGTTTTTCAAGTTTCAGTTTTTGTTCTCTATATCACGATGAGTAAAATCGATGGTGGTGCGGCGCCCATACTTGATGATGCTATTAAAAACTATTCCAACCCACTCCCGCATGTTTTGATCCTGACTGCTATTGTCGTTGGTGTTGCAACGACGGCGCTCGGGTTAGCACTTATTGTCCGCATACGCGATGCTTACGGTACGATCGAAGATGACGAAATAACAAACCAGGAAAGGGATGACGCCTAATGCTTTCTAGTCTTTCCCCTCACCTACCTATTATTCAGGTTGTATTGCCACTAATTGCTGCCCCAATATGTGTTATCTTCCGCCGCACTGGGGTCGCCTGGCTAATTGCGTTGGTTGTCTCCTGGTTGTCTTTCGGCATTTCGATCGTATTGCTCGAACAAGTCATTTCAAACGGCCCAATTTCTTATTTGCTCGGCAGTTGGCCAACTCCTTGGGGTATTGAATACAGGGTCGATATTCTATCTGCCTTTGTTATGCTCATTGTCACTAGTATTGGCGCTATCGTTATGATCTTTGCACCCAATAGTGTACATATGGAAATTCCTCCAGATCGCACCTACCTTTTCTACACAATGTATTTACTGACATTTACAGGATTGCTTGGCATTACAATTACTGGCGATGCTTTTAATCTCTTTGTTTTCCTCGAGATTTCTTCGCTTTCCTCTTACGTCCTGATCAGCCTAGGTGCAGAACGAAATGCACTCACGGCGGCTCTCCGTTATTTAATCCTAGGAACAGTTGGCGCGACCTTCTATATTATCGGTGTTGGCTTGATGTACCAAATGACAGGCACTCTCAACATCACAGACTTAGCTGAACGTTTGCCTGAAGTAGCGTCCACAAAAACAATATTAGTTGCCATAGGCTTCATTACTGTTGGTATAGGACTTAAGCTTGGTCTCTTCCCCCTTCACGTCTGGCTGCCAAACGCTTACGCATATGCGCCATCCGTAGTGACGGTATTTCTAGCGGCGACTGCGACTAAAGTTGCTGTCTATATGATGCTGCGAGTTTATTTTTCAATTTTCGGAACAAAAATGTTTTCAGCTCTACCAATCGACGAGCTACTTTTAATACTGGGTTTGATCGCAATCCTCTCCATGTCGGCTGTTGCAATCTATCAAAGTAATGCAAAACGCCTTTTAGCCTATTCTAGTGTTGCACAAGTAGGCTATATGGTAATTGGTATTAGCATGGTAACCACTACTGGATTAACAGCAACAATCTTGCATCTTTTCAATCATGCTATGATCAAATGTGCTTTATTTTTAGTGCTCGCCGCCGTCTTCTACCGGATCAAATCGGTTAAGATTGAGGATATGGCAGGTCTCGGCAAAGCAATGCCATATACAATGGCAGCTTTTATTGTAGCCGGGTTCAGTCTCCTTGGCGTACCCCTGACCGTTGGATTTATCAGTAAATGGTATTTGATACTGGGTGCCCTTGAAAAAGGTTGGTGGCCGGTTGCAGGTCTTATTGTCGTCAGCTCATTACTTGCGGTAATCTACTTCTGGAAGATCATAGAAATAGCATATTTCAAGCCGCGTCCTGAGGGTGCCGCTGAGATCAGTGAAGTGCCACTCAACATGCTTTTACCAATTTGGGTCATGGTAGGCTCCAACGTCTATTTCGGGATGAATACGGATTTGACAGTTTCGGCCGCGATGTCTGCTGCTAAGTCTTTAATCGGCGGAGCGCCATGATGCCAGAAAATACTATTATTTGGTCAATTGCAATTCCTTTACTTGGCTCAATTGGGATTTTACTAACTGGCAAAATTGCTAATTTGCGCGAAACTATCACCCTCATCACCGCAGTAACCACGTTTTTAGTGGTTGGCTCATTAACCCCTACAGTTCTTGATGGAGCGCGACCAAGTATTACATTATTTGAGTTTTTACCCGGGCTAAAAATTACTTTTACAGTCGAACCACTCGGTATGTTGTTTGGTCTGATAGGTTCGGGGCTCTGGATAGTTAACTCAATTTATTCAATCGGCTATATGCGCGGTAACAATGAGAATAACCAAACACGATTTTATTTTTTCTTTGCAATAGCAATAGCCAGTGTCCTCGGTATTGCGTTTGCGGGAAACATGTTAACGCTTTTTATTAGCTATGAGATCTTGACGCTATGTACTTTCCCACTTGTCACACATTCAGGGAAACCCGAAGCGGTAAAATCGGGACGGACTTATTTAGGTATTTTACTGGGAACTTCGGTTGGCCTCCAGCTTTTAGCCATTGTATGGACTTGGCATGCCACCGGCACTCTAGATTTCAGAGCAGGTGGCATACTTGATGGAAAAGTATCGGGAGCCGCTGTAAGTATTCTATTGTTTCTATATATGTATGGGATTGGTAAGGCAGCATTAATGCCGGTCCATCGGTGGTTGCCAGCTGCAATGGTTGCTCCAACGCCCGTCAGTGCTTTATTGCACGCAGTTGCAGTTGTCAAAGCAGGCGTATTCACTGTAGTCAAAGTTATTGTCTACATTTTTGGTTTCGAATTTTTATCTGAATCCCTCACAACCAACTGGTTAGTTTATGTCGCCGGCTTTACAATTTTAGCAGCATCCATTGTTGCTTTGCGGCAGGATAATCTGAAACGACGACTAGCCTATTCAACAATTAGCCAGCTTTCTTATGTTATAATGGCGACCGCAATTCTGGCGCCACTTTCGGTTATGGGTGCCGTGATCCATATTGCAGCTCACGCTGTCGGTAAAATTACACTGTTCTTTGCAGCTGGGTCGATCTATACCGCAACGCATAAGACAGAAGTAAGCCAGCTCAACGGGATTGGCCGAAAAATGCCTTGGACTATGGGCGCTTTTGCAATCGCCTCCTTATCCATGATTGGGGTGCCACCAACGGCTGGTTTTTTGAGTAAGTGGTATATGCTGATGGGCGCATTATCAGTTGAACATTATTTTGCGATAGGTGTCATGATAATAAGCACACTTTTAAATACCGGGTATTTTATACCTATTATTTTTAACGCTTTTTTCAAGGAATCCGATCATAAAGACGGGCACGACGATAACCACGGTGAAGCTCCACTCCCGATTGTCATTGCCTTAACGGCAACAGCAACCGGAACCGTATTATTGTTTTTCTTCGCCGGAATACCCTTGGAACTCGCCAACCAAGTAATCGGTAAGTAAGGGGAGGCTATGAATATGAATGACGATGCAAAACTTCATTGGCTAGTCCGTCCAAATACAATTAAACATTTATGGCGTTGGGGCTACGCTATTTTAGCAGTTTTGGTCTTAGCTGATTTTGTGATCCACCCGCATGCAAGTTTCGGCATCGATGGCAGTTTTGGATTTTATTCCTGGTATGGACTGCTAACCTGTCTTGCGATGATTGTCTTCTCTAAAGGCCTCGCAATTTTCTTAAAGCGGAAGGACACGTATTATGACGATTGATGCCTTCCCGCCTGGCGTTATACTTGTTCTGGGTGGTCTCGTTCTACCATTCGTCAGCCAGCAAATTCGATACACCATCATTCTGTTGCTTCCACTCTTTGTCTTATGGAGCGTTTGGCAGGTCGGTGATGGCGTGCAATTGACACTACCTTTTCTCGATTATGAACTCGCTGTCGTCAAAGGAGATGCATTGAGTAGGATCTTTGCAACGGTCTTCGCAATTATGGCTTTTGTTGGGGGGCTATTTGCTCTCAAACAAAAACAGGTGGCTGAATTAGCGGCTGCCTTTATTTACGCTGGAAGCGCTATTGGCGTAGCCTTTGCGGGCGATTTAATTACAGTTTTTATATTTTGGGAAATTATGGCACTTGGCTCCACTATGGTAATTTGGGCTGCCAAAACACCTGAAAGCTATAAAGCTTCGATGCGCTATCTGATGATCCATTTACTGGGCGGGGTTATCCTGATGATCGGCGTGATTGCCCATATAGCAGATACGGGTTCTGTGGCATTCCAAGCTATGACTCCAAACAGCATTGGAACCTGGATGATCCTAGCCGGATTCTTAATCAACGCCGGAGCGCCACCTTTAACCGCTTGGCTACCAGATGCCTATCCTGAGGGTTCATTCTCAGGTACCGTATTTTTATCTGCCTTCACAACTAAAACAGCTGTTTATGTTTTGTTACGTGGCTATCCAGGCACAGAAATACTAATCTACATTGGCGTTTATATGATTTTCTACGGGATTATTTACGCACTTCTTGAAAATGATATGCGACGGATCTTGTCCTATTCGATTATCAATCAGGTCGGTTTTATGATTACCGGTATTGGTATTGGTACCGAGATGGCCCTTAACGGAGCGGCCGCCCATGCCTTTACTCATATTATTTATAAAGGCCTGTTGTTAATGTCAGCTGGCTCCGTGATCTATATGACCGGTGGTAAACGGAAATGTACCGATCTTGGCGGATTATTCCAAAGCATGCCGATAACCTGTATTTGCGGTATTATAGGAGCATTGGCAATTTCATCCTTCCCTTTGACATCTGGTTTTATCTCTAAATCTATGATCGCCCAGGCAGCAGGAGATGAACAACTCTTATTTGTCTGGATGTGCCTAGCAGCAGCGTCAGCTGGAGTATTTCTGCATGCTGGTATTAAGTTTCCGTGGTTTGTATTTTTCCAAAAAGATTCAGGCCTTCGGCCAAAAGATCCACCTTGGAACATGAAAGCTGCAATGATTTTATTTGCTTTTCTTTGTATTGCGCTTGGCGTTGCGCCTGGGCCGTTATACGACATTTTACCATTTAAAACTACCTACGAACCATACACAGTACCGCACGTAATAAATCAATTACAGCTTTTATTATTTGCTGGTTTATCGTTTTTCTTAGCCTTGCCTATAATGAAACGTACGTTAACAATCAGTCTTGATTGGGATTGGTTTTATCGAAAATTTGGCGCTTGGCTAATCGTCTTTTTAACACGAGGAACGGTTGAAATGAGACGTGACATTTTTGGCAATTTGCAAATTTTTGTGAACTCTGTAATTAATCTAGCCTTTAAGGGCCATGGTCCAAACGGTATTTTTGCTAGAACCAATGCTACGGGAAATTCCGTAGCAACTGTGATTATTCTACTCACGGTTTTAATGTTAATTTTCTATCTAGAAATATAGAAAATTTAGACATCTTTTTAGTAGTAACGCAAATAAGCTTTGGTCATAACTTATAATTTTGATTGATTTAATTTAAATCAGAAAGAGCAACATTTACGTTGTAGCCTTCTTTGAACCAAGTACAGGTGGAGACCAGGCTTTTACTTCCACTGCCCTGCCAGTGTTCGAAGAGCGGACTAGTTTTGGTTTAACTACTTGTAGTAATTCAGGCAAATCGCTGGCAAGTGCTATATCATCAATCATTTCTTTTAGAATAATCTCAGCTCTGATCCCACGTTTAAATGCGGTTTGATAAGCTGGGGTTCTACAGCATAGCTTTGAAAGATGTTCAGAAGAATGGTGCCCAAAACGCCGCCAAATACTATCAGAAAATACTTTAATATCATCACTAAGCTTTACAATACCCTCAAAATTCGGCCTTCCTCTTACCCAAGCGCGGTGGACAGAGGGCTCAACAGGCCCACCTTCTTCAGCCACAAATATAGCCGGGAAAAGCTTTTTGCCATTATAAGCAGCCCCATAGTAAGATTGCGATAAATATAGCAAATACTGCAGCTTTAAAGGCTGTAAATACTCATTGTCATTGAGGGCTCGATCTGTAAACCAAAATGCAATATCAAATACGGAATTTACTCCTGACGGCATAATCACCTTATATTTGTTTATAAACCTATATAATTTTAAAACTCTAATAAATCTCTTAAAACATTTATATAATGCTTGAGTTAAAAAAGTTTAAAGTAAACAATGATAATAATTAGAATAAATTCAACGCGTATATTGAAACTATTCTCGTTGGGTGCTAATTCCTTAACATTAGACTTAAAATACGCTAACTAAACGTACGGCTATAAAGTGAGGAAAATAAATGCCATCGATAACAATGACCGTAAACGATAAACAAGTTTCAGGAGATGTAGAAGGACGAACACTTCTTGTGCAATTCATTCGCGATCATCTTGGCTTAACAGGAACCCACGTTGGCTGCGACACATCCCAATGCGGAGCATGTACCGTCCACGTAAATGGTCGAGCAGTCAAGTCTTGCTCCCTATTAGCCACCCATGTAGATGGTGCAGACGTACAAACAATCGAAGGATTAGCAGACGGCGATGTATTGCATCCGATGCAAGAAGCCTTTCGCCAACATCACGCACTACAATGTGGATTTTGCACACCAGGAATGGTGATGAGTGCTATCGGCATCGTAAACGATAACCCCGATCCAACGGAGCGAGAAATCAGAGAGGCACTCGAAGGAAATATCTGTCGCTGTACGGGTTACCATAATATAGTCGAAGCGATTAGTGCTGCCGCCAAAGAAATGAGATGAGGGGATAAACTTATGTATGATTTTGAGTATCAGCGTGCCATCTCCGTAGATGACGCATTAAAAAAATATGCGGATTCTGAGGACGCACGATTTTTAGCGGGAGGCATGACGCTGGTGCCCGTTTTAAAACAACGTCTTGATCAGCCAAGCAACGTCGTAGACCTTGGCGACCTCGCTGATATGCGAGGAATTTCTCAAGAAGGAAATGCTATTATCATTAAAGCCATGACGACACATCATGCTGTAAATTCCTCTGAATTGGTTATAAGCAAAATTCCAGCACTGGCCCATTTAGCTGGCACAATTGGTGATCATATGGTCCGTAATCGTGGTACGATTGGCGGTTCACTGGCCAACAGTGATCCTGCAGCTAGTTATCCTTCTGCTGTCTTAGCTTTAAATGCAACAATTATAACCAATAATCGTGAAATCGCCGCCGACGATTTTTTTACTGGCATGTTTGATACAGCTCTAGAAGAAGGAGAATTGATCCTTTCTGTTTCCTTCCCAATTCCAGAAGAAGCTGGTTACAAACATTTTCCAAATCCAGCGTCACGTTACCCTATAGTAGGGTCCTTTGTTGCCAAAACTTCTAATGGTGTGCGTGTTGCGATTACTGGTGCAGGACCATGCGCGTTTAGAGTTGATGATTTCGAAGATGCTCTTACAAAAAAATATAATCCAGAGGCAATCCGGGATATCAAAGTCTCAGATGAGGGGTTAGCTACCGATATCCATGCTTCAGCAGAATACCGCGCTCATTTGATTAATGTTATGACACGCCGAGCCATCGGCGAATAAAAAAGCAATAATTGAGGTGCAGCAATGGTTGTTATTACCAATGCAAACAACGTATTGGAACAAGCTATAAGCTGGATGGACGAAGGCAAAGACGTTGCGCTCGCCACCGTTGTGGGTACTTGGGGATCCTCCCCCAGACCAGTCGGCAGCCAACTTGCGATAGATGACACTGGATCTTTTGTGGGCTCGGTCTCTGGTGGTTGTATCGAAGGATCCGTAATCGGCGAAGCCCTCGCTACGATATCCGATGGAGAAAACCGCCTACTAGATTTTGGTGTAAGCAATGAGCAAGCCTGGGAAGTTGGGCTTGCCTGTGGAGGTGATGTACGAATTCTCGTTGAACGTACCAAAGAAAAAGAAACGTTAGATCGATTAATTAATGAACGTCCTACTGCCACAGTTACTAATTTAACGACAGGAGAACGGAGTTACGTTACTCCAACAAACGTTAGTGGTAATTTAGAACTAACAACAGAGATGCTGGAAAACGCTCATTCGTCATTACAACACGACCGTTCAAAAATTTACCAAAGCGAAGATGATGAGATTTTTATTCAAGTATTTAATCCTGCTCTTCGCTGCGCCATTATCGGTGCAGTTCATATCTCACAAGCCCTAATACCAATGGCACAAATTGCTGGATTTGATGTAACCGTGATAGATCCACGCGGTTCATTTGCGACATCAACTCGTTTTCCAAATGTAAAAATTAGTGAAGAATGGCCAGATGATGCCTTGCAAAAATTTAATGCCGATCCTCGCACTGCTATTGTAACCTTAACCCATGATCCGAAACTAGATGACCCCGCGTTAGAAGTCGCGCTAAAAACAAATGCCTTTTATATTGGCAGTCTAGGCAGTCGTCGTACACATGCGTCTCGGTTAGAAAGGTTAGCGTTAAGTGGTTTTAACGAAAAAGATTTTGCCCGCATCCACGCACCTATAGGATTAGATCTTGGGGCCACATCGCCAGAAGAAATTGCTGTGACAATCCTGGCGGAAATGATAGCGGTCAAGCATGGCAAATTGAACGTCTAATGAAATTCGGTCCGGTCCCCGTAATAAAAGCCAAGGGAGCAATCCTTGCCCATAGCACACGCCTTCAAGGACGGATGTTCAAAAAAGGTCATCTTTTAACAGAAGATGATATAAATCTTTTTGCCGAAGAAGGTATGACCGAGGTCACGGTTGCCCGCTTAGAACCTAATGATATATCTGAAAATGAAGCTGCAACTTTAATCACAGAAATTCTCGCTGGAGCAAACGTCACGGCAAGTAATACTTTTACCGGACGTTGTAATCTCATTTCCAATACTCATGGACTGCTTTTACTTGATAAAGAAAAGCTTAACACGATCAATTTAATTGACGAGTCAGTAACAATCGCAACGTCAAAGCCATACGATATTACTGCAGACGGACAATTAGTCGCAACAATCAAAATTATTCCCTTTGCTATTTCAAAATCAATTTTAAACGCAGTCATAAAAGCTATCGGTAAAGAACCTTTGATTTCTATTGCTCCATTTGAAGAAAAGGCACTTGGACTTATTATGACCAGATTACCTGGCATGAAGGAGAGTATTTTTGATAAAACACTCGAAGTAGCCACGAGACGTATCGTTCAATTTGATAGCAAAATAGCAAAAGAAATTAGATGTCCGCATACCCAACCAGATGTTATTCTTGCCATTAAAAGTATGCAGAAAAGCAACTGTGATATTATTTTAATTTTTGGGGCTTCGGCTGTCGTAGATCGTGCAGATGTTCTCCCGGCCGCAGTAACTAATGCGGGTGGCCGGATAGAACACTTTGGCATGCCGGTCGATCCTGGAAATCTTCTGTTCATTAGTGAAATTGGAGGAACTCCAATTATTGGTATGCCCGGTTGCGCTCGTTCTCCAAAATTAAATGGTTTTGATTGGGTGTTGTGGCGGTTACTAGCCAATGTACCAGTAGCTGGTAAAGATATCATGCTTATGGGTTCAGGTGGACTTTTAAAAGAGATTAACGAGCGCGGTCAATTGCGACAACTGGTAAAATCAGAGATATCCGCAGCACGGGAACCAAAAATTATGGGTTTATTATTAGCAGCGGGTTCATCAAGACGAATGGGAAATAACAATAAATTACTCACAGACATTAATGGTACTAAAATGGTAGTCTATGTTGCAGAGCAAATTAAAAAGTCAAAGGTTAATGAAATTACCGTGGTTACAGGATACGAGGCTGATCAAGTAAAATTAGCTTTAAAACATTTGACCACTAATTTTATACACAATCCAAACCATGCCAAGGGCTTAAGCACTTCGCTCAAAATCGGACTAAAAATTATCCCAGATGATATTGATGGGGTGATTATTTTATTAGGCGATATGCCCCTTATTAAATCACACCACATTGATAGCATAATTGAAGCTTTCGACCCAATTGAAGGACGATCAATCTGTGTACCCGTCCACGGGCGAAAGCGAGGAAACCCAGTCCTTTGGGGCAAAAAGTACCTTGACGAAATTATATCAATTACCGGCGATGTCGGCGCTAGACACTTGCTTGAAGAATATAGCGACCAAATAAGCGAAGTAATGATTGATACGGACGGCGTACTTTTTGATGTAGATACACCCGAACGTCTTAATGAACTAAGAAACCGAACTAAACCATAATCCCTATAAAAATAAGGATTAATAATATATAATCCCAACTACAATTCAGAATTGATTAGGACGTGGTCGGGGAAAATAAAAAAATAGAAATTGGATTAATCGTTTTGGTTGAAAGTAAATAGTAAACGCTGATGGGCTACAAATGATAAAAGAAACTTATGGCTTATAGTACTACGTTAAGTTTTTCTCCTTTTGGCGGGACTTCCCCATATATAATTTTAGCGTTAGTTTCATATGTATCGATGATTATGTCCAGCGTGTAAGCAGGTTGATGGCGAAATGGCCCCCCGCTGAATTGCTGATTATCTGCACTAGCCGTCTCGAATGCCGCAGCAAAGCTCTCACTCGTATTACCCAACATCGAAATATTGAAAGGGCGTTCTAAGGTTTGCTCGAACAAACGACCAAAATGATCAAAGCTCTGCTGACGGGCATATCGGTTCTGTTCTTGCTGCTGCTGAAAATTTTGTTTAGCGCTGAATTGATCATATTGGAACTCAGGGTTCCCTCCATAAATCAAAGCGCTTGTCTGATTTAATTCGTTTACGGCGGAATACTCTGAGCTGGGCACAGCATCATTGGCCGCATACCTGCCACCGCCATTCGGGACCAGATTCGTACCCGCTATACGTGGTGTTAACACCATATTCACGCACCCAATTTTATATTTTTATAGTCATGTAATAGCAGAAATTAGCGAAAAGTCAAAATTACACGGCATTTAAATATATAAATTTAGATAATCTATACGGTATTCACGTATTCTATAAATGTATCAATTATTACTATATCTTATGTCTAAAATATGAATTTCTTTAACCTGATTTTCTAATTAGATAACACATTAAACTACAAAAAATCAGGTTTTATCAGAAGGAGGTCAGCTATTAAAAATTTAAATTCCCACCCTAAATTGCAGAGCAAACCTTTAAATAAGACTAAATACGACTATCTACCAGCCAAGCGTCGACGCCCACTTTACACGCCAGACCTTTAGTTCTTCCGATTTTCTTCTCAACTGCAATCGTAGCTTCAAATTCTCTGCAAATTTGATTCTTTTCTGCATAATAACTACGAACAGGAGTAATTGTTCCGGCCACACCTGTATCTGGATTAACCCAGGTATGAACTTCGCCATCCTCTGCATGATCCATCGCAACTTTAGTAGCGTCTTTAAACTTA
>DUBF01000055.1:0-18611 GCA_012960465.1 Rhodospirillales bacterium | reverse complement strand
GATGGGATAAGGCTATCACCGTAAGCATACCCAACTAAACTTCCAATTGTTGTTCCGGCAACCAAAAATAATAAATTTCCTGAGCCACCTCCTAATTGGGTTCCGACATAACTTCCAATGATGCCACCACCGATAGCACCAATCATTTGACCATTAGTCATACGGTTATTTCCTGAACAAGCTGACAGGAAAAGTACCAATGCAAGAACCAACCCTTTTACCATAGACCCCAACTCCGTTTACCAAAACTAAATCAGTACAAATATTATTAACTCTACTACGAGACTCTATAGTATCAATTTGGTTTAAAAACCAATAACATTAAGAGTTTTAATTAAAATTATATTGGAAAAGAAAAAGACAACTTAACCTGTGTATCAATTCCTGGACAGTTTAATCAGTTAGTTTAAGACGTCCGCCAATTTCC
The DNA here is from genome assembly GCA_012960465.1 of Rhodospirillales bacterium. GTDB lineage: Bacteria > Pseudomonadota > Alphaproteobacteria > Rhodospirillales > UBA2165 > TMED23. The sequence goes on along the minus strand of DUBF01000055.1, from coordinate 18,184 downwards.
GGTGAGTCGATGCCATAACGATAAGCCCTGAAAACGCCATTATCGAGGCCCCGAGGTGTTTTAATAAACCAAGGACTAATATACTCCCAAACAATGTCACCACTTACTGTAACTTCAAAGATACGTCCGTTTAGGCCTTCACAAATAAGAGTGTTACCATTGGGCTGTCTTTGAGCACCACTAATATTAGGACTAAACATCGTCCATGGGGGAGAACCGGAATAGGACCAAACCTCATCCCCAGTATCCCAATTAAATTCTATCACCTTGGAAGAATAAATTCCGCCAGACACGTGAATACCATTAGCAAAAAAGAGTACATTTCCGTTCTCTAAACGCTGGCAGTCATGCTGCTGACCCCAATCGTTATTTTGCCATTTTTTTATGATTTTTTTTGTTTTCTTTTCAACAACAACAATCATGCTATTCTTACGAAAACTGAGCATAATATTGCCATTAGGTAATTCTGCACAGGTATTACAATGAAGAAACTCCTTACGCGTACTCATGATATGAAGCGGAAAATCTTCAATATTCATATCTGAATGGGCATGCCATTCCCAAACAGTTTTACCATTTGGACTGACCTCTCTGAGATAATCGCTCCAGGTAATACCCTCTTTATCTTCACTCCCAGGCTCCGCTCCCACCATACGGGCCTGGGCATCCTTTGGCATCTGTTCCCAACCAATATATAGGGTATTCCCGTTCTGCAAGCGACGGAAATCATGGTGTTGATTATCATCTTGGTATTCCCAAAGAACTTTTCCATTCCAATCATATTCGCGCAAAAGACCACCCTTACCGCCACCTGGCCTAGGCCCAGCTTCTGTCTCGCCTGACCACAAAAGATTACCATTGGGTAGCAAATAAGCGTAATCACCGGGATTAGTTGGATGCTTCCAACTATGAAGAACCTCCCCTTGCATACCAATTAAGTAGGTCGCTTTTCCTTTAAGGGGACTTATGATTGTTACACCGTGATTTGCTTGACTTCGATCAAACACTATCAGACCAACTGTTGTATGTTTCATAGTCCATAAAATAAATTTTTATTACTACACTGTAAAGATTTGAAAGTTCGATAAACTGTCTGGAATGAACATTTTTGATCGCTATACTTTGCCTAATGGAAAATAACTTAAAAATAAAACTTACTGTACTCGACCAATCTCCCGTTCGAACGGGTGGAACAGCTTTGGAAGCTTTAGAAGAATCCGTTGAACTTGCCCAAGCATGCGAGAAAGCTGGTTACCATCGATACTGGCTAGCAGAACACCATGCCACGACTTCATATGCAGGTTCCGCACCCGAAATTATGGTAACCCGAATAGCAGCCGCAACGGAAAAAATTCGAGTTGGGTCCGGCGGAATTATGTTAAGTCATTATAGCCCTCTTAAGGTTGCTGAAACATTTAGTTTAATTGAAACAATGTACCCGGGGCGGATTGACCTAGGCATTGGCAGAGCTCCTGGAGGCGACCAATCGACTGCTATGGCATTAGCTTACGGCTCAAAAATAGGTATTGAATACTTTCCAACTCGTATTGCCGATATGCTGTCATTTCTAGGCACAACAGGATCTCCCTCCGAGGTATTTAAACATATAAACGTTTCACCTAAACCGGAAAATCCACCTGAAATATGGCTTTTAGGATCAAGTGACCAAAGCGCTCATTACGCTGCACAATTTGGTTTAGCCTTTACCTTCGCTCATTTTATTGCCCCACAAGGAGGTGAAAAAATTATCAACTATTATAAGGATAATTTTAAATCATCTGAATTCAATGCATCACCAAAATCAAGTTTGAGCGTTTTTATAACTTGTGCGGAAACCGAAGAAGAAGCCCGCCGGATAACCAAAAGCCGTGATCTCGTATTATTAAAACGCGCAAAGGGCGAGCGCGGACCCTACCCCTCTGTAGCAGAAGCAGAAGAATATAAATATAATGAACAGGATCTGCAAATTATCGAATATAATCGACCTCAAAGTCTATATGGTAACCCTAGTCAATGTAAAAAAATTCTGACAAGAATGGTAAAAGACTTCGGTGCAGATGAGTTAGTTATTTTAACAATTTGTCATGATCCAGTTACCCGACAGCGCTCATATGAACTCCTGGCAGACGCGTTTCAAACGATTTAAAGTATTGGAGCTATAATTATGCAGAGAAAATCGAGCCCCCCCAAAGGTAGATATACACACGCATGTAGCATTTCCAGAAGTATTAGCACTTACAAAACTTATAAAACTCAAAGGTAATGAGCCAGGCAAACAACACTGGGTTCCGAAATCCTCGTTAAAAAGGCATGCAGTTCAATCAAGTTATTCCTCGGAACCATTATATAGACAAAAACCTCGCCTAAAAGACATGGATACAATGGGAATTGATATGCAAGTCATTAGCATGAACTTACCCACGCCGAGTTATTAGACGGACGGCGAGACCGGCCAGAAAATTGCTCGTCAGTGTAACGAAAGCATTGCAGAATTCATTCAGGGATACCCCGACCGTTTTATTGGTGTAGGTGTTGTTCCACACCAAGATCAGAAAAAGACTATTAAAGAATTGGATTACCTCTCCAGTATCGGGCTTAAAGGTGTTACTATCCCATCTCATGTAAGGTCTAAAGATTTAGGTATAAAAAAATAATAGAGGATATGTTAAACATTGTATGACTGATTTTAATGCATCAATAAACGATAAGAATATGGAGCATGCAGAAACAATAGCACTAAAAGCTGTTCACTTTATTTTAGCCAACGATGAGACGCAGCACGACTTCATTACAGCCACTGGAATTTTACCCTCAGATTTAGAGAGTATGGTTAAAGAACCTGAATTTTTAGGCGGAGTATTAGATTTCTTGCTAGCAAATGACGAAAAACTCATTGAATTTTGTATAGGGTGTAAAATAGATCCGGAAGAACCTGCAAGAGTTAGGCGATTATTCCCCGGAGTCAGTTATGAATACTAAATTTTTTGCCCAAAAAAGAGAAGATTAAACATAATCTCACCCAGCACGCTAAAGGTAACTTTCAAGCCATCTCTCGGGTTTTTCCGGAATATATGTTTCTGGATAAATTCCAATAATCAATGTTTCTAATGGACCCACATTCACAAATTCTATTACGTTACCCTCTAGGATTACTCCATAACTTGGTGAAACTCTACCTAAAACAAAATCGACCGCCCAGTTCGTTGTTCCACCGGCAATAAGATTAAAACTCTTACCGTTAGAATCAAGTGCCCAAGTCGTAGGACCAATCTGCTTAACTTTACAACCTGTGGCTAAGTGCAGCGGTATTTTTATCGAATGCAAGCCCTCACCCTTAAACTCATCTCTAACAATAAGACGATGGTGGTTTCTTTCCAAAACAATCTTGCGAACAGGCGTAACCGGTTCGTTTAATTTTTGGAAACCCGAATGTGATCCAGCAAAAATATCTTCATTATCGCTAGTCTGCCAAGATAAAACTTTTGGGATAGCATCATTTTGAAGGGAAAAAAGTTCCATTTTTGAGATAAAACGATTTTGCTCTTGGCCATCAATAATCGGCGTATTATGAGCAGCCGTACTACGGAATTTATTCCTTTGCTCATATGAGGCTGAATAAACGTAACTACCGCTATCACTAATCAATGGTACATCGTCCAACACTGCTTCAAAAGACAGGCAATCGTTGTGACCATGTCCGCCTTTACCATTAAATCCTACTGGCCCACAGTCTATAAATACATGATCAGACTTAGTAGCCATAATATAAAAACCGGATTTTCTAAAGCATCGGGAAACGGCAGCTTCTTCCTGACGCTCAATATAATCATGTACACCATGGGTCCATAAAATTTCGCCTCTTGCCTTTCTACTTGCGAAACTTCTTTTGTTATATCCCCATTCAATCCTAATCAGATCAGGAAGATAAGAATGGTCATTCAGATCTTCACCTCCAAATGGTAGCACACGACCGTCATCTGCATCACCCCAAAGGGGCACTAAACCGGTTGGTTTTGTATAACTCTCAATAAACTCTGCCATGAGTAAAAGCCGATTTTTATAAGATCCTGGAATTTCTTTACCTAATACCCGACGAAACTTAGCCGGCCAAAAATATAATTCGGAAACAAACCGATGATAGGCAATAGATCCTTCAAAATCTACACCGTCCTCTAATACTTGACGTGGCATTTCTCTCAAAAGTAGATGCCAGCCAAATCTCTGCCACTCTTGCGGCCGCGCACCGATGCCGAAGAACAAGCCAGCAAAAACAAGTCCGGCGGCATCCGCAGTACAATGGTTCCCATTTACACCATAGTCTTCCACGTAGCGCTCAATGAAAATACCATGCTCATACAAACTGCGAAGAAAAGAAATCTTAAAAACCGGATCCGACCATTCTACAGAATCCTTAAATACATGAAACAACCAAGTCCAAACAAAAACCCGCATGGCAGGCTCCATGGCAATAGCCCAGTTTACTCCTCGACCATATGGATTACCCTTAATCCAATCATTTAAAACTTGATAACAAAAATCTGAATACTTCGGATCGCCAGTAAGTCTGTAGGCTTGGCCAACCGGTATGAGCCACTGTAAACGAGACAACTCCCATGGTATCTTAACATCACTAGGACGATCTAAGTTTAAAATATCAATATCTCGAAAGAAAATAACGGGCCAATGTGAACCAACTTTAAAATCTGTTGTCCATTGGGTTGGTTGACTTAAGGTTGTGGGACCTGAGCCTAAAAGATCAACTCTCCATCCCAACGCACCATCTGCTAAATCTATAATTCGTTTAAATTCACCCGGTACTATTAAATCCAAATTCTTTTGATCTAATGATAAATCAACTGTGACATACGGACGCCCCGATAATTGACCCCATAAATCATCAATGGTCTCTACCCCAAAACTTTTAACGAAATTAATGTCGCTCAGGTTATCAATAGGTGATATTCGAAACCGGTCAAATGAAGCCCTAAACTCTTGAATTAATCGATAGTATATTTCCGCTGGGGAGCGGTTAAATCCACGCCGAATTCGATTAAGCCAAAGCCCCACGTTATGTTACCCCGTAAATTAAATGTTAATCGATAATATAAATCAGTGCCTAAATAAAAGATAAACATTTATTTATTTCTTTGAACTTTTAAACCAATATAAAAATAAAAGTAAAATTAAATCTTAAATATGGAATAAAATTTTATGATAACAAAGCCTATTCCTTCGACCGGTGAGGCCTTGCCCGTTATTGGACTTGGGACTTATAAAACATTCAACATTTCTCACAAACATTTAAATAAACAATTAGAAGAAGTTTTAAACCTTTTTTTCGAAGCCGGGGGGACTTTGATTGACTCGTCGCCTATGTACGGAAAATCAGAGGCCATAATCGGCCAATTACTAAACAAAATTGACCCAAATATTAAAACCTTTCTAGCCACCAAGGTTTGGACGAATGGGAAACAAAACGGTATCGAGGAAATGTCTCAGTCGTTACATAAAATGGGTTGTAGTAGGATGGATCTCATGCAGATCCATAACCTCGTCGATGCCGATACTCACTTAAAAACGCTGAAGGAATGGCGTGAAGAAGGAAAAATAAAATACATCGGCATCACGCACTATACTGATAATGCTTTTGATGAACTTGCCAATTATTTAAAGGAATATCCAGAAATTGATTTCTGCCAATTTCCGTACTCTATCGCTAGGCGTGAAGCAGAGAAATATTTTTTAGACCTCTGCGATGATTTAGAAGTTGCCACTTTAATTAATAGACCATTTGAACAAGATGATCTTTTTGAAAGCGTCCGAAACCAGCCAATTCCAGCATGGGCGATAGAATTCGGATGCGTAACTTGGGCTCAATTTTTTTTAAAATATATATTAGGACATAAAGCCGTGACTTGTGCTATTCCTGCAACAAGCAAGCCTGAACACATGGCGGAAAATTTAATTGCAGGTATTGAACGCCTACCAGATGCTAATGAACGTAAAAAAATGACTAGTTACTTTGAGAGTTTTTAGTCAACACGAAATCGCGTTGGCCGCACGCCCATAGCAGCCAAGGCACCCAACACAACAATAATAACCCCGAGACTTTCTACGTTTCCTGGTAACTCGCCTAAAATGGGGATAGCCAATAATGTTCCGATAACGGGAACCAAAGAAATAAATAAAGCAATTCTAGTTGGACCTAAGATGTTAATTCCAACAGCAAAGAAAAGTACGCCAATAACCCCTACAAGAAAACTTTGATATATAATCTGTAATGATAAATCAAAACCACTGGCATGAATAAAAGCGTTATCGAATAAAATGAAATACAAAGGTGAAAAACTAACAAAACTAAGAACACCTACTACACTAATTACCTGAACTGGATTAATTCTCCAATGCCGAACGAGGACAGTAAAAAAACCCCAGAGACAGGCAGCACTCAAAAATAAAAGGTCTCCCTTCCAAACTCCAGAAGAACTCTCTATAAAACCACCCCATCCCATCATTATTAATCCAAATAATAACGAAACAAGACCACTCAGGCGATAGAAACTCAAACGCTCTTTTAAAATTAGCCAGCTAAATATAGCCGTAAACATTGGCATTGTACCCGGCGCAAAAACAGCACCATGTGCGGCTGGTGCATAATTAAAACCAGTCATTAGAAACATATTAAATGGCCACCCCGCACAAACCGTCAGAATTATTGCCCTTTTCCAGCCAATTCCACCGAGAGTTTTCAAATCGAGGCGCAAAAATATTGGCAGCAGCAGCAACCCAGAAATGTATCGAAATAAAGTGAGGTCAGCGCCACTAAATCTAGCACTGACACCAAAGCGGCTAATAACAATAAAGCCGCCCATTATAACAGCGGTTAAGATACCACCTAACACGGCTTGTTTCGAAGTCATCTTTGCAAACATGAGTAGATCTGTAAAATAGAAATAATTGATCTTCGAGGTAAAAGAGATAAATTAAACAAAAATAAGATACTCAGCATTTTAGAACGCCTGGTATTTTATTCAATCACAAACTATCTAAAATGTTAAAGGCCATAAGTCATTCTAATTTAGTAGAATTGCCGTCAAAAAAACCGCCTGCACCTGAGGCCATTCTTAGCTATTCGTTTCTCACTCTACAATTATTTTTCTTTTTTAAAAAACACCGCGCACAACATTTTATTTAACATAGTATAGTGATAAAAAAAGGAAATAATCGATTGCCATTCACTGATAATATTTATGCTAAGTCAGATTATATAAAACAACATATTTTAGTTCTAAAAATGGCTGCCCCAATTATTTTAGCTAATCTTTCAGTACCTCTATTGGGGTTTGTTGACACGGCTGTAATGGGACACCTGCCACATGCGTATTTTTTAGGAGCCGTGGCTATTGGGGCAACTATTATGCAGTTTATATATTGGGGATTTGGTTTCCTGCGCATGGGGACAACCGGTTTAACTGCACAAGCCTATGGCGCCAATCAAAGCGCGGAGGTTCGACTAAATTTTCAGAGAGCGGCGCTATTAGCACTCATAATTGGTTTGTTACTCTGGTTATTAAAAAGTCACATTATTGATTTTTCATTATATTTATTTGAGGCTAGCCGGGATGTCGAGGACCTTGCCCGCACTTACTTTAATATTCGAATTTGGAGCGCTCCCGCAGCGCTTATAAACTACTGCCTGATTGGTTGGTTTATAGGAGTGCAGCAAACACGCATCATCTTAATTCTTCAGGTTTGGATGAATTTAATTAATATCATTCTCGACTTAATTTTTGTTGTTGGTTTTAGTTGGGGAGTGGAGGGCGTGGCTTTGGCTACTGTAATAGCTGAAGTAAGTGCAGCATCCCTTGGAATATACTTTTATTTAAAAAAAACAGGAAAAGACGGAATTATCATCGATTACGCAAAACTTCTAAATTCAAGCAAACTTCAACGCATGATCGCTATAAATCTAAATATCTTTCTACGAACCTTTTGTTTAATTTTTGCGTTCGCTTATTTCACATCAGAAGCCGCAAAATTTGGTGATAACACTCTGGCCGCCAATGCAATACTTTTACAATTTATCCACTTTCTTTCTTTTGGGCTCGATGGATTTGCCCAGGCTGCGGAAACTCTGATCGGCGGTGCATTGGGAGAGAGAAACCGAAATAAGTATCGTATGACTGTGAAAGTGACGATGACCTGGGCTATTGGCATATCTCTTATCTATACGGTATTTTACTGGTTGTTTGGAAGTTGGATGATTGATCTATTCACTAATAATGAAAGCGTCCGCGTTATTGCAAATCAGTTTTTAATTTGGGTAATCATTTTACCCTTCATTGCGGTTTGGGCTTACATGCTAGATGGAATTTTTATTGGAGCCACACGGTCTGCTGATATGCGCAATGGAATGGCCATCGCACTGGCAATTTTTATTGTATCAATATTCATTCTAAAATCGGCATCTGGCTATCAAGGCCTTTGGATTTCACTAATAATTTTTATGGGTGCCCGTGGTATAACACTGGGTTTCACTTTCCCCAATATAGAAAAAAGTCTAAAAGTGGTAGCCGTAGCGGATACCAACTGATTCCAGACCTTCATTATTCGAACAAAGCTTGGCATTAGATATGTGGTCTAAATGAGCCATAATTGAGTGAGAATACTGAAAACGATATCCAATATCTAGCGATTCACGAAATAAAAGTTTACAGCCTAGGGATTTTCGGTCAAGCAGGCTCGTCACCTTGTAACCATCGTGATAACCGGCACCTATAGAAAAATCAGCAAAATATCTTTCATAAAATTCACCTTCCCACGTTAAGCCTAAATAGGTCTGATTTGTATCACCCGCTGAATTTATCGACATTCCAACATGGGGACGCGGCGACCAGATTTTCTCTAAAGAATCAGGGGCAGAAAATAAAATTTCTAAATTACCATCAAAGCCTTGCTCTTTTCTATGGCTAAATGGCCCTTGATCATGCCACAACGCACCAACACGAATTTCTGAAATAAAATTAGTTGAATAATTATGGCTTTGCGGTTGTATCAAATTAGGTTTGGGCCGTGTTTTGCCGATTTTATCCACTGAGGAGGGTTCAGGGCTATTTGATAAATTTTTATGATTTCTCGAAGTTCCCAAAGATTGCTTGGCTGAATGTGGTATAATTTTGAATGATGGTGGGGGTGTTGGGCGAGTTGAAGAACGAATATTCCTCGAGCGATTAACAGGGCTCATCATCACCGGACGTGAAGTTCTCTGATTTTGAGCAAAAGGATGCCGCTCATTCAGAAAAGCTGACATATCGTATATACCGCCAGACGTCCCAGCGATACTGTTTGTAGCCGATAAGCTAAATCCCAAAACGAATAGGCTCATAACCAAGTTTTTATGTAAAGAAAGAAGCTCCACAATCAACATCCAACTAATATTAAACTAGTTTTTTAAAGTCGCGTAGTAAATACACTGTCATTTCAAGTTGTCTAGCAAAACCCAAAAAAATTTAGCAGTGAAAGTTTTATAAGATTAAATCGAAACGAGTTTCAGAAATCGTCTTCTTAAATAATTAAGTCTCTATATTACTTGTGGGTTTTTCATTATCAAATACGCCAGATAATTTTATAAGTCTTTAACTTGCCAAGATTTAGAACTAATCAATAGCATAATCGTCGCCAGGATTTTTCAGCGATATACGTCATTAAATGTTGGAAGTTAACTCTAAATAATATATTAGCTCTAATATCGTAGAATTACCTACTGCATGTGATTTTTGATAAATATTGGTAGAAAAATAATTTAACCATAGGGGATATCAGTGATCTATGAATTCAGAACATACGACTTGGCTCCGGGCTCTGTCCCCGAGGTAATCCGACGTTTTGGTGAAGCTTATGAAAAACGCAAAGCGTTTTCTGAACTTGCAGCATTTTTCTATACCGAAATCGGTCCTTTAAATCAGATACTTCACATTTGGCCCTATGCCGATACAAAAGAACGTGAAGAAACTCGAGCGGAAGCAGTAAGTTCGGGCGCCTGGCCACCAAAGATTAAAGACTACATCTTGCATCAACATGTTGAAATTATGATCCCTTGGGCGTTTTCGCCTGAATTAACGCCAGGAAATCATGGTCCATTTTATGAAATGCGTAGCTATATCTGTAAACCCGGTACCATTAACGATACACAAGAACGCTGGTTAACCAAGTATAAAGAACGGATATCACTTTCTCCGATGAGTGGAGTTTTTAGTGTAGATATTGGAACGGCGCTTAAAATCGTTCACTTGTGGCCATACCAAGACCTAAAAGAACGATCTAGCATTCGCAATAAGGCTGCTGACAAAGGAATTTGGCCTCCTGCTGGAGGGGGACCGGATTTTTTTTCTCAAGAAAACAAAATATTACTACCCGCACCATTTTCACCGATGCAATGATCCGTAATCACATGCTAACGTTAAAATAGGATCAGTTGACGGAATCAATCTTTTAACCGACGACCAGCGTTTGAGGTATAGCTTCGCGCATCCGGGCTGTATAATTTTCTACTGGTTGCAACCGTCGCCAACGCTCTTGTTCGGCATAAGCATGTCGGTAGGCATTGGCTTTTAACCTATGAGTGCCTATAACCTTTTCACTCTCGGCACTATCCGTGACAACCCAATTTTTATTTGCACATTCGTACCTAACTGAATACCGCATTCTGCGTTCCCCTATGGAAAATACAAGACAATGGATCATGCTCCCCTGAATAATTTAAAGATAGGTTAAGATTAAGTTCTTTACAAAAAATGAATAAAAACGATTTTATTGGAATGTCAAAAAAAAACTATAATCGGGATTTTGTCGCTTGTCGCCGTGATTTCACCTTACCTAAATAAACCACTTCAGCGATAATGATTAATACTTTAGAATTTATATAAAACCTAAAACTGGAGTATTCTCGTATAACTTTTATTAGTTATTATGTTAGCCCCTAGCAATATTCAATATTTGGGTTACTGTAGCCTTAACATTACGAATCCCGCAGTCCTTTTGCCTAATCTCTGCAAGCAATCGACGGTTATGTCGAAAAATTGATTTATCATATGCCGGATCATAGTGTGTGTTCAGAAGATTTTCGGCAAGGTTTTGCCAATCTTTAGCTTTTATTAAATCTCGCCACACACTAGTACGAGCATGACCATGCCGTTGGGTCATACCAGAAACTAGATTATTCAAAGCCGATAAATCGATCATCAAATGTTTATACTCAGATAACAAATATGTCGCACGGGTAGTCGATGGCGTTATTATAGAAATCATCGGAGCGGCAACAATTTTCTTCCAAACATCCTTGGGAAGTTGAATATTGCCTATCCGAGAACTTTCAGATTCAACATAAATAGGCTTCCCGAGATTAAACTTTAAGAGATCGGCATAGAGGTTGGATTCAAATAATCGCTGACCCGGCTGCATACGGTTTTCTATTCCACCCAAAAGAGAACCACGATGGACCGCCAATCCCTCTAAATCCAGCACTTGAGCACCTTCATGCTTAAGCTCATTAAGTATATCAGTTTTGCCAGAACCAGTTCTCCCTGCGATAACAATAAACATTAATGTGTCTGATACTCCTTCAAGGCCTTGTAAAACAGCCCGTCGATAACTTTTATACCCACCTTTTAATATATAAGATTTCCAGCCGACTTCACTACAGATTTGAGCAAATGCCTTAGATCTCTGGCCTCCACGCCAACAGTGAATCAATGGCGTAAAATCAGGCCCTATTCCCTGTAGTTTTTCTTGTAAATGATCAGCAATATTTCTAGCAACGAATGCAGCACCTTTTTTACGAGCAAGAAAGGTAGATTTCTGTTTATAAACTTTCCCGACATCGGCACGTTCAGAATCTGACAAAACTGGCATATTGATAGCACCCGGAATGTGATCGTCTTCAAACTCACTGGGAGAACGGACGTCAATAACCATATCATAATTGGATGACTTCCATTCCTCTGTTTCAATTATTGGCGCGCTCATATTATAAAATACTCAACTTGACACACTATGAATTTTATACGGAACTTAAAAAATTTTATACGATTTTCCTAAACACAGTAATTGTTCACCTACATTAGTTAATACATGTATAAAATAAATTTTTGAACTACTCTTCGAAGACTATACTCCGAAATATTCTTATATTTTCTTATAAAAGCATAGTAATGATAATCAGAATTCTTGATACTTACCTAATTCTCTTGTGGTTGTCATACTAGATAGTGTTCGTATATTAGAAAAAACATCAATATTTGAAAGCTCGAAACAATGGTAGACGTAGTAACTCAACTTAAGGCTAAATTCGATTCTTCGGCACTACTAACAAACGATCAAGATAAGGCTAAATACGTAACTGATTGGCCCGGCAAAATAACCGGTAAAGCGGCAGCTGTTATAAAACCTACAAATACAGCAGAAGTCTCTGAGATCATGAAAATAGCTTTCGATACTGCGACACCAGTTGTTCCACAAAGCGGCAACACAAGTGTTGCTGGTGGCTCAGTTCCCGACACAAACGGTAGCGCCATTGTTGTGTCGCTCGAACGCATGAATAAAATTAGAGATATAAGCCCTTCGGCCATGACGGCAACCGTTGAGGCCGGTTGTATCTTAGAACATTTACATCAAACATTTGAAGAACAAAATTTATTCTTCCCACTAAATTTTGGAGCTAAAGGGAGTTGTATGATTGGGGGCAATTTAGCAACAAATGCAGGCGGTCAAAATGTGGTCCGTTATGGCAATACCCGTGATCTTTGCTTGGGAATTGAGGCTGTAACATCAGATGGACGAATTGTTAATTTATTATCAGGATTACGCAAAGATAACACCGGCTATGATTTACGTGATCTCTTTATTGGCTCGGAAGGCACTCTGGGTATTATTACCGCAGCAACTTTGAAATTATTCCATTTGCCAAAAGCACGGGCAACAACTTTTGCCGTTGTACCTGACATTACTCGAGCGTTAGCATTACTTAATCACGCCCAGGCAGAGACCGGTGGTGCTGTAGAAGCGTTCGAATTAATACCGAAAGTATTTCTCCAATTAGTAAAAAAATATGCGCCACAATATAATATTCCGTTTGAAAATATTCCAACGCTTTGTGTGTTAATAGAAATTGCCGCAACCTCCAATAATGAGAGCTTAGCCAACGAAGATGGTATTGCGCCGGTGAATTCTAAACTTGAAAATATACTGGAAGTAGGATTTGAGAAAGGTTTCGTTCTAGATGCCGTAATTGCAACCTCAGAAGCCCAAAGACGTCAAATGTGGGACATGCGCGAAGGAGCTCTCGAGGTCATTACAGCAGCTGGAACGCGTATTGGTTTTGATATTTCTTTGCCCCTCAATAAAATTCAGAATTTTGTTGAAGAAATGGAATCCCAAACAGAAGCCATCATTTCTGGCTTGAGAATGTGCCATATGGGACACCTTGGTGACGGAAATCTGCATTATGCAATTTTTCCACCAGAGAATAAACCTGAAATTTTAATGGCGAAAGCAGAAGAAATTAAATCAGTGGTTTACGACTCAATTGGAAAGTATGGTGGTTCATTTAGTGCTGAACATGGTATCGGCGTCAGTAAACTTTCCGCGATGTCCAAATATAAGGATCCCGTTTCTCTGGCTATTATGAAACAAATTAAAGCAACTCTTGATCCAAAAAATATTATGAACCCAGGTAAATTGTTGCCATAACTCCAAATTACCAAAGTCGTTTCTAACTTCAAAAAAGTTACATGCAAAATACTCTAAAATCAAAATTTAAGGTGTCAAATTAGGCTACTAAATTTAGTTCCCGTTCAACCGAGGGGACTGACCACAACCCGAACATAAATACAAATTTATTTAAGTCATTATCCCCGAAAGACCACATCGTTTGATGATAACCATATTACATGCCACCTTCTCTGATAATTATTGCAACAAACCAACGCCAGAATCTATCAATCATATTTCTTCTTTCAACATTAATTTGAATTAGGCCCTTTGTTTTATAATTTATCTTTAGTTTTTTGCTCCTGATATCCGCAGTCAATTTATAGACGGCTTGATTTGGGATGAGATCCTCTTGAATATAATTCGCCGATATATTTCCACCGTACAATGTCGCAAGCATTTTTTCCTCAATTCTGCTTTCTGAAGAACTGCCGATTTCTCTCAATAAACATACATAATTTTCAAATTTCCGATAAACTAACTTAAAGTAACACGAACCTCCTTTTTCAATCCTCGATACATCTTCTTCACTAAGATAGGCAGTAACTTTGAAACCATTATTTCCTTTTATTGCAAACAGTCGTTGACCACTACCTAACCACTGCCCAACAAACAACCCTCTCGTAATCTCGGTAAAAATACCGCTTATTGGTGCATAGATATTTAAACTATCAATCTTTTTTTCCAGAGCGCCCCTTTCCGTTTCAAACTGAGCCAATTCAGCGGCAATAATAGCATTACGTTTCCAAGATAACTCATCAAATGCAGAGAGTTGAAGCATCTTTTTTTGCACATTAATTTTATTAATTAACTGTCGAAGCTTAAAATCTAAATTAGGATTTTCAAATTTTACAATCAATTCACCTGTTTTAACTGATACCCCTTCAGTTGGAACAAACTTCTCTAAACGCCCTCCTGTTTTTGCAAAAATAACTTTATAGGGCTTTGCCTGGATAACAGAATCTAGAACAATGGTTTCGCGCCAAGGTATAAATAAAGAAACAGTTATTAAAAACAAAACTACGAACACCAGCCAAATCCTGATCTTCTTAAAAATTAAAGCCTTACGCAATCGCCATTCTCCTATCTCCAACCATATTGGACGTATCACAAACCAAAATATTTCGGTTACAAAAAGAAAAATACCTAAAATTTTGAAGAAAAAATTATAAACTAAAAGCGCAATTCCGATGAATAATATCAAACGATAAATCCATACACTAAAAGCAAAGCCAATCAGCAGAAGCTCTGTTCTTCTTGGAAAAACTTCTGGCCTTTTTTCGTTTAAATCAAATAACTTCTCTCGTAACCACCAACGGGCAAGCTTCCCCGAGCGTTCATGTAAATTAGGAATATTCCAGTAATCAGATAATAAGTAATAGCCATCAAATCTCATAAATGGGCTAGCGTTAATTGTTAGAGAAGAAATCCAAGTCACTGTAGCCATGACAAATGTCATATCCCGGAGGACCCCACTGGGCAGAAAACTCCATGCCAAGGTCGCGAATGACGCAATAATCAACTCGACGACCACGCCAGCCCTGGCAATATTTAATCGTTGGGATCGTAATTTTAACTTCCAACTTTCATTAGTATCCGTATAGAACATGGGCCAAAGCACTAGAAAAGCGACACCCATTACCGGAACTTTACAGCCATATTTCTTAGCTGTGAATGCATGACCAAACTCATGGGCAATCTTTACAAAAACTAGAGCGACTAAAAAAAGTAAAAGTCCTTGAAAAGAAAAGAAATCCAAAAGTTGAGTAACAAACACATCCCATTGATGGGTTATTAAAAATAAACCGATAAATAAAGAGATGACGCTTAGCACAATAAACCATCTGGTATACATGAAAGCTATATAGGGAAACGCCGCCGTCAGAAATCTGTCACATTTAAATATAGGAACGCGAAAGAACAAATAATGGTGCAATAACCATTTAAACCATGAACTTTTTAAATTTTTATTTTGGTCTATTAACTTTTTTACATTTTGAACATCGCTTGCCTGGCACAATTGATTAGAGAGAAAAAAATTTTCTACTCCAACAACAAAACTTTCATCAATCTCCAAAGAAGTTTCGGTGTTAACAGCCTGAGCAATTAGTTTCGCTGTACCTTTTTTCCAATGTCGTAAAACCTCATAAACACGCCATTCAATCTGGAAGAACTTATTTCTAACTGGATCGTGGATTGTCCAACTCGGATAGCCATAACTTGACGCACTTGAAGGGTGGAGATTGAGGTCTTCTCGAATTGGGAATACCATACGTTAAAGCCCAAAAAATTGACGGAAAGCAGAAATAGGCCTTCGTAATATCCAGTAAATTATAGATACGTCCTTACCCACAATTCTTGCGGTACCACGGAGCCCTAATCGCGGCGTTAAATTTGTATTCAAGATTTTTGCCCTTATTCTATGGGCAAAAATATCACCCGGTCTTTGTTGGGCTTCGTAAGAAATAGTGCGAAGACTTGCAGAAATAGGTGCCAAAGGATCCGAATTCAGATAAAGACGAACCGAAGCCCCTTTTTTCAAATCTATAACATCAGCGACGGACAACCAGGACTCCACTTCGACTAAATTTTGATCCGCAAGACTTACAATTCTTTCTCCCAAATTTACAGGGCGCCCCTCCCAAGAACTTGGATCGTCAATGATCACGCTCCCGCCCTTGGGAGCTAATACCTTCATACGTTTAATCAATTGCTTCAGATTCTCTATTCTAATCTCTTGTTCTTTTAATTGCCCTAAAGTTTCTGACAAAAATTTCCTCGACGTTAAGTCTGATAAAGCCTGCCGCGCAAGTTGGGCATATCGAACTTTTAACGACATAAATACTTTTTGTGCTATATCTAAGTCATTTCTTTGAGATAAAGAGTCCATAAAAAATAATATCTCACCTTTGCTAACAACTTGATTAGGTTTTACCAATATTTTCTCAACGACACCTTCTATAGGTGCGCGGATTATCGAGGGATTAACAGCTACAATTTCGGATGGTGCCAATACAGTCAAAGGCACTGGAATCAAAAGTATAAGAAGCAACCCAATCACCATCGATATTTTTACTAATGTTCGCGTATTTTTTATAGGAGGTAAAATTCTAGATTTATTGAAAGCCCCCCAAGAATGCCCGTATATTTCAGCGACAATCCCAAGCATATCCTTCTCGTCACTATTCCAGTTTTTATCCCGAGATAAAAACAAACCCCCCATTTGTCCATTCAGGGGTGAAACTAATGGAAGAAAATATCCAAATTCAGGGAGCCAATCTTCCCAAGCTAAGTCAGGAATATTTCCAAAATCCTCTGCTTTGATTTCTTTCGGATCAGCAAGATCCTTCGCTAACGGTGACAGGTGCCGCTTTAACCAATGAATAAATGGCGAATTCTTTTCAAAGTTTGATGTACCTGAAATTGCCTTAATACTGCCAACGTTATCAAATAACACAGCTTGACGATACTGGACTATTTTATACGTCTCATTGACGATTATGAAACCAAGTTCATCGGCTGTTAGGGCGTTCCGCACACGCTTTCCTAAATCAAATATGACAACAAGTGGATTTGTTGGTGGAGCCACAGCCATGACTTAATCTCTAATAGGAAATTTAAATTTTACTATACCGCTCATACCTGGAATTAGTTCTTTGTGTCGATGGATTGTAGCGCCGATCATCACAATTGAGCGACTAATTGCATCAATCTGTGCTCCTCGCTGAACAGTTTTTGCCTTATATCGCTGAGATGTCTCATCCACCTGATACTCAAATTTGTAACCTAGCTTTAACCAACTGACCCAACTCGACGGAACCATAAAAACAATTTCTAAATTGTGATCATCAATTATTTTTACAATTTCGACCCCAATCTTCGCAAATTGGTGTTGTCCCATTTTCGTCGTCTTCTAATATTCTTTTTCTAGCGGTTCTTAATAATTGAGTGGTTGTTTTGTAGTCTTCTGAATTCGTTTTAAGTAACCGTGCCAATGCATTACTATCTTCAACACCCAAAAACTTTCCGATACATCCTGAAACATCCTCATTTAGCGTGATTCGTTTATTCGGATCATTTTTTACTTGTGCTTTAAGATAGAGCTTTCTAGCAAGATCTCTATTTAACGTTATTCTTATTGCTTTTTCATTTCTTTGTTTTTCCTCGTAAAGTGATCTACTTAGTAAAATTTCCTCTTGATATTGGTGGAATCGTTCTTGTTGATTCTCTTCTAGATAGTGTGTATCGGCTCCTTCTGATACTAATAGCTTTATTACATCAGCATGGCCTTTGTATGCAGCAATAGAAACAGGTTTCCATCCATTATTATCTGGCGTATTCACATCAGCTCCAAGCTCAGCTAAGACCTTGATTACATCAGTATGGCCATAGTATGCAGCAATATTAACAGGCGTCC
>DUBF01000054.1 GCA_012960465.1 Rhodospirillales bacterium | reverse complement strand
GAAATATCTTTGAGTACAGCTACGATCTTCTCTGCTGTACCTCCTGCACCATATGGATTGATGACCGATCTGGTTTTCTTACGAAACTCCTCAGAAAAAAGCTGGCTAATAGCTATTCGTATACTGGAATGATCCGGTTGACAGTCAATCACACTATCGGCTTTGATCCTTCCCCGCTGACGATCGCCAATGTTAATTGTGCCTTTTTTAAAGCTAGGCACTTCGGCTAATCCACTAGATGAATTACCCACAACTCCATCAACGTGTTTAACACAAGAAAGATAGCGTAGCTGTCCCAATGAGGTATAAGCAATCGAATTATCAGAATTTGATTGAACGTACTCATCAATCATAGAATTGATAACTCGCCCATCCACATCTGAATTAGCCTTTGTGAAAATAATATACGTATCTTCTAGCTCATTTAACGCAACCAATAAATCTAAAAATTGTTTCTTTGCCGTTGACCTTTCCAAAGTCACTGGATGAAACGTCACTAACAAATTTTTCTTACCCAACTTAAAATTAATTGATTTTTCAAATTCATCTCGCGACATCAACTTAAGACGTTTAATATTGTCTATACCAGGAGCTCCTACATCAAAGACATATTGGGGCTGCTCACCTAATTGAATGACACGATTTCGATATATCTCAGTTGAAGTAAAATGTAAATGTGACATTTTAGTAATAGAGTGACGCATCGATTCATCATACGCACCTTCCGTTGTTTCTCCACCATGAATATGTGCTACTGGAACCCTAGCAATCATTGCTGCGCTAACCGCTGCAAAAATCTCACTCCGATCACCAAGCACTACAATTATATCGGGCTTTAAGTCTTCAAACACATCTGCAAAACCTATTATCCCTAAGCCTATAGATTTGCTAACACCAACGGGCGTATCCGATGAAAGTAACATTTCTACTTTAGCATTGATTTCAAATCCATCACTACTAATCTGTTTGTAGGTTAAACCAAATTCTGGTGCAAGATGCATCCCCGTCACTACTAATTGAAACTCAAAAAAGTGATCTTGCGAAATCTCCTTCATCAACCAATATAGCAAGCCATATTCAGCACGAGTACCCGTTACAACACAAATCTTTCTTTTTTCAATCATGCCTTACTACACTACTAGGCACGTTAACCAGTCGATCAGCCAACCACTCTGTATTCGTCAACTCAACTGACTGACACTGACGATTCATTGCTAATTTATGCATCGGCACCCATACCGGCCTAGTCATTACCCCGTGACTATTCGTATATTCCAACATAGCTAATTGCTCGCCTTTATTCTCAGTAATAACTGTATTCAACCAATAATTAGCCCTTGTATTTTCTGGCTCACTAACAAAACTCAAACTATTATTCTTCCCCCATTCTTGATATTGCAAAGCAAGGGCACGCTTATTTTCAATCATTGCAGGTAGTGATTCCAACTGAGCGACAGCAAGCGCCGCATTAAGGTTAGGCATTCGATAGTTATAACCCATTTCATCATGGATAAAACTCCATTTATGTGGTTTTTTGGCTGTCGTTGTAATATGCTTCGCACGGATTGCAATTGCTTCATTATTCGTTAGCACCATGCCTCCACCTCCAGCAGTCATAACTTTATTACCATTAAAGCTTAACGCTGATAAGTCACCAATTGTGCCAGTATGTTGCCCTTTATACTGACTTCCCAATGATTCAGCTGCATCTTCTACTAAAATAATATTATAACGGTCACAGACAGCTTTGATTTCATCAAGGTGAGCAGGAAAGCCAAAGGTATGCATAGGTAAGCACGCACGCACGATACGATTACTCACTTTATTCCAGCAAAAACCATCATCTCTAATTTCACAATACTCATCCAAAAATACTTGTAGACTCAATGCTGATAAACCAAGTGTTTTTTTATCAACATCTACAAAAACAGGTTCTGCCCCGCAATAGCGAATAGCATTACATGGGGCAACAAAAGTTAATGATTGTGTTATAACTTCATCGCCAGAACTAACATTGGCTAATTTTAATGCTATGTGCAATGCAGCAGTTCCATTGACTGTTGCAATGGCATAATTTGCACCCGTATATTTTGCAATCTCAGATTCAAACCGCTCAACATAAGCACCAACACTTGAGACAAATGAAGAATCGATAGTATCTAAAACATATTTCTTCTCATTACCTATAAACCGAGGTTCGTGCAAGGGGATAAACTCATTAGTCTCATAAATTTCTTTGACGAAACTAACAAAACTTTTAAACATTATAAATTTCGGCTTTATATGACTTTAAATTATCTGGTTGTGTTATCCAGTTTATTGTTCTTTCTAAACCTTCCCTGATATCTACTTGGGGTTTGAATCCGGTAAGTTTTTCAATTTTGCTGTTGTCACACCACAGCCTAAACACCTCTGACTTCTCTGGACGTAAACGCTGTACATCTGTTATAAATTGCACGTCACTATTCATTAACGTTTTAATAAGATTCAATGTATCTCCAACACTAATTTCAAAGTTGGAACCAATATTGACTGTTTCACCTATAGTTAAATCACTGTCGGCAAGCGCGATAAAACCACGGCAAGTATCTTCTACATAATTAAAATCGCGTGTAGGGCTTACATCACCCAACTTAATTTCTTCTTGCCCATTGGCTATCTGAGTAATAATTGTCGGAATCACTGCACGTGCAGATTGTCGGGGACCATAGGTATTAAATGGCCTCGCAATCGTCAACGGTAACTCAAAAGCATTATAAAAACTCATAGCCATTGCATCTGCGGCTATTTTAGAGGCACTGTAAGGAGATTGCGCCTGAAGCGGGTGTAACTCATCAATAGGAACATATTGTGCGGTACCATAAACCTCACTTGTAGACGTATGAATAACTCGTTTAACACCATTTTCTTTTGCCGCTTGGCATATATTCAGCGTACCTTTAATATTTGTGTCTACGTAACAATCTGGTGCCACATAAGAATAAGGAATTGCAATTAAAGCCGCCAAATGAAAAATAACATCAACCCCTTTTGTAACCTGTTTACAAAAATGCGGATCTCGAACATCACCCGTTATTACCTCAATCTCATTCTTACAAGCAACATCCTCCAACCACCCCCAGTTATTGAAAGAATTATATTGCGACAGTGCTTTAACTTGATAGCCCTTACTGACAAGCATTTCACAAAGATGCGAACCAATAAAACCATCAGCCCCTGTAACAAAAACAATAGATTTATCGCTCATAACCTAAATAATAATTTAATTAATGACTTCTTTGTTAACAAAAAGTTGAACATTACAAGGCAAAGCCTCAACATTAAATTTACCACGTTTTGACGTACTTCTAACCCCATAAGGAAAATCAATCGAAAAATCCGCATGGTCAAACCGATTAAAATGGACAAAAGCAGGAACTAATTGCTCTAAAAATCCGGTATTCTTAATATCTTTATTGTCTAACGCCGCAGAAGGATTAATAAATAATATCGGTCCTGTCTCGACTTGAAATATCTTTTGCTCGGGTGAGATATTAATATGTTTAATAGGGTATTCGAATTCTATTTTATAGCCATTACTTAGCACAAAGGACATCTTGCATGAAAAATCGGCTAGTTTTATATAATGAACTTTAATATTCTCATAAGAACAATCAAGCTTCAC
Source organism: Rhodospirillales bacterium (assembly GCA_012960465.1). Classification (GTDB taxonomy): domain Bacteria; phylum Pseudomonadota; class Alphaproteobacteria; order Rhodospirillales; family UBA2165; genus TMED23. The sequence continues at coordinate 1,846 of DUBF01000054.1, read as the reverse complement.
GGCATTTTCTAATACCAAAGAATACTGTAATGATTCGAATATATCATTCCTATTGCGCGTATCAAACTCATCAACAGATCGAAATCCTTTCTTAAATCCTAACCGATTAGAATGTGTATATGTTCTGAAAATCACATGCCGTTTATCTGATGCTGCAACTTGGAAGAAATAACTTGGGTCTTTAACCAATCTACCGGATACATACATATTCCCAGCCAAGACCCCTGTACCCAATGTAAACTCTTCTACTCTTTGGCCTTCTTTATTATAAACACGTAAAACAGCCTCAACTTTAAATGCTCCATGAGATTTTGATGAGCCATGGTTCCAGTAAAGTCTTGAACGCTGAAAATCTACTCGTTGATAATTCATCAAAGGCGATCACCCTAGCAAGTCAGAGCAATCAAACCCTTCCCGACTGATCAACAATCCACTCCGAAAAAGCAAATGAACTAGTAAATGCCGGTGAAATTGCATTAAGAACATGTAAAGTATCTTCTGTCTGCTCAATAATATAATCCATTTCCAAGGAACTTGTCTTTACGTTGACTAATTGGGGGCGAATGCCAACTTTACTACTTGGGACCAAATCTTCTGATTTAAGACCCCGCATTAACTTTTGAGCAGATTTCACAAACCAAGGCTTAAGGTATTTCCTTATTTCTGTATGAGCCAGTAACCTAAAATTACTTACATTATTAAAATACATCTTAATTAGTTCAGAACTAATATTAACCGCCTCGCTGAGTTCAATTCCTTCTAAAACACCATAGTTCTCACGCCCAAACGCGGGAATAGCTGTTGGCCCTACAAAAACATCACCGTTAATCACTCGCGTTAAGTGAACACCAAGAAAAGGTAACTTAATATCTGGAACAGGATAAATATTACTTCTTACCAGATGGTTTTTTTCGGGACGTAATTTGTAATAAATCCCCTTAAATGGAATCATCGTATAGTCATGCCCTTGACCAAATAATTTAGCAATACGATCTGCATGCGCACCTGCACAATTGAACAAGTAACCATACGAGTAACTTCCCCTTACTGTTTTAAGGCTCTTAGTTTTCTCCGCAAAACCAATCACCGCAGAGTCAAAGCCAAAACTAACCCCACTCTCCTTAAGCAAAGAATACAACCGCCTTACGACTGAAGAACTATCAATAACTGCTGTATCTGGACAATAAATACCTGCCTTATAAGGGGTGGCATAGGGCTCAATTTCTTGAATGGCTATTTCATCCATACGTTGTGCGCTAATACCATTATTGGAGGCATTTATTAATAACCGGTCTATTGTATGTAAATCACTTTCTGATGTTGCGATAATAACCTTTCCTGAACGATTACAAGCAATACCATATTCATCTGCGAATGCCCGCATCCTGATTGCACCGGCTGAACATACTTTAGCCTTCAGCGTATCATTACCATAATATATCCCCGAATGAAGCACACCACTGTTACGACCACTGGCATGCAAACCAACATCTGACTCTTTATCTAAAATAATGATACTAGCGGAGGGATGGCGCTTTCGTAATTCAAAGGCAACAGTTAAGCCAATAATGCCCGCACCAACAATAACAAAATCATAAGAACTACTCATTAAACAACTATACGTTACCGTACCGGGTATTCTTAATCATCGTATAACCCTTGATTAACTCACTAACACCATGATCTAAAGAAAATTTAGGCTTAAACCCAGTCGCCTCAATCTTTTCATTACTTACAATATAATTACGCTGATCGGGGTCTTTCCCTACGGCTTCTTCAATAAATAAAAACTTAGGCAATTGTTTCTGAATATGCTCACAAAGCTCTTTCTTTGAAACATTTGCAT
>DUBF01000053.1 GCA_012960465.1 Rhodospirillales bacterium | reverse complement strand
GATATTGTGGTATTTGGCCGCGCGGCAGCACTTCGTGCAGCAGATATTGTAGATAAAAACAAAGCTATTAAATCTGCTGAGGCTAAAACAGGTGAAGAAGCGATTGAACGTTTTGATAAATTGCGTCATGCAAAAGGTCGCCAAAAAACTGCCGACGTCCGTATTGGTATGCAGCGTATCATGCAAAATAACGCCGCTGTCTTTAGAAATTCTATAGTTTTGAAAGAGGGTGTCGAATTAATTGATAAATCGGCAGAAAATTTGGCGGATCTAAACGTTAGTGATCAATCCTTGATTTGGAATTCGGATTTAGTTGAGACACTGGAACTTGAAAATCTTATGGCTTGCGCCAAAGCGACTATGCATAGCGCTGAAGCCAGACATGAATCCCGCGGTGCCCATGCCCATGAAGATTATCCTGATCGTGATGATGAAAATTGGATGAAACACACCCTGACTTGGGTTGATGAAAAATGGGATGTAAAAATAGATTATCGCCCCGTTCATGAATATACTCTGACCGATGAAGTCGAATATATTACGCCTCGGGCTCGGGTTTATTAAATGATAATAAGGCACGGAGAATAATATGGTTGAGTTCACCCTTCCTCGTAATTCTAAGGTTGTCAAAGGCCAAACATATAAGGCTCCTGACGGTACGACTAATATTAAAAAGTTCAAGGTTTATCGGTATGATCCCGATCAGGGTAAAAACCCTCAACTTGATACTTATGAAGTTGATATGGACAGCTGTGGTCCAATGGTGCTGGATGCACTTATTAAAATTAAAAATGAAATAGATTCGACGTTGACTTTTCGACGTTCATGTCGAGAAGGTGTTTGTGGTTCTTGTGCAATGAATGTTGATGGAACTAATACGCTTGCGTGTATAAAAGATATTGATGAAATTAAGGGTGCTGTTTTGATTTATCCATTGCCACATATGCCTGTAATTAAAGACTTAGTGCCTGACTTATCGACGCCATACGCCCAATATACATCGATTAAGCCGTGGGTTCAGGCTGATACCCCAGCGCCTGGTTCAGAGCGCCTACAGTCACCGGAAGAGAGGGCTAAGCTTGATGGTTTATGGGAATGTGTATTATGTTTTTGTTGTCAAACTTCTTGTCCTAGCTATTGGTGGAATGGAGACCGCTATCTTGGCCCTGCTATTTTATTGCAAGCATATCGCTGGATTGTGGATTCTAGGGATGAAAATACTGGCGGGCGTTTAGATGCCCTTGAAGATCCTTTCAAGCTGTATCGTTGTCATACGATTATGAATTGTACGAATACATGTCCGAAGTCACTCAATCCGGCTTTAGCTATAGCAGAGACTAAAAAGCTAATGGTTGAACGTATGTAATTTAGCATTTTATGTTGGGTAATAAGATTAACAATAGTTCCGATGGTCCGCTCAATAAGTACCGCAATAAGGTGGAAGACGGTGATCTGAATGCGGATCCAGCTCAGGAAGCCTTGGCTGAGAAATTACAAAACCTATACCGAGCCCTTGAAGGCTACCAGCCCACTTCTGGATCAGTTACTTGGAAAGAACGTCTAGGATTAACGCGCGAGAAAATTGAACTTCCTAAGGGCCTTTATATTTATGGTGATGTAGGGCGAGGCAAATCAATGTTAATGGATTTGTTCTTTGAGACAATACCATTTGAGTGTAAACGCCGTGTCCATTTTCATTCTTTTTTACAAGATATTCATGTTCGTTTTAATGATTTTCGCGCAAAAAATTTAGAAGGCGGCGATCCAATTCCAAGTGTTGTAAAATCAATTGCCGATGAAACGTGGCTTCTTTGTTTTGATGAATTGCAGGTTGTTAATATTGTTGATGCAATGATTTTAGGTCGTTTATTTGAAGGTTTGTTTGAGCGCAATGTAATAATTATAGCAACGTCTAATCGGCCACCTAGTGATCTTTATAAAGATGGGTTGCAGCGCGAAAAATTTCTACCTTTCATAGATTTGATTACGGGACGTTTAGATATTTTTCAGCTGGGTGCTTCTAGGGATTACCGGTTGGAGCGAATGTTGGGTATGAGAGTTTATCATCAGCCCTTGGGACCAGAGACCAATGAAAATTTGGATAGATATTTTCTCGAACTCACAAAAGGTTACACAGCAGAGCCTGACCAAATCAGGGTAAAGGGAAGAGTTGTTGAAATTACAATGGCAGCCGGCGGAGTTGGGCGTATTAGTTTTGAGAAATTATGCGCAGAAGCCTTGGGGCCGGCAGATTATCTTGAGATAGCTGCTCGATATCATACACTAATTTTAGAAGAGATACCCCGGATGGGCGAAGCGTTAAAAAATGAAGCTCAACGTTTTATTACTCTGATTGATGCCCTTTATGAGAATAAAGTTAATTTAATATGTTCGGCGGATGCACCGCCCAAAGAACTCTATATTTTAGGAGAAGGTATATTTGCATTTGAGCGACTAGTTTCTCGCTTAATGGAAATGCAATCTGAGGAATATCTTTCTCTCCCACATTGCTATGAATAATTTATAAAATACGTGCACAATCTGAGTAATGCTATATTTGTGACATTAACTAAATTAAAACTCGAGCCGCCCTTTTAGGCAATTCCGGGGCTTCTAGGCTTGCTCTCAAACTCATTTTGCTTTACGAACCGCGAGTGTAATTTCGTGTTAGGTTCGAGTATATTTATCTATTTTAAGCGATACTGGATAAGCTATATGTTTGCTTGCCGGGGTGCGTATAGTGAGGGAAATTTTTAATGGCAAGAAATAAGATTGCACTAGTCGGTGCTGGCAATATTGGCGGAACTTTAGCCCATCTGGCCGGTATAAAAGAACTTGGGGATGTTGTCATGTTTGATATCATTAACGGTATTCCCCAGGGTAAATCGTTAGATCTAGCCGAGAGCTCGCCGGTGGAGGGCTTTGATGCAAAAATGGTTGGCGTTAATCGCTATTCAGCGATTAGAGGTGCGGACGTCGTTATTGTTACAGCTGGTAGCGCTCGCAAGCCCGGTATGAGTCGCGATGATCTCATCGGTATTAATACAAGCGTCATGCAAGCTGTTGGAGAAGGTATTAAAGAAAATTGCCCGAAGGCATTTGTTATCTGCATTACGAATCCGCTTGATGTGATGGTTGGTGTATTGCGCGATGCCTGTGGCTTACCTACAAATAAAGTTGTAGGTATGGCCGGAGTACTTGACTCGGCACGGTTTCGTTATTTTCTTGCCGAGGAAATGAAGGTTTCCGTTGAAGATGTGACCGCTTTTGTTTTAGGTGGGCATGGCGATAGTATGGTTCCCTCTGTTCGCTATTCTACAGTTGCAGGCATCCCATTGACTGATCTAGTCAAAATGAAATGGATTTCACAGAAGAAACTTGACGAGATTGTTCAGCGTACCCGGGATGGTGGGGCGGAGATTGTCGGTTTATTAAAAACTGGTTCTGCTTATTACGCGCCAGCTAGCGCAGCCATTCAAATGGCTGACTCCTATTTGAAAGATAAGAAACGTATACTTCCGTGTGCTGCTTATTTAAATGGACAATACGGTGTTAAAGGAATTTATGTCGGTGTACCAGTTGTGATAGGTGCTAAAGGTGTCGAGAAGATTGTTGAGGTCAAGCTTGATGCGGATGAAAAGAAGGCATTTAATGCTTCTGTTAGAGCGGTTAAGAAACTAGTTGCGGCGAGCCAGGCTTTGTTAAAGAAGGCGTCCGCTAAAAATAAAAAAGCCACGAGTAAAACTGGTAATAAAAAAAAGGGTTCTTCCGTTAAAAAAGGTTCAGTGCGAAATAGATTGGTAAAGTAGAAATTTATTTTAAGAGTCTAACCAAGTGGGTGGCTCGTAATCTAATTTAAGGGCTATGGTCAGATGAACATTCATGAATATCAAGCAAAGCAAGTCTTATCCAAATGCGGTGTAAGCGTAGTTAAAGGTGCAGTTGCATATACTGCAGCGGAAGCCGAATCAGTCGCTAAGGAGCTTGGCGGGCCAATTTGGGTCGTTAAATCGCAAATCCATGCAGGTGGCCGCGGTAAGGGTAAATTTAAAGAAGACACCGCTGGCAGTGCAGGTGGTGTTAGGGTTGTAAAATCTGTTGCTGATGTCAAAAAAGCTGCTAATCAAATGCTTGGTGCAACGTTGGTAACCCATCAAACTGGGCCTGAGGGTAAAGAGGTTAAGCGTGTTTATATTGAGGATGGTTGTGATATTGATCGTGAGCTTTATCTCAGTTTGTTGATTGATAGGTCAACGTCACGGGTGACTATAATCGCATGTCAAGAAGGCGGTATGGATATTGAGGAGGTTGCTGCCAAAACTCCTGAAAAAATTAAAACGATTGCTATTGACCCAGCGACAGGAATAAAAAATTTCCACGCTCGCAAAATTGCTTTTGGGCTTGGTCTCTCTGGCGATCAAGTTAAATCTGCTGTGCAATTCTTGATGGCTATGTATAGAGCATTTGTCGACATGGATGCCAGTCAAATTGAAATTAATCCGATGGTTGTCACAAAAGCAGGTGAAGTAGTGGCACTCGATGCAAAAATGAACTTTGATGATAACGCGCTTTATCGTCATAAAGATGTTGAAGAGATGCGTGATGGAGATGAACAAGATGCTGCAGAACTCGAGGCAGAACGTCACGATCTAAATTATATTAAATTAGATGGTAGCATTGGTTGTATGGTTAATGGCGCAGGGTTGGCTATGGCTACCATGGACATTATTAAACTTCACGGAGGTGATCCAGCAAATTTTCTGGACGTTGGTGGCGGGGCTACTAAGGAGCGGGTAACCACAGCTTTTAAAATTATTTTATCTGATCCTAATGTCGAAGGAATTCTTATAAATATTTTTGGCGGTATTATGCGGTGTGACGTGATAGCCGAGGGAGTTGTTGCTGCTGCTAAAGAAGTATCGCTTAACGTGCCGCTCGTAGTTCGTCTTGAAGGTACAAATGTTGACCGTGGAAAAGAGATATTAGCGAAATCAGGGTTACCGATTATTTCAGGGGATGACCTAGGTGATGCAGCTGTAAAAGTAGTTAAAGCTGTAGCGGAGGCTGCATAAAATGGCTGTTTTAGTTGATAAAGATACTAAAGTGATTTGTCAGGGTTTCACTGGCTCCCAAGGGACTTTCCATTCTGAGCAAGCAATTGCTTATGGTACAAACATGGTCGGTGGAGTAACTCCAGGCAAGGGAGGCTCAATCCACCTTGATCTTCCTGTTTTTGATACAGTTGCTGATGCCGTCCAAGAAACTGGTGCTGATGCCACTGTAATTTATGTGCCGCCACCTTTTGCGGCGGAAGCTATTCTTGAAGCTATCGATTGTGAAATTCCTCTGGTGACATGTATCACCGAGGGTGTTCCTGTCTTAGATATGGTTGAAGTTAAACGCGCGTTAGAAGGCTCATCGACTAGGCTGGTTGGCCCAAACTGCCCCGGTATTATAACCCCAGGAGAATGTAAGATAGGTATTATGCCAGGTCATATCCACCAACGAGGAAAAATCGGTGTTGTCTCGAGGTCTGGCACGTTGACTTATGAAGCAGTTGGACAAACCACGAAAGTCGGTTTAGGTCAGACGACATGTATTGGTATTGGCGGTGACCCCGTTAATGGCACTAATTTTATTGATTGTTTAGAATTGTTTCTTGGAGATAAAGAAACTGAAGGTATAATTATGATTGGTGAAATAGGTGGCTCTGCAGAAGAAGAGGCCGCTGATTTTATAAAATCATCGAAAATAAAAAAACCAATGGTTAGCTTTATAGCCGGTGTTACGGCACCTCCAGGGCGTCGTATGGGTCATGCTGGAGCGATTATAGCTGGTGGAAAAGGTGGTGCGATGGACAAGATTGAGGCGCTTCGTAGCGCCGGTATTAATGTTGCTGATTCACCAGCCACTTTGGGTAGTACCATGCTAGAAACAATGAAGCGCTAACTATAGCCTGTTATGCAGCTTATTAATAGAGGTTAGAGAATGGTGGAATCCGTGGATACAATCTTCACCGGAATAAATGGAGCTTTCATATCTGAATTGTATGAGCGGTACCTAGAAAATCCAAACTCAGTGGATCCGAGTTGGGTTAATGTGTTTACTGACTTAGATGATGATCCGCTCTTGATCAAAAGCGATATTAAAGGAGCCAGTTGGGCGCGTTCTAATACATTCATAATTGGTGCGGGTGAGCCAGATCAAGCTGTGAAGCACTCTAATCATGTGAGTTCCAATGTTTCATCAGATCAGGTTAATGAAATTGCAAAACGTTCTATTCGGGCACGGATACTTATTCGCTCTTATCGAGTGAGGGGTCATCTTCATGCGCAGTTTGATCCATTAGGTTTAGTAGGGGCAGGCTACCACAAGGAGCTTGATTATAAATCTTACGAATTTACTGAAGAAGATCTTGATAAGGAAATTTATCTCGACACCATCACAGCTATGGGTGGTAAAAAAATAGCTACCTTACGACAGATTTTGGATACTATGCGTGAATCTTATTGTAGTTCTATTGGCGTTGAGTATATGCATATTCAAGAGATGGAGGAGCGCGCTTGGATTCAGCAAAATATCGAAGGTGTAGATTATAAGTCTAATTATTCACCGGATCTAAGGAGAGCAATTTATAAAGATTTAGTTGAGGCTGAAGGATTTGAAACTTATCTCCAGATGAAACATACCGGGACCAAACGATTTGGTTTGGATGGCGGTGAAAGCCTTATCCCATTTATGGAACGTGTGCTTCGATCTGCAGCGTCTGTAGGAGTTGAGGAAGTTGTTATTGGTATGCCGCATCGAGGTAGATTGAATGTCCTCGCGCGCACCATGGGTAAACCTTATGTGGCCATCTTTAGCGAATTTCAGGGAAACTCAGCTCACCCAGAAGATGTACAAGGTTCTGGGGACGTAAAGTATCATTTGGGGGCTTCCGCCGATAGAGATTTTACAGAAGGTTTAATGCATCTTTCATTAACAGCAAATCCTTCTCATTTAGAATGTGTTAATCCAGTTGTACTTGGTAAGGTGCGAGCTAAACAAGCACAACGGGGTGACGAGGCGAGGGATAAAGTCATGGGTCTTTTAATGCATGGTGATGCAGCTTTTGCGGGGCAAGGCATTGTTCCAGAAAGTCTCGATTTATCCCAAATTAAGGGTTATCGAACTGGTGGTACGATCCATGTCGTTGTGAATAATCAAATTGGTTTTACCACGAACCCCTCTAGCTCGCGCTCAACGCCATATCCAACGGATATTGCAAAGGGTATGCAAGCGCCTATTTTTCATGTTAATGGAGATGATCCTGAAGCCGTGGTAAGGGTGGCTGACCTTGCAGCCCAGTTTCGCCAAAAGTTTAAACGAGACGTAATCGTTGATCTTTTTTGTTATCGCAGGCATGGTCATAACGAAGGCGATGAACCTATGTTCACCCAGCCTAAAATGTATACGGCGATTGCCAAGCATCCAACGACAAGAGAAATTTACCGGAAAAAATTGATTAAAGAAGAGTTGATAACGCTTGAAGAAATAGAACGCGTTGAGGCTACTTTTCGTTCTCACCTTGATGATGAATTTGAGGCTGCACCAAATTATAAAACCAATAAGGCCGATTGGCTTGAAGGTAAATGGGAAGGTCTTTCTGCTTTAGAAGGCGAAGAAGAAAAACGTGATGATGATACAGCTGTTGAGTTAGGTAGGCTCACAGAGATTGGTAATTCACTGGCGCGCGTGCCCGAAGAAGTCAATGTAAATAACAAACTCATTCGGCAACTCAAAGCTAAATCTATAATGATGGATACAGGAGAGGGTATCGACTGGGCCATGGCCGAAGCTTTGGCCTACGGATCGCTTCTCATGGATGGGCATCCCGTGAGATTATCGGGTCAGGACTCTGGTAGAGGCACGTTTTCACATCGCCATGCAGTGATCACCGATCAGGAAAATGAAAATCGTTACTTTCCACTTAGCCAAATTAATCCAAGTAAACAGGCGCCTTTTGAAGTCATGGACAGCCCACTCTCAGAGTTTGCTGTATTAGGGTATGAATATGGTTATTCTTTAGCTGAGCCTGAGACGCTAACAATCTGGGAAGCCCAGTTTGGTGATTTTGCAAATACCGCTCAAGTTATATTTGATCAATTTATTGCTTCTGGTGAATCTAAGTGGTTGCGTATGTCGGGTCTTGTTATGCTTCTGCCCCATGGTATGGAGGGCCAAGGTCCGGAACATTCCTCAGCCAGGTTAGAGCGTTTTTTGCAACTTTGTGCCGAAGATAATTTACAGGTTGTAAACATCACATCACCCGCGAACTTTTTTCATGCTTTGCGTCGCCAAGTCAAAAGAAATTTTCGCAAACCGTTAATAGTTATGTCGCCAAAATCTTTGCTACGCCATAAGCTCAACATTTCGAGGTTGAATGAGATGGGTCCCGGCACAGGGTTCTGTCGGATCATTCCTGAGATTGATACTCTTCAAGAGGATAGTGAGATCAAAAGGGTTATTTTATGTTCAGGTAAGGTTTACTTTGATTTACTTGAAGCGCGGCGTCAACAAAACATCAAGGATGTAGTAATTATACGCGTTGAACAGCTTTATCCATGGCCTCGAGGCAGTATAACCGAGCAAATTTCCAAGTACTCTAATGCTGACGTTGTTTGGTCGCAGGAAGAGCCCTCAAATCAAGGTTCGTGGCATTTTGTGAGCGATCGCTTAAATTATATCCTAAATAACTTGGATCAAAAAACCAAGCGACGTAGAAACGTTATATACGTTGGTCGCCGGGCCTCTGCATCCCCGGCCACGGGTGCACTAAAAATACATAATAAAGAACAAGCTTTCTTGATAGATCAGGCTTTAAATGGAAAAGAAAGCGATATTGTGCAACCATACATCCCGATAAAATAGTTTGTTAAAGGATACAATCAATTCTGTAAAATGAGGAAATCATGGCTACTGAAATTAAAGTACCGACATTAGGGGAGTCTCTGACCGAGGGTACGGTTGCAAATTGGCTAAAATCTGTAGGTGATACTGTTGCCATTGATGAGCCTATTCTCGAACTTGAAACTGATAAAGTTACAATGGAAGTTAACGCACCGGTCGCTGGCACACTAACAGAAATCACTGCTGCTGCTGGTGCAGAGGTTGAAGTTGGCGGTATTTTAGGATTGATTGACGAGAGTGTTGAAGCAAACGCGCCTACGCGTGCTAAAGAGGCTGATCTCGTTGTAAGTGATGGAAAATCTATCGATGTTGTTGTCCCAGTTCTTGGTGAAAGTTTAACCGAAGGTACTGTTGCGAATTGGCTTAAAGTCGTTGGAGATGCAGTGGCTCTCGATGAACCACTGTTGGAGCTCGAAACTGACAAAGTTACAATCGAGGTGAATGCGCCAATCGCCGGAAACCTGATTGAAATACTCGCTAACGTTGGAGACGAGGTGGAGGTCGGCGCGGCTCTCGGGAGGCTTGGCAGTTCTGATGGGGCTAAAATACCCGCCTCGACGGTATCTGCATCTGAACCTTCGGAGATGGTTTTGAGCAATGACATCCAAATGTCTCCAGCCGTTAGAAAAATTATTGAAGACCAAGGTTTTGACGCGACGAAGATCCCTGCCACGGGCAAAGACGGACGTCTAACAAAAGGTGATGTATTGGCGTTCCAGAAAGTAAATAGTGGATTGGGTATTTCTAAATCGGTCACAGAAGCCGTATCACTAGCACATTCCCCAGACGTTGCGGATTCTGCGCGTACTCAGATCCCTTCGATACCAGCAGGCCCTCGTGAGGAACGAGTAAAAATGACTCGCCTACGAAAAGTAATTGCTGGACGTTTAAAAGAAGCACAAAACACAGCGGCTATGCTGACTACGTTTAATGAAGTTGATATGTCAGCTGTTATTGACGCACGCGCCGAATTCCAGGAAAAATTTGAAAAAATACATGGGGTGCGGCTTGGTTTTATGAGTTATTTTGTCAAAGCTGCTATCGTCGCTTTAAAAGAATTTCCTGCTGTAAATGCTGAAATTCAGGGTGATGAAATTGTTTACAAGAATTATTACAATATAGGTGTGGCTGTCGGAACGCCAACAGGGTTGGTCGTGCCTGTTCTAAAGAACGCTGATCAAATGAGTTTTGCAGATATTGAAAAGAACATAAAAGATTTTGGTCGACGCGCGCGAGATGGTCAGCTGTCTCTTGATGAGATGACTGATGGTAGTTTTACTATTACCAACGGTGGTATTTACGGGTCGATGCTCTCAACGCCAATTATTAATGCGCCGCAATCTGGTATCCTTGGCATGCATAATATTGTTAAGCGCCCATGGGTTGTGGGTGAGGATATTAAAGTACGTCCAATTATGTATCTCGCCCATAGTTACGATCATAGGATTGTTGATGGCCGTGAAGCTGTATCTATGTTGGTGCGAATTAAAGAATGTATTGAAAACCCACAACGTATTATGCTTGATATGTAGGTTAAATTTTAATGTACAAATAAGGAATTAGACAATGGCTGACACAACTAACGACGTCACGTATATCGGAGCTGGACCTGGCGGCTACGTTTCGGCCATTCGCGCTGCCCAGTTAGGTTTAAAAGTTTCGATTATCGAAAAACGCCCAACCCTCGGCGGCACCTGCCTTAATGTTGGGTGTATTCCTTCAAAAGCATTACTTCATTCTTCGCACCTCTTTGAAGAGGCTACTGAGGGTATGGCGGCACACGGCGTAATTGCCAGTAACGTAAAACTCGACCTTAAATCTATGATGGGTCACAAAGATAGTGTTGTGAGTGATACTGTCAATGGCGTTGATTATCTGATGAAGAAAAATAAAATTGAGAGATTTTTTGGTACGGGTTCTATTATTGCTCCTGGTTCAGTAAATGTGACTGATGACAAAGGTGAGTCTAAGACGATAACAACAAAAAATATTGTAGTTGCTACGGGCTCCGACGTTGCACCGCTGCCAGGTGTAGAAATAGATGAAAAGTTGATAGTAAGCTCAACTGGAGCCCTAACTTTAAAAAAAGTACCAAAGAGAATGATTGTTATTGGAGCCGGTGTGATTGGTCTAGAACTTGGGTCAGTTTGGCGCCGTTTAGGTGCAGACGTTGAAGTTATTGAGTTTCTCGATGTTTGTTTGTTTGGATCGGATGCAGAGGTCTCAAAGATTGCGCAACGTTCTCTAAAAAAGCAGGGCTTAAAATTTAGAATGAAAAGTAAGGTTATTGGGGCCACAACAAGTAAATCGAGTGTAACCCTTAAAGTGGAGCCTAGAGATGGTGGCGACATTGAAGAAATAAAAGCAGATTGTGTTCTAGTGGCGATCGGTCGTCGCCCTTATACGGATGGTCTGGGGCTGGAGAAAATTGGTGTTGAAATGGATCGTGGTTTTATTAAAACTACAGATGGTTTTAAGACTAATGTTAACGGAATATATGCGATTGGCGACGTAATTGGCGGAATGATGTTAGCGCATAAAGCCGAGGATGAGGGCGTTATTTTAGCGGAAATGTTGGCTGGCCAATCTGGTCATATTAATTATGATGCTGTACCTGGTATTGTTTACACTTGGCCAGAAGTTGCGACCGTTGGAAAAACCGAAGAACAGCTCAAAAAAGCGGGCGTGGCTTATAATGTGGGTAAATTTAATTTTACCGCTAATGCCCGGGCCCGTGCGATGAGTTCTACCGATGGCTTCGTTAAAATACTTGCAGATAGTGAAACTGATGAGGTTTTAGGTGTCCATATTGTTGGAGCCTCTGCCGGTGAGTTGATCCAAGAATGTATTGTTGCTATGGAATTTGGTGGTTCTGCTGAAGACATAGCTAGAACCTGCCACGGTCATCCTGGGCTCAGCGAAGTAGTTAAAGAAGCAGCCCTTGATGTTGATAATCGGGCGCTTCATAGCTGATAGTATAGTCATGATTCATATCCTTCCAGAAAGTATGGGGTCTTTAATTTGTATTAAGGTTTCTGGTAAGTTGACTGATGCTGAATATAAGAATTTTATTCCTAAGGTAGAGTCCGTTATTAATGAGTTTGGTGCTATTAAGCTCTATGTTGACATGCTAGATATGGATGGCTGGGAGTGGCGCGTGGCCTGGGATGATTTTGCGTTTGGCATCAAGCATTGGAATAACTTCACCAAGTTGGCTTTGGTTGGAGAGAAGCGCTGGGAAAAGTTTTCAGCTCAGGTAGCTGATAAAATTAATAAGGCGGAGGTGCGCTTCTTTGATAGAAAAGAAACAACAGAAGCCCTAATTTGGATTAAGGATTAGATGTTAGAGCTTTATCAGTTTGGTAATTCCGTGTGCGCACAGAAAGTTCGTATAACGATGATTGAAAAAGGCCTCGATTGGGAAACACATGAGGTTAATCTCTTCACTAGTGAACAATATTCGCCAAAATACCTCAAAATAAATCCTAAAGGTGTCGTGCCGACATTAATTACGAGCGGTCAACCTGTAATTGAATCAACACTCATCTGTGAATATCTTGATGAGACGTATCCAGATCCTAGTTTAACGCCAGGAGATCCCCTCGGTCGGTCTCGTATGCGATTATGGAGTAAAGCTGTTGATGAAGGCCTCTTTGAGGGTGTTGTAGAATTAAGTTTTTCGGCAATGTTTCGGCAACGTATGCAGAATATGACAGACGAGCAACGCGCAGTAAGGTTTGCTAATGTTGGTGATCCGCGACGTCGGGACCGTTTTATGTCGACTTATCAAGATGGTGTTGCTTCGCCTTATGTTTTTCACGGCATTGCAGCTTATGAAAAGGCGTTTAAGACTATGGAGGATGATTTAAGCGATGGTCGTCATTGGTTAATGGGAGACCAATTCACACTTGCGGACATTAACCTTATGCCTCTTGTCGCACGTCTATATTATCTAGATTTGCTGGATATCTGGGTGTTTAAAAGACCACGTGTAGAGGGTTGGTGGGAGCGAGCTAAAAATCATCGGAGTTTTATCCAGGGTGTTATGGAGCATTTTAAACCTGGAGAAGTATCAGAGATGAAGAAATCTGGGCTTAATATAAAAGAACAGGTTTCAGCACGTCATAAAGATTATTTAGAACAGTTTTAGATAAATAAGCCTATTCTTACTCAAAACTATTTTCTTCTCTGGAATTACTAGATGTTTCGAACGTAACTGATTTTTTGACTGGACCAGAGACTGCTACGCAAACGTGGCCGGCGTCATCCCCATAACGATTATCGCTCGGACCGCTAGCACCGCTCTCTGAGAGACCCCATGTTGTATTCATCTTTTTCTGAATGGCTTGAGCAACGAGGGCTGCATATTCTTCAGTTGCCGCGCGCATCGTTGCTATTTCTTTTGGTAAGTTAAGAAGCTCTCGTCTAGCTTCTTGAGTATAGATTATCCCTCCACCTACGAAATATGACGACGCTCCTGGTATAGAGAGCAATGCAGCAGAAATTAGGCCTCCTGACGACGATTCTGCAATTGATACAGTCTCTTTATTATTTTTTAGAAGTATACCAAGCTTATTACCTAGTTGGGTAAGCTGCATGTTTTTTTATCCTTACTTTTTATAAAGCTATGATTTAATTTATTAACATTCTAACGCTATAATATGATCAAAAATAATTTAGTCGTACACTTAATTTTAAATAATAATACTTGTTTATGTGCGGATAGAGCTATTTAATTTACTACCTTAATTTTATAAAATGGATAAAATCATGTTCTTTAAATGCGCTAACCATGCTCCTGCCGATCAAACTCAAGGTCATACGGTATCTCGTAGTAATAAGCATTTTACTGTCGATATTCACTGTCATATTCAAGTACCCGAAGCCGATGAAATGCTGAACCAGTTGGCGCCAGGTGACACTGGTCGTAAAATGGTTGATACAAATCCAATGACGGCAAAGATTAATTCAGCACAGCAAGAAACTATTTGGCCAAAGTTAACAGAGCCAGAAATTCGCATAAAGGATATGGATGCCCAAGGAATCGATGTGCAAGCCATTTCAACTTCGCCTTTTCACTACAATTATGGCTATGACGCTGGGTTTGGTCGAGACACTTCTCGGGTTGTGAATGATCGTATTGCCGAGGTCGTTGCTATGCATCCCGATAGATTTGTTGGACTAGGAACAGCACCTTTGCAGGACCCCGAAATGGCTGTGACAGAACTTGATCGGTGTATTGATGAACTTGGTTTCAAAGGTGTAGAAATATCGACAAATGTAAATGGCAAAGATTTGACCCGCGCCGGACTTGAGAAATTTTTTGCTCGTTGCGAGGAAAAAAATGTGATGATATTTATTCATCCTATTGGCACCAGTTACGTTGAGCGTATGGATGACCACTATTTTCGCAACACTATTGGCCACCCTTTAGAATCGGCTCTTGCCGTTGGTCATTTGGTTTTTGATGGTTATCTTGAGAAATACCCTGGCCTTAAAATTTGTATAGCCCATGGTGGGGGCTATATACCTTCATATGCCGGGCGTTTCGATCACCCATATTATCTTCGTGATGATTGTCGTGAAGTAATTAGTAAGCCCCCATCTGAATATATTAAGAAACTTTATTTTGATAGTGTTGTTTTTACGGAACATCAATTACGCTATTTAGTCGAAACGTGGGGTCCTGACCATATTGTGATGGGGACTGATTATCCTTATGATATGGCGGAAACTGATCCTGTTGGTCACGTCAATTCGGTCCAAGGCCTTAGTGAAGATGATAAGGCGTTAGTAATGGGTAAAAATGCTGCTCATTTATTGGGCATCGAAGTGCCTATCAAAGTTTAATCAGGACTATTGAATTGAATTAAAAATCTTGGTTAGAGGGGTGGAGGTTCGAATCCTCTCTCCCCGATCATCAAAACTCTCCAGAAGAAAGCATTAATTTTCTAATTAAAAATTACTTTGTGACTGTTAAGCAAGCTTGGCACTCGTTCTGGGTTTGCACGCCCCCAGCCGCACACAGTTGATATTCCAAAGTTGGGTAGGACTTTCCGAGCAGCTGCGATACGCTTATTGTCACCTTCTATATCGTCAAAAAATAGAAGACCGAGGTAGATTTCACAGTTTTCTGGCATTTCTAGATCTTTGAGGGGTTCATAAAACTCATTTCCGGGTTGTCCATGAGTGCCTGGTAGGTGAATAAATTCAACAGACCGATCAATGTTATTGAAGATGCCATTGGCAAATTCAACCGACATTGCAAAGTCTTTTGGTTTAACAACGTGGTCATCGCCGGGGCTTCCATAACACATATGGTAACCAAGCTCTACATCTGCCGGGATTATGTTGCCAATTCGAGTCAACTGACTAAAGATCTCATCTTTGTAATTTTCTGATCGACCAGGAAAATAATTATTAAATATTAGAATTTCTTGGCAGACATCCCATTGGATTGCCAGTTTTTTATGGGGAATTGACTCAAGAATTTTCTGCACATCGACGGCGAAGGACTTTTCATAGACTTTTAGGAATTCTTTGCGTCCATTAGGACTTATATAATTATAACCGGTTGCAAAAGGTGTCGGAAGGCTTACCTGAAATTTAATATCCGATGGGATTTTACCATCCAATTGGAGCCGGTCAAAATCTTTGAAAGATTCTATAGCATGTTCTGAATAACCAATTGGAAAGATTAGTTTGTCTAGATCTACATTATCTTTAATCTTTAGCAACTCAACTTCGCGTATTATTTTGCCATCCCATTGTTTGAACTTAAATTTTGGGATACCAGTATCAGGTTCCATATCAGGGTGTTTTACTAACATTTGGCGCTGAAAAAAGATCCAATTGGTTCGCTCGCCTGTCTCGCCATCTGGAACTCGCTTAACATGGCTACCGAGTGTATCACAGATAGAACAAAATACTTCTTCAGAAGAGTTTAAAGGAATACTGCCAACAAAATGTGCTATATTATTTAGGTTGGTCATAAATTTTATCCTCTCAAGATACCACCCGTCTTTTCTAATACGTTACTAATTATTTTGTCTGATACAATCTCAATTTCTGCATCTGTTAACGTTGTCTCTTTTGGTTGAAGCGTGACCGTAATACCCACCGATCGTTTATTGTCTTCAAGTGAGTTGGCCACAAAAATATCAAAAACCATAACGTTTTTAATTAGTTTCTTGTCGGCCGACGAAGCCGTATTTATTAAGCTTTGTGCGCTGACGCTAGTATCCACTAAGAAAGCAAAATCCCGCTCAACAGTTTGTAGTGGTGATAACTCTAAAGCTGGTCGGGTTTTTGCTCCAACTTTCTCTTTGGGCAACGGAATATTATCAAGATAAATCTCAAACCCAACAACAGGCCCTTCGATGCTCATCGCTTTTAAAACTGCTGGGTGCAATTCGCCAAAATGAGCGAGAATTACTTTTGGACCTAACTGCATTGTACCAGACCGACCCGGGTGGTACCAGTTTGGGCCTCCCTGAACGATTTGTGCGTTAGTTGCTGGACCACCAATTTGATCGAGTACAGATAAAGTGTCCGCCTTCGCATCAAATACATCGACGCTGCGTGTTGCTACATTCCAATTACGGGGAATTGCGTCAAGATTACGGATGCCTGATGCCACTGTGATTTCGTCCTCAGGGTTTTCCCCTTTGAATTGAGGGCCGACTTCAAAAAAGGCTAAATTATCAAATCCTCTGTCTACATTTTGCCCTGCTGCTGCGATTAGATTGGGTAGGATTGAGGGTCGCATAATATTGAGATCCGCGCTGATTGGATTAATCAACTTGATGCTTTCAGGAGATCCGCCGAATAAATTTGCTTGATCTGAATGTAGAAAGGAGAAGGTTACGACTTCGTTCATTCCGCGATTTGCTAAAGTTCGTCTCGCACGGGATCTGCGATTTTGAGTTAAATTAATAGCTCCCCGCGGGAGGGCCGTTTCCCTTTCCATAGCTATAGTCGGAATAGCATCAAAACCATTTATTCGCAAAACTTCCTCAACGAGGTCAGCTTCACCCACGACATCATAACGCCAGGATGGAACTGTCACATCCCAACCGCCTTTGGTTTTAACGACCTTGAACCCAAGAATTTTTAATATTTTTTGTATACGGTCCGGCTTAATTTTTATACCACCGAGATCTTCTACACGAGAATCCCGTAGGAAGTATTTTTTTCTCCAATCGGGCTCAGAACCTACTTTAATAATTCTACTTGCTTCGCCACCACACAGATCAAGTATCAATTGGGAGGCAATCTCCGTCCCATCTTCTAAGAAGGCTGGATCTACGCCACGTTCAAACCGAAAACGGGCATCCGAAGTTAAATTAAGTTTACGACCAGTCATCGCCGTTCTAACAGGATTAAAGTAGGCGGTTTCCAGCATAACGTTCCCTGTGTCTGCTGATACGCCTGTATTTTCTCCACCCATTACGCCTGCCAACGCTTCCGCATTTTGATCATCAGCAATAACGGTCATCTCTCTATCTAAGGTGTATTCTTTTCCATCGAGCGCGAGCATTTTCTCGCCCTCTTTTGCCATGCGTATATGAATATTACCTTTTATTTTATCTGCATCGAAGACATGCAGGGGTCGATTTAAGGCAATAGTAGAATAATTAGTAATATCAACCAAAGCAGATATTGGACGAAGCCCAACCGCGAGTAATTTATCTTTTAACCATTGTGGACTTTCACCGTTCCTTACACCTTTAAAATAACGACCGACAAACATTGGGCATGCATCTTTAAATTCATCATCAAAATCGAGGTGTACCTTAATGGGGCTTTCAAAGCTTTCTTTGACCGTTGGTATTTCGAGCGGTTTCAGTGAACCGACACCAGCCGCCGCTAAGTCACGAGCGATACCGTAAATGCCGAGGCAGTCTCCTCGATTTGGTGTAATCGCAATATCTATTATTGGATCCGTTAAACCGAGTGCTTCTGCGGCACTGGAGCCAATCTCCGCTTCTTGAGCAACCTCAATAATCCCATCATGTTCATCAGAAAGTCCAATTTCCCGCTCTGAAAGCATCATTCCATTAGACGTTACGCCGCGAATTTCTGTAGTCTTGAGCGTTAGGTCAATACCAGGAATATAGGTACCGTTAGCAGCAAATATACCCTTCATTCCAGCTCGTGCGTTAGGTGCACCGCAAACAACTTCCAATGTTTCAACACCATTTTGAACTTGGAGTACCTGCAGTCGGTCAGCATTTGGGTGGGGTTTTGCATCTTGTACATATCCAACGACAAACTCTTTTAAGAGTTCAGCACGATCTTCAACGCCTTCAACTTCGAGACCTACCATTGTTAACCAATGTAGAATCTCCTCTAAATTCTTATCCGTTTTAAGGTATTCTTTGAGCCAGCTTAGACTAAATTTCATAGCCCAGCCCTTCCCACAAGCGAGGGGACGTCAAGGGGCTGGAAACCATAATGTTTAAGCCATCGTAAATCTGATTCGTAGAACGTGCGAAGATCAGGAATTCCATATTTTAACATTGCCATTCGCTCAATACCCATACCAAAAGCAAAACCCTGGTATTTGTTTGAATCTATTCCACAATTTTCCAATACGTTTGGATTAACCATGCCGGAGCCAAGGACTTCTAACCAGTCTTCGCCTTCACCTATTTTAAGTGTACCACCTTTAAAGGAACACCCAATATCAACCTCTGCTGAGGGTTCGGTGAAAGGGAAGTAAGAGGGTCGGAAACGAACAGGGAGTTCGTCCATAGCGAAGAAGGTCTTACACATCTCAATCAAGCAACCTTTGAGGTGGCCCATATGCGTGGTTTCATCGATTACCAAACCTTCAAGCTGGTGAAACATTGGGGAATGTGTAGCATCGTGGTCACAACGATAGGTTCGACCCGGAACAATAATACGGATTGGGGGTTTTTGCGATTGCATTGTTCTGATTTGTACAGGCGACGTATGTGTGCGCAATACCATCCGCTGGCCTTCTTTTTTCGCATTGATATAAAAGGTGTCATGTTCTTGGCGCGCAGGATGATCAATAGGAATGTTAAGTGCTGTAAAATTATACCAATCTTCCTCAATGCTGGGACCCTCGGCTACTACAAAACCCATTTCGCCAAATATGGAAATTAATTCATCCGTAGTTTGACTAATTGGATGAATGGTTCCCATTTCCTCGGGACGTATTGGTAGTGTGACATCGATCTTTTCCCCTGCGAGGCGGGATTCGAGGTTTATATTCTCAAGATCATTTTTGCGAACATCAAGTAGATTAGAAACTATCTGTTTTAGGATGTTAAGTTCTTTTCCGGCAGCTTTGCGTTTTTCTGGATCCAATTTTCCTAGGTCTTTCATCAGTGCGGTGATTTGACCTTTCTTGCCGAGTGCAGATATTCGGATCTGTTCCAGAGCGTCCATATCTTCAGCATTAGCTATCATGTTCTCTAATTCTGATTGCAGGGTGTTTATATTATCCATCGTTTAAATAACCTAAATATTAGTAATAGAATGGTTCACTTAATAGGAAAAGGGGGCTGCTTTTGAGCCGCCCCCTTCGAAAATAGAGTAAATCCGCATTGAATTCAGTTTTTAAGCAGCTTTACTTAGGGCGTTTTGGGCTTGTGTAACTAAGCTTTTAAACGACTCCGGTTCATGGATTGCAATATCAGATAACACTTTACGGTCGAGTTCAATACCAGCTTCTTTTAAGCCGTTCATGAATTTTGAGTAGTTCATACCGTGCAGACGGGCACCAGCGTTAATGCGTTGGATCCATAATGCCCGAAAGCTGCGTTTCTTTACGCGGCGATCTCGATAAGCATATTGCAAACCTTTTTCGACCCGCTGCTTTGAAATGCGGAAATTATTTTTATTTCGGCCCCGGTAGCCTTTAGCCATTGCAACAACTTTTTTACGGCGCGCACGACTTACTACTTTCCCTTGAGCTCGTGACATATCTATCTCCCCCTATGATAAGGCATGAACGACAAGATCTTTTTGGCATCCGCTTCTGCCATGATCATCGTTCCACGGGTATTACGCTTCATTTTTTGGGGACGTCTGCGAAGAAAATGTTGTTTGCAAGCTGGGTTGCCTCGAACCTTGCCCGAAGCCGTCGTTCGAAAACGCTTTTTGGCGCTCGATTTTGTTTTGAGTTTAGGCATTTTAATTCCTTATTTTCTGCGCCCTTGAGTGACCCTTTGGCCTTAAACGGGTTTATTAAAAGGCTCGTATCTAAAACGGCTAGGTATGCCTGGAAAACATCATTCCACCAGACCGTTTGATGAAGCGCGGTTTATACTTAGAAACTGTTATAAATGCAAGTATTTCTGCCTACTATTTTATATAACCGTATGGGTTCAGGACCGTCATAAAAGTTTAATGTATTGTTCGTAAAACTTATGCTAAACAGAGTATCATCATGACAGTGAAAGTTGGTATAAATGGTTCTGGCCGCATGGGTCGTTTGGCTGGGACTTTGACTTCAGGCTTGGCATATCGATTACGAGCTATATATTTCTGTCTAATCGCTAGCTTGGTATTTTTGATACTATCCCGGTTGATAGTATTAATTTTACCCAATGTTTCATTTCATCAAATTTCAGATAACGAACAATAAAAGTTCAGTTCAGTTTAATAATTAATCACAAATAAGGTCTAGCGTTCAACTAGGTGCCTCATAATTAAGGGAGGCTAGTTAATTAAGGGGTGGTCGGTTGGCCAATAGTTACATTTAGATTGTAAATGTTACTTGGGCGATAGAACCATGGTTATTTGGCGCCCTTCAATTTTTGGAAATTGCTCAACTTTAGCAACCCCATCCAGGTCTTCGCGGACCCTATCTAGGATTTTACCACCTAATTCCTGGTGCGTCATTTCTCGTCCCCGGAAGCGCAATGTAACTTTGACCTTGTCTCCTTCACCTATAAACTTACTCATGGCGCGCAGTTTGACTTGATAATCATGTGTTTCTATGCCCGGGCGCATCTTGATTTCTTTGACAATAATTACGTTTTGCTTTTTTTTGGCTTCGTTTTTCTTTTTTTGTGCCTCGTATTTATATTTGCCATAATCAAGAATTTTACAAACGGGTGGATCAGCATTTGGTGATATTGCTACTAAATCTAAGCCAGCTTCATATGCGCGCTCTATTGCTTCTTCTTTTGAAACTACACCGGCCATATCTCCATCAGCGAGCACTAGTCTTACATTTTCTGCGTTAATATCTTCATTGATTGCCGGACCATCTTTTGATGGGGTGGCATTAAAGGTTGGGCGTGCGATTCTTTTTTTCTCCTCTTATAAGCCCTCACGTTCCTGAGGGTTATAACTTGCATAATCTTTCAATGCTTTGCCCTTTGGAATGCGAAGGTCTTTCTCCTCAAAATTCTATTATTATAATTGTTTCAATAAATAGTATTAATTGCCTGGAATAATAGCTTCTGTACGCAGTTTAGCAACAGCTGTTTCAAGCGTAAGTATTTCTTGATCCTTTCCACCAAGCCTACGCATAGACACTGTATTATCTTTTGTCTCTTTGTTGCCAACAACCAAGATTATTGGAACCTTTGCAATGGAGTGTTCTCGAACCTTGAAGTTTATTTTTTCATTGCGCAGATCAGCTTCGACGGTTAATCCTGCTTTGATCAGGTCAGTCTGCACTTTTTTGGCATAGAGCTCCGCTTCATCTGTGATTGAGGCTACAACAATTTGAAGAGGTGCTAACCAAAATGGAAAACGGCCCGCATAGTGCTCAATTAGGATGCCAATAAAACGTTCAAATGATCCAAGGATGGCTCGGTGTAGCATTACGGGACGATGTTTTACGCCATCTTCACCTACATATGCCGCATTCAATCTTTCAGGTAAAACAAAATCAACTTGAAGCGTCCCGCATTGCCAGTCCCGCCCTATTGCATCGCGGAGTACAAATTCAAGTTTGGGACCATAAAACGCACCTTCACCGGGATTTAGATCATATTCATAACCGGCTACCCGAACGGCCTCCACCAGAGCGTCTTCTGCTTTATCCCACGTTGCGTCATCGCCGGCCCTAACTTCCGGGCGATCAGAAAACTTAATGATAATATCTGTAAATCCAAAATCTTGATATACGCCCATGAGTAAGTCACAAAATATTTTGGTTTCTTCGGTGATTTGTTCCTCGGTGCAAAATATATGCGCGTCATCTTGAGTGAAGGCGCGAACTCGCATTAATCCGTGTAACGCTCCAGAAGGTTCATTCCTATGGCAAGAGCCGAATTCTGCCATTCGTAGTGGTAAATCACGATAGCTTTTTGTGCCTTGACGAAAAATTTGCACATGGCAAGGGCAGTTCATTGGTTTAATGGCGAGCACCTTGTCTTCTGCTTCAGTTATAAACATAGCGTCTCGGAATTTTTCCCAATGTCCTGAGTCTTCCCATAGAGAGCGATTAACTAATTGAGGTGTGTTGACTTCAACATAATTAGCTTTTTTAAGGCGGTTGCGCATATAAAATTGTACTTTTTGATAAAGTTCCCAGCCCTTTGGATGCCAAAATGCGGCACCGATCGCCTCTTCCTGAATATGGAATAAGTTCATTTCGCGTCCTAAGCGACGGTGGTCACGTTTTTCAGCTTCTTCAAGCATATTAAGATATGAGTTTAATTGTTTTTTATCAGCCCAAGCTGTTCCATATATTCGTTGTAACATTTCATTGTCTGAATTGCCTCTCCAATAAGCGCCAGCTAGTTTCATCAGTTTGAAATGTTTACCAAGCTTACCTGTTGAAGGCAGATGTGGTCCACGGCAGAGGTCAATCCAATCGCCTTGTTTATAAATAGAGACCTCTTCACCAGATGGGATAGCCTCAATGAGTTCGGCTTTATAAACTTCACCTTTGTCTTTGAAAAATTTGATGGCTTCATCGCGTTCCCAGATTTCTCGAATAAATTCCAAATCACGATCAATAATTTCAGCCATTTTAGTTTCAATTATTTCAAAATCGTCAGTTGAGAAGGGTTTCTCTCTTGCAAAGTCATAATAATAACCATTCTTGATTGATGGCCCGATTGTTACTTGTGTACCAGGGAACAACTCCTGGACCGCTTGGGCCATTACATGTGCCGCATCATGGCGGAGCAGATCAAGAGCATCCTCATCCTTGGCAGTCACGATCGAAAATTTACAATTTTCGTCAACTAATGAAGACAAATCTTTCATTTCGCCGTTGATACGAACGGCAAGAGCTGCTTTTGTGAGGCTTGGGCCAATATCAGCCGCAACATCGGCACCTGAAATAGGGGCGTCATACTCACGGACCTGCCCATCTGGCAATGTTAATTTTACCATGTTATTGTTGCAAACTCGTTTAATTTCTCGCTTTTTATACAGATTTTAAGTAGGCGCGGAATGTAGTTAGTTTTTACAAGGTGTCAAGTTTGATTGTATCCTCGCTATCGGGCTATGGATTTTATTATTTGACTTGGCATTATATCAGATAAGGTATTTTTTCGGAAGATTGTTACGTCATCACCCCGCTGGGCACAGAGTACGGGGTCAGATTCAGAGGCATATAAAACAATTGTTTTACACCCACTTACGGCCGCCACATGCATCGGACCTGTGTCATTACCAATTGCGACTTGTGATTTTTGCGCTATAGAAAATAAATCAAGAAGGGTTGTAGCCCCTGCTAGGGAGACGCAAGTTGGATCTGTTGTTGCCAGCTTATTTAATAATGGTTCTTCTTCTTTCCCGCCGATTAAAACAACTTGAATTTTTTTTGATGCAAAATATTGGATTAATTGCTGGTAGTATTGGCTAGGCCAACGTTTGGCAGGCCGATGGGTAGCCCCGCCTGGAACAAGAAGCGCAAAGGTATTATTTAAGTCAAAATGTTCAATATCTGTATTGATCCAGGAAAAATCTCCTGATGGTACATTATCAATACCAGCTAATAGGAGTTGTTCCTTTTGACGTTCAATCGTATGCATTAAATCACGATCGAGATTATTGTGTGGGTGAGAGCAACCGGGAGCGATACCAGACCAATCAGGTCTCGGGTTTAATTTATTTATGGGTTTGATCATTTTGTAATAAAAATTACTGCGATCAGAAGTTTGCAAATCATAGATACGTGTAAAACCAGCGTTACGAATCCATTTCCGAAGTGATAACCACTTTGTAATTTCTCGGGCCTTCGGCTTATAATCAATTTTAACTTGATCAAACCAAGGAGAAGCATTAGCTAGATCCGCGAAATCTGCCGATGTTAAAAGAGTAATTCTCTCAGCTCGGTGATAAAGGCGGATGGCCTTAAAGGGCCCAGCCGCCTGAATAAAATCACCAAGGGCACCCAATTTAATTACTAGAATTTTTTGTGCATCGACCACGGTTATGAACGGTTGCCTAAAATCAACTCATTATAAACATCAAGCGTTTTAGCACACATTATTTCCTTGGAATAATATCTTTGAATATGCTCACTTGCGGTTTTGGAAATTTTCCCCCTTTGTAGTTCCGTTAAGTTTAGAACTTTGTTTATAGTTTCAGCCAATATGTCAGGGTCGTTAGGTTTTATCAGCCAGCCAGTTTGACCTTCTATGACAGTCTCCGTTGAGCCACCATGGTTAGTGCCAATTACCAAGCGACCGAGTGACTGTCCTTCAATCATTATTCGGCCAAAGGCTTCCGGATCCGTCGAGGCAGAAATGACTATATCGGTCAACATGTATGCCGCTGGCATATCATTGCAATGTCCTACGACATGGATATTTTCCTGCATTCCGTAAATTTCGATTTGACGTTCTAGTTCACGCCGATAATCTTTGCGATCGTGATCTGACCCCACGATTAGGCATTGTATGTCGTTTCGGCCAAGCTTTTTTATTGCTTTTAAAAAAACTGTGTGTCCTTTCCAACGTGTGAGTCGGGCGGGTAAAATAATGATTGGTTTGTCATCGGGTAGGCGCCATTCACTAGCTAGTTTGATACGCCGCTCTTGGCTAACGTTATTAGGGCTAAATTTTTTAATATCAATGCCACGAGGGATTATTCTGATGTTAGAAGACGGGATACCGTAAATTCTTAGAATATGACCGGCGATAAAATCTGAGATAGCGATAACTCTATCACCTTTAGTCATGATCTCATTATACCGTCTTTTAAACCAATTGCTATGTCCATATGTTCCGTGAAATGTGGTGACAAAAAATTTGTTAGTTTTACGAGCGGCGTGCCAAGCACTCCAGGCTGGAGCGCGTGATCGGGCATGTATAATATCTACTTTTTGGTCTTGTGCTATGTTTATCAGACGCTTTACATTTTGTTTCATGGTTAGGGGATTTTTGCTAGAGACGGGTAGCTCAAAATGCTCTACGCCTGAGCGTTTTAATTCGTGAACCATAGGCCCACCAGCAGAAACAACCAAAGAGCGACCTCCACCTTCGGCAACAGCACTTGCAATATCTACAGTACCCCGTTCAACCCCACCTGTTATTAATTTGGGTAATACTTGCATTACTGTTGGTTGGCGACGGTTATAATTTTGACCTTCTTTTTGCACTAAGGAGGTTTCCGAAACTAGTTGGTTGATGTTATTGTCAGCGTCCAAAGATAAACCTAATAAATTTGTTAAAGTTGATTTTGTTTAACCTATTTCTCACTAATGGATAATTGATGTCAAACAATACCATAGCTCCTGATCAATCCTATCAAAATTTGATCCGTCCTTCTGGTGCCTCGATTGCATATCGGGCATTTTCTGGTTCTCCATTAAATAGCTGGCCAGGAATAATATTTTTGCCAGGATTCATGTCTGATATGAATGGAGAAAAAGCGCTAACAATTGAAAATTTTGCTCGAGAATTTGGCCAGTCTTTTGTTCGATTTGATTATTTCGGACACGGGTCTTCATCAGGAGAATTCAAAGATGGTCATATTGGAATTTGGGCCGCAGATGCATTGGCAGTGCTGGATGAATTGACAGAGGGCCCGCAGTTATTGGTTGGCTCTTCGATGGGCGGATGGTTAATGTTTCTAACCGCTATAGCTAGGCCCGAGCGGATAGCGGGTTTAATAGGTTTAGCTGCTGCGCCGGACTTTACCGAAGATTTATTACGCAAGGAATTAACGTCAGATCAATTAGCAGAAGTTAACGACAAAGGCTTTATTATAAGCCCAAGTGATTTTGAAGGCGATTATATTTATACGAAGGCCTTATTTGATCAAGGACGCAAACTTTTGGTGCTTCGTGATGAGATTCCGATTGATTGCCCCGTACGTCTTTTGCACGGATTAAATGATGATGTTGTACCGTGGCAGACAGCACTTACCATTCAGGAAAAACTGCGGGGGACAGATGTGGAAATTACTCTAGTTAAAAATGGTGATCACCGATTAAGTGAAGCTTCCAGTTTAAGGTGTCTAATCGACACGCTAACTACTTTGATGAAGCGACTTTAGTCCTTCTCTAAAAGTTGGATAAAATAATTCAATACTTAATTCGCTTTTCATTTTTGTGTTGCTGACACGTCGATTGTCTTGCCAAAAAGTTTGGGCCATGGGTGACATCTCTTTAATAGCATGTTCGAAAGAAACCAGAGGTGGTGGTTTAATGCCGAGTAATTTGGATGCGTAAGCTTCAACTAATTGCTGTTCTGCAGCCTCATCATCGCAAATATTGTAGATGCTACTCGGGTTTGGTTTATTAATCGAGGAGATGACGGATTGAGCAATATCATCAACATGGATGCGTGAGAAAAGGTGATTGGGATAATGTATGCGCCGAGTAAGTCCTTTCCTTAGCCTATCTAAACTAGATCTTCCTGGTCCATAGATGCCTGGAAGTCTAAATATATGTGCGGCGTATTCCAGCCAACCGCTTTCGGCGACAACCCTGCGCCGACTGCGGTCGCTTGTTGGGTTTAGGGGGGCTGTTTCATCAATCAATACGCCTTTTGTGTCGCCATAAACCCCCGTAGTTGAAAAGTATCCAATCCAGGAGTTATTTTTAAGTTCAGATAATAAACCACCATATTTTTTTAGGACCGGATCACCTTCTTGACTGGGAGGGATTGATGATAAGATAGCATCTGAGATTATCAACGTATCGGTAACATCGTTAAAGTTAATCGGTATTATACCTATTTTCGATAGGGCCTTGGCTTGGTCTTTTTTGCGATATGACCCGTAAACTAACCATTTATTTGGCTCACTATTGTTTAGTAGCATGCGCGCTATCACTTTTGCTGAATAACCAGTCCCGAGACAAAAAAGTTTTTTTTTGCTAATTTTCATAGTTATTTCTCACAATTGGAATTGATTGTCTTTATGGGTGTTGCGTTATGATTGGAAACTACCAATTTGTATTTTTGACTATTAAAAATCAGGATTCTTATAGTTTTTGGGTGCAGGTAAACCTGGAATGCGATCCGATAATATATCTTGGAAGCTTGGCCGAGATTTAATGCGGGCGTACCAATTTTTTACGGATTTGTAGTCATTCCATGGCACGTCACCTAGATAGTCAATAGCCGAGATATGGGCTGCTGCGGCAATATCGGCTAGGGTCAGATGGTCTCCAGCTAACCAAAATCGACGATCGGTTAAGAATGTAATATAATCTAGATGAGTATGAATATTTGATTGAGCTGCACGAATTTCCCTTGAATTGGGCTCTCCTAGACCTAAAAAGCGTTTCATAACTTTTTCATTTAATAGTTTATTGGTTACTTCCTTGTTAAATTTTTGATCAAACCAAGCGACTAGCCTTCTTACTTCTGCGCGATCGTATAGACTTTTTCCAATTAAATTTGGTTCAGGGTATTTCTCCTCGAGATATTCACAGATCGCCATTGAGTCTGCTAATACCGTATTATCAGGTTCAATTAATACGGGCACTTCACCCGCTGGGTTTAACGCCAAGAAGTTGTGTCTTCGCTCCCACGTCTCCTCAACTTCCATTTGGAAGGTGAGATCTTTTTCCATTAAAATAATACGTACTTTACGTGAGAATGGAGATAACCAAAGGTGATAAAGCGTTCGCATAATTTTATAATACATTCCTAGTTGAATGAGCCAACCAACTATGTTAACCAAAACGCACATAGTATGGAGACCATAGCAAATTGGGATATTTAACGATATAATACAGTTGAACCGTTAATAAAGATCCACCACTTAATACAAAATTAGTACTACTGCTGTTAGCTACGTGAAACAAGAGCTATTCACTTGTTTAATTTTAGTGTCTGTCATAAAATTTGAGTGATATCGACGTGCCATTTACACAAATATTAATTCTTGCTGCTATCCAGGGAATTACTGAATTCTTGCCAATATCTTCCTCGGGTCATTTAATTTTAGTGCCAAAATTAACTGGTTTAACGGATCAAGGCTTGATGTTGGACGTCGCTGTTCATGTGGGGACATTGGTGGCTGTGATCCTCTATTTCTGGCGTGATGTGTTTGGTATGGCTAGCGCTTTGTCTCGTATTTTTCAGCGAATATTAAATTACCGGAAGCTTGACGCGGAGTTTTGGCTATTTTGTAAATTGGTTCTGGCAGCACTACCTGCAATAGGGGTTGGGTTGTATGTTAATAAATATATGGGCGCAAATCTCCGCACGTTAGAAATAATAGGGTGGGCAACCCTGTGTTTTGGTATTTTACTTTTTGTGGCTGATAAAATAAATATGACTGTCCGTAAAATGGAACATATTTCTTTTGGTGGCGCCTTTTTTATTGGTCTTATGCAAGCTATTTCTTTAGTTCCAGGCACCAGTCGTGCCGGAATTACAATGACGGCAGCTCGCTTTTTAGGCGTTGAACGTCAAGATGCAGCCCGTTTCTCGCTCTTACTCTCTATTCCAACTATTATTGGAGCTGGTGTTTTGAAAGGTTATGAACTCAGTGAATCAACCGATAGGGTTTTATTTTATGATGTATTAACCGTGACTGGCCTATCATTTCTTTTTGCACTGGTGGCAATTTCATTATTAATGGTGTGGCTACGTCGGGCTAGTTTTACGCCGTTTGTGATTTATCGTATTTTACTTGGCGGAGTGCTTTTAGGCATTGTGTATTATGGTCCGAATTTTGGTTTTTAGGCCTCAATAACTTCTTTTTGCTCTGCCATCAGGTTTTTTATTTTCACATATTAATCTTAATAGAGATTGGTGATGCCAGCCTTTGATATTAATAGTATGAACACCGAAAGTTAAGAATAAAACATTAAGTAAGATATACTTGTAACAGATCAACATAAGTAAGCTTCGGATAAAACTATGGGGTGTTGGGAATATGACAGTGTCTGATTATCTGAAAGAAACAATTTTAGGGTTGGGAAAACAGTTCAAATGGAGTTATTTGCCCCCATTAATGGTATATGTTGCGGCAGGTATTTCTGGGTTGACAGGTATAGTTGGTACTTTCTTCATAAAAGAATATTTGGACCTATCTGCAGCTTTTTTAGCCGGCCTTGGTTTTTGGGCGGGGCTTCCATGGGCACTTAAGATGCCTCTTGGCCATATTGTTGATCTTATTTGGAAACATAAAAACTACATGGTTTATTGCGGCGCGACTATAATCGCATCGAGCCTACTAATTATGTATGGATTAATTGCTCATACCGAAGATATGGCAAATATTCTCCGTGTAGAGACTTGGTTTGTTTTAAGTGTAATTCTAACACCGGTAGGTTATGTAATTCAAGATGTTGTAGCTGATGCTATGACAGTTGAAGCGGTACCGCTAGAAGATGAAAACGGCCAGAAATTTAGCCAAGAAACAATTAAAGAGATGCACACAACAATGCAAACCCTTGGCCGATTTGCTATAATTGGTGGTACGGTTCTTGTAGCGTTTGCTAATATAATATTATTTCAAGGAGTTGAAGACCTGGCTGAGACGGAGAGGATCCAGCTTTATGCTACTATGTATCTCTACGCGTTGATCATTCCCTTCGTATCCGTTCTGGGAGTGTTACTGGCAATTTATCTTAAAAAGCGCAGACATACGGCTCTGAAAGAAAAAGGTAACTTTGATACAGAGTCCAATGGACAGGAAGAAAGGCCTGACATTAACTGGACAATTTTAATTGGTAGTCTTGTTTTTGTTATATTCTCGGTAACAGTAGGGTCATTTAATATACCGTTTGCGCAAGAGCTAGTATTCTTTGGTTCAGTCGCAATTATTCTTTTTTTGATGAGTAAACTTATTTATGAACTTCCAGAAAACCAAAGACTGATGATTGTAGGAACTGCAATAATAATTTTTGTATTCAGAGCAATTCCCAGCCCAGGACCAGGTTTAAGTTGGTTTGAAATTGATAAACTTGGGTTTAATGAACAATTCTTTTCCATTTTATCGCTATTGTCTTCGGTCTTAACACTCTGCGGTATTATTCTCCTACGACCTTTCATTAGCAGAAACTCAATAGCTAAAGTCATAGTTGTTCTCTCAGTTGCCGGAACCATATTGTTCTTACCTAGTATTGGAATGTACTATGGTTTTCATAATTGGACAGCTTCAATCACGACCGGAATAGTTGATGCTAAGTTTATTGCGATAATTAATACCGCCGTGGAATCACCTTTAGGTCAGGTTGCAATGATACCCCTTTTAGCTTGGATTGCCAAAAATGCTCCTTCAAATATGAAAGCAACCTTTTTCGCGGTTTTTGCATCTTTTACAAATCTGGCGCTTTCAGCAAGTGCCCTTCTTACAAAATATCTCAACGAAATTTTTGTTGTTACTAGGGAAATAAAAAATAAGGTAACTAGCGAAATAGTATCTACCGCAGACTATTCGGAGCTTGGATTACTATTAATAACAGTAGCCATTATCACGCTTGCCCTTCCAATTGGCGCTGTATTTTTTATTCAGCGAAGCAGTTTTCAAACCACTGATTAATTTTTTGCTCCTAGCACAATCTTAGGAAACGGTTAATACAATTAAAATAATTATAGTTTGAACTGTTAATCGCTGTTCAATTTCAGACGTTTTGCCATGCAATCTGAATTTGTATGGGAGACCAAGGATTAGGATAATTGTTATCCTAATCCGTCTTTAAATAGTTTCTGTATTGTGGTTTTTTTAAATTAATTGTTGCGAGAGTATTTCAATAGCTATTTCGTGTAGTATTGCATCACCTGTTGCCAGAACTGTACCGTCTGAGGATATTTTAAGAGGTTCACCAGCCCAATTGGATATTTTTCCGCCAGCACCCTCAATAATAGGAACAAGGGCACAATAGTCATAAGGTTGCATTGTAGCTTCACATATAATGTCAGAAAAACCTGAAGCCAAAAGTCCGTAAGAGTAGCAATCTCCGCCATAAAGAGGAAATTTTACTTTTCCGGCAAGCTGCTTGAAGGCTGTTTCATGTTTCCCTTTGAACATATCAGGAGACGTTGCGGAGAGCCACGCATCGCCAATGCGCTTGCATGCGCGCGTTGAAATTAAATTCCCGTTATGAGTTGTTGGGTGCCCAATCGCTCCAATCCATCTCTCTTTTAGGATGGGCTGATCAATAATGCCAAGTACTGGGCTGCCGTTTTTACATAGGGCAATCAAGGTCCCAAAAAGTGGTTTTCCCGTAACGAAAGCCTTTGTTCCGTCAATAGGGTCTATTATCCAGACATATTCAGCATCTAAATTATGACTACCAAACTCTTCTCCTAGAATACCATGTTTTGGGCATTCAGATTCCAAAACTATTCGGATAGCGGTTTCAGCTTCACGATCAGCAGCAGTCACCGGGGTTAAATTTTCTTTGTCCAGGATTTTAATATCACTGCGAAAATAATTAGTAACGATGGGCCGTGCAATGTCAGCTAATTTTTCTGCAAGTTCAATATAAGATAAAGGTACTGGCATTGATCACTTTACATCCTATATTATTTTATTTTGGCAAGGTGAGTGGTATTTCAGCAAAACTTCTGAGATACATAATTATTGCCGCGCGGTCACTTGCACTTTTAATACCTCTAAATGACATTTTAGTTCCTGGTAAGAAATTTCTCGGTTTCAGTAAGAATTTATCCATGTCAGTAAAGCCCCATTTGCCGCCCATTTTTTTTAGAGCTTTTGAATAATTGTATCCAACAGTTGTCGCGCGTTTACGACCCATAATTCCATATAAATTTGGTCCAATTTTATTTTTACCACCCTTCTTGAAGCTATGGCATGCGACGCATTTTCTTGCGACTTTTTCTCCTTTAACAGAGCCAACAGATAATAAAAGCGCTGTAACAGATTTTTCTGATGTAGGGGGTATTTTTTCTGTATTTACAACCCTCACATCACTTTTTTTATCTTTTGGTTCTACAGCCGGTGTATTCTTTGGCTCGGGCCATTTTATCCAATCGCGGTTTATGCTTTTGGTCACATGATTAGTGTTAGATGAAGGTATAAGAGCGTTTCCAATATAATTGCTGATGAATAGTAAACAAAAAGCAAATATTACA
>DUBF01000052.1 GCA_012960465.1 Rhodospirillales bacterium | reverse complement strand
CCTATGTCAGGTTCGCGTCAGTTTATAAAAACTTTCGTGAAGCTCGTGATTTTGAAGATTTTATTGGAAATTTAGGTGAAGACTAACCACTCTAAAAATGCTGCTGCTAGCTTGATCCATAGTACGCATATGGATGCCGCGTTAAATTTAGCCCGAAGAGGCCTTGGAAATGTATGGCCTAATCCAGCTGTCGGCTGTGTAATCGTTAAAAATAATCGAGTAGTTGGTCGTGGCTGGACGTTGCCCGGTGGTCGCCCACATGCCGAAACAGAAGCGCTTAAAAATGCAGGTAAAGACGCATTTGGTTCCACTGCATATGTTACGTTAGAACCCTGCAATCATTATGGTCAAACGCCGCCTTGTACCGAAGCCTTAATCCTAGCAGGTATCAAAAAAGTAGTAATCGCGACCCAAGATCCGGATAAGAGGGTTTCAGGGGAGGGCTTGAAACGACTTGAGGAAGGGGGGGTCGATGTTGAAGTCGGTATGGCAAGGTCTGAAGCCGATAATATAAATCAAGGTTTTTTTTTAAGGGTTGAAAATTCTAGACCATTTATTACGTTAAAGATTGCGACAACCTTGGACGGAAAAATCGCAACTCGGAATGGAGAAAGTGAATGGATTACAGGAGAAATTTCTAGAAAATTTGCCCATACATTGCGAGCAAGTCATGATGCAGTTATGGTGGGAAGTGGTACGGCCGTAGCAGATAACCCCTCACTGACATGTAGGATCCCAGGGATTGCAAATAAACATAAGCTTCGGATTGTTCTTGATGGCCGTTTAAGGATTTTAGAGGGTGGAATTTTAGCTCAAACAGCTAAAGAAGTTCCAGTTTTGGTTTTTACTCTCTCGGGTAGTCAGGACAAAAATAAAAAAATAAAAAGGCTTGAAAACCTCGGGGTCATAATAGTCGTTTTGGAGATAAATGGTGAGCGTTTAGATATTAGAAACGTAATGACAGAAATAAGTGCTCGTGGAATAACGAGGTTGTTAATTGAAGGTGGTGGTACATTAGCAGCCTCGGCCATGGCTACTGATTTGGTTGATGAAATAGCCTGGTTTAGAGCCCCATCTGTCATGGGTGATGATGGGCTTTCTGCCATCGCTGAGTTAGGCCTGGACAAACTTGGAAAAATGGCGACATTCTCGCGAAAATCCCTCATAACTTTAGGTGAGGATAGTTTAGAAATTTTAACTCGAAAGCATTAAATAATTGGATCTTCCATGTTTACCGGGATAATAACTGATATAGCAAAAGTAAGGAGAATTCAGCAAAGTGGGGATACCCGCTTTGAATTTACAACCAGCTTTGATACCGCCAGTTTTAAAATTGGGGCGTCTATAGCTTGCTGCGGCACATGTCTGACAATTATTGAATTTGGTAGTAATTGGTTTGCAGTAGATGTATCGGCAGAAACCTTATCAAAAACAACTTTAGGTCTATGGGAAATTGGTACACCTGTCAATTTAGAGCGACCACTACGAGCTTCAGACGAGTTGGGTGGACACATTGTTTCTGGGCATATTGATGGAATAGGTAAGGTTAATTTGATCGAAACAGAAGGCGATTCTATTCGTTATAGCTTTGAGGCAGATACTCAACTTATGAAGTTTATTGCTATTAAAGGGTCTATTGCGGTTAATGGAGTTTCTCTGACAGTAAATAAAATCTTTGGTAATATATTTAGCGTTAATATTATTCCGTATACACAAGCTAATACTACTTTTGGTGTAACCAAAATAGATGATAATGTGAACCTAGAAATTGATATATTGGCTCGTTATGTTGCGCGCCTTAAAGAAACGGATTGAGCAAAAATGAGTAAAGTCCAGATGCCAGAATATGATCATTTGTCTAACTACCTATCTTCAATTGAAGAAATTATTGATGATGCTCGCAACGGTCGTATGTTCATTTTGGTTGATGATGAGGATCGCGAAAATGAGGGTGATCTGGTAATTCCAGCGCAAATGGCAACGCCAGATGCGATTAATTTTATGGCTACTCACGGACGAGGTTTAATCTGCCTAGCTTTGACCGAACAACGGATTGAACAACTTGGCTTACCTGCAATGAGCTCCAATAATAAAATGCGTCATCAAACCGCTTTTACTGTTTCAATTGAAGCCAAAGAAGGGGTGACAACGGGTATTTCAGCTGCTGATCGTGCTCGTACGATCGCAACGGCAATTGATTCTACAAAGGGTTTGGATGATATTGCATCGCCAGGCCATGTGTTTCCATTAGTCGCTAGAGAGGGCGGGACATTGGTTCGTGCAGGACACACCGAGGCTTCGGTTGATATCGCGCGGCTATCAGGGCTGGCTCCAGGTGGAGTGATTTGTGAAATTATGAATAATGATGGAACTATGGCGCGAATGCCTGATCTTGTTACTTTTGCTCAAAAACACGGGCTAAAAGTAGCTACGATTGCTGACCTTATTGAATATAGGTTGCGGAATGATAGGATAGTTAAGCCTAGCATAACCTCAAAAATTAATACAATTGGTGGCGGTGAATTTAAGTCAATTGTGTTTCTTAACCAGGCTGATAAAAGTGAGCATATGGCTTTGGTTAAAGGTAATGTTGCTATAAATTTGCCTGTTTTGGTTCGAATGCATTCTTTCAATATGTTTGATGATATTTACAGTGCAGAAAAGACACTTGAACTTCATAAAGCTATGGAAATTATTAATGCAGAGGGGTGCGGTGCAGTAGTTATGTTACGAAATCCAAGTAACACGTTTATTAGTGATCAGCTTAAAAAACAACCCGAAAAACCCGGTTTAACGTTTCGAGGATATGGAATTGGTGCACAAATTCTTTTAGAATTGGGAATTCACGAGATGATTGTTTTGTCAAATACCGAAAGAACGTTAGTTGGCCTAGAGGGATATGGACTAACAATCGTTGAAAGAAGGCCTATCAAAATCAATAAAAACTCGGCTGTGCCAGTAAGCGATGGATTTTATGAGTAAAATTCTAATTGTGGAAGCTTGTTTCTACGAAGATATAGCAGAACAACTTTCGTCAGGTGCTATTAAGGTTATTACGAACCACGGCCTGACTATTGAAAAAATTGGAGTACCTGGTGTCTTTGAAGTTCCAGGTGCGGTTTCAAAGGCTTGGATCAGCGGAAGTTATTTAGGAGTAATTACATTAGGTTGCGTCATTCGTGGTGTTACTGATCACTATGATCATATTTGCCGCGAAGTTAGCCGGGCTCTTATGGATCTTACTGTTAAATATAATATGCCGCATGGATTCGGAATTTTGACTTGTGAAAACCATGAACAGGCGTGGGAACGCGCGAATGTGAAAGACCGTGATATTGGCGGACGAGCGGCTATCGCATGCCTTCAAATGCTAGATTTGTATAAAAAGATCAGCGATGGCTCAATCTAAAAAAAGGGACCCTCGTCAGGCTAGTGCAGCCCGCTTGGCTGCTACCCAGGGATTATACGAGATTGAGATAACGGGTGCCACATCAGATACAATTCTATCAGATTTTATCGAGAAGCGTTGGCAGGAGCTAAGTATATACCGTAATGAAGATGGTAAGATTATTGAATTAGCGGAACCTGATAAAAATAAGTTTAGTGAAATTATTAATGGCGTTCGGAAAAATTCACAGAAGATTGACAGTATACTGTCTGGTGCCCTTAAAAACGATCGAGATATTCAAAAATTAGATGTCCTTTTGCGGGCGGTGTTGCGCGCAGCAATTTTTGAACTATTTTTTCTTGCTTCGGTTCCCGTTCGGGTAATTATTAATGAGTATGTTGAACTTGCACGCGCATTTTATTCAGAAAATGAACCTTCTCTGGTTAACGGTGTACTCGACGCGGTGGCGAGAGTTGTTCGACGACAAGATTTAGAGCGTTAGTAGGCCAATCAAAGTGACTGAAACATTAGGCGAATTTGGAATAATTAAAACTTACTTCTCGCCTCTTACCGCAGCCGAAAAGGGGGCGTTTAATCTAACTGACGACGCAGCTATCGTAGAAATCCCCAGTGGTAAAAATGTTGTAGTTACCACGGATACGCTAGTCGAGGGTATTCATTTCTTATCGGAAGATTTACCTGAAAATATAGCTGCTAAATTACTAAGGGTGAGCCTGTCAGATTTAGCAGCTATGGGATCAATGCCGGCTTATTATAATCTTTCGATTGCGACGAAATTGTCCACAACCTCAGATTGGTTTAAAGGTTTTGCAGAAGGCCTCTTAGCCGATCAGATGCAATTTGGTATTACGTTAATAGGTGGCGATACGGTCGCTACGACCGGTCCTTTGACTTTGTCCATAACCGCAATGGGGCTCGTAGAAAAAGGAAAGGCTATCCGTCGAGATGGTGCAAAGTCGGGCGATGATATATGGGTCTCTGGCTCAATTGGCGACGCCGCTCTTGGACTAAAGGCTGCGACCGGTAAATTATGCTCTATTTCTGAAGTAAATAAAAAGTATCTTATATCTAGATATATAAAGCCAAATCCTCAAACTTTGTTAGGCCCTAAACTGGCCAATCTTGTTAATGCTGCTATAGATGTTTCAGATGGCTTAATTGCAGATCTCAGTCATATATGTGAAACATCAAATCTTGGGGCCAACATTCAAATAACTGATATTCCTTTATCACGCGCGGCAAAAATGTTAGTTACAGCAAAACCTGATTATATAGATTTAATCCTCGGTGGTGGAGATGACTTTGAGTTACTTTTTACAGCTGATAAATCTTTTAGAACTGTGGAAAAGTCCTTAACCAGAATGTTAAATGTAAGTCTTACGAAAATTGGAACGATGGTCAGTCGCAGATCAATCCAAATTTTCGATGAAGCTGGTGAACAATATTCTTTACCCAACATTGGATACACGCACTTTTAATTAGTTCGTTATAGAACTAGTTTAACTTGTCTTTTATAAATTGATACAGAATCTTAATCTGAATTTCATTGGTTTGAATTAATGCCTAAACTTTTAATTATTATTCTAGCCATCATTGTTTTATCCCTTGCAGGCGGTGTGGCTTTTTTGCAGCGAATGGAAATAGGTCCGTTTGCCAATGATAAGCCTTTAACACCGCAGCAAAAACTCGAAAAGCTTAGACGTTATATTTCTATGGAGCCAATCTCGATTTCTATATTTCGCGGGGGTGCCGTGGCGACCACGATTGAGCTTAAGGTTCAATTAGAAACCAGGGCTGGAAGAGAGAAAATTATAAATAAACAACTACCAAGGCTCAAAGACGCTTTCATTCGTGATCTACACTCTTATTTCCCCCGATCACTAAGCAAGAAAAAAGAATTGGATATTGTCGATTTGACCCGCCGAATGTTTTTGATCGGTGAACGAACTTTGGGAAAAGGGGTCATTGATGATCTTTCTATTCTGTCAGCTACCAACCGTAAATTACGATAGGTATGTATCTTTGAGCAGCATTTTACTTTTTATTTGGCTGATTTACAGTTGATTTCTTTGGTGGCTTCTGGCATGTTTCGGCTTCAATTTTTTTGCGCCCTCTAATGGTAAGTAGAAATAATGGATGGGTGTTTTCCTATTAATCACGGTTTCAACCAATTAAGGGTTTTACAACATGTCTAACGTTTCAATGTTGATTGTCGGAT
>DUBF01000051.1 GCA_012960465.1 Rhodospirillales bacterium | reverse complement strand
TTGATGACGGACTATGCCCTGGTTTACCAAGTTGGGAAGCTCTAAAATCTCCTGATTGTGCAAAGAATTTTGCAACAGCTGATTCAGAAGGAAAAGGTCGTTGGTTAGAAGGACCTCAGGAATGGCATGGAGATGTTATGCCTAATAGACTTAAAGGTTTAGGTATAGATGATTTATGGACAGTAAAATTTGCAGGCAGCGCCAGTGCTCTATGGGCTGAATTGGAAGCGGCTAAAAAAGAAGGTCGTGGAACAGTTATCTTTAACTGGTCTCCAAACTTTACTGATGCAGCCGGTTTTACATTTATTGACTTTCCACCTTATTTCGAAGGGTGCCGACTAGAAAATGGTGGAACTCTAGAGACTACTGGCTGTGGCTCTCCAAAAGGTTGGCTTAAAAAAGCCGCGTATATCAAGTTCCCACTAACTCACCCAGATGCGTATAAGTTCTATACAAAAATGGCTTTTAATGCGCCTCAAATCGGTGAGATGGCCAATAATGTTGACAACCTAGGTATGAGTCATGCTGATGCTGCAACTGCATTTATTGCTAATCACAGAGCTCAGATAGATCTTTGGAAGAATTAATTTAGAAGTTGTTTGACTAAAAATCCTCCCTGATTCAGGGAGGATTTTTTTTGCCAGTATTAAAAGTGAATCTGTTTATTTTTGGTAATCAAGAATTAAGTTCTTAGAAATGACTCAAGGCAAAGGAGATTCTCAAACATTCCAAAACACAGGTTACATAGCCATCGTCTATCAAAGTGCGTCAATTGACACGAGTTGAAACGCGCTTTTTGAAACCCGCCGCTGCGCCACCACCTCTGGGCCAACAAATCATCTGACCGATACTAGGCTGAAGAGCCTTGATCACGGATTCCGGGTGAGGCGCCAGACCTTCGCCAGACGCAACCACGCGCAATGAACTGCCTAGCAGGTGTTGATGCCGCGTCGGACTAGTTTCTGCAATGACGGCAAACTCTACCGATAGCCAATTGAATACTTCATCGGCCACAATGAAGGTAAAACGAATCTCACCTTAAAATCTGAAGAATGATTCCGTCGTTGTGGCCGATGGTATGCTACCTTCTATCCTAATATACTGATACAGGCGAGTTAACGACTTACTTTGATCGGCTACCGACCGTAACATTAGGTACAGTTCAAACGACAACGTCCTTGAGCGACAGAAATTCAATCGGTGAAACTCGATGTGTCGTTTTCGGATGAGATTTTATTAGCCCTTGATCGCTTAATGAAAAATGAAATTCGCGATAAGATCTTAAGTCCACAAGGAATGTTTATTAAAACAATAATGCATGTTTTTTATTCCCATTCTTATCGCGGCTCCTTGATTAACTGATCCTGCAACAAAAATGAACGATGGATTCCCTCAGTCGAAATAGCTCCCCATCAATTAAAATAGCAGATGTATATTAACGATAGTTGACCCTAGTAATAATTAAATAACCGACTCTGTCATTTCTACAAAGATTAAGTGTAAATATTTTATTTTGCCCATCTGAAATTAATAAGTAGAATGCTCAGTAATTTTAAAACGTCTAGGCCGATTCAATTTGGGTTTTTGGTTTTAATTTTTTTGTTTTCTTATTTCTTAGTACCCCAATCTGAAAATAGTTATCTTTGGAGATTACCGCCTCTATTAAAAGACTTTCCTCTATGGATTAATACCCTGCTTGATAATTTGATGTTCAAATGGTTCACCGTTGATGTATGGGACCCAGTTTGGAAAGACTATGAAGAAAAAACTATTTTTAGAATAATTACTAGGGCAATAGGCAGTTCAGTTTTATTCATAATCATTTTTATTAGGGAAATATTTCTTGGAGGAGCGCAAACGTTAGGGGTACTCGTTAGTGATACGTGGATGGACGCTAACAAATGGTTTTCTTGGCCCGCGCTACCCTGGACTGCTGTAGTAGCTGGCGCTTCAATTTTAGGATATCACCTTCAAGGGATTCGTTTAGCCTTGCTTGCAGGAATAGGATTTTCGTATCTTTCTATTTTTGGGCAATGGCAGCCCTCTATGCAAACCCTTTCTTTTGTTCTTGTATCCGCGCCTGTTTGTTTCATTTTCGGATTAGGTTTTGGAATATGGGGATATCTAAATAAGACGGTAGAGGGCGCTCTTCAGCCAATATTGAATTGTATGCAGACCTTGCCTCATTTTTCCTATTTAGTTCCGATTATGGTTCTTTTTGGTGTTGGGGATCACGCAGGCGCTATTGCTACTATTATCTTTGCAACTCCGCCAATGATAAGGCTAACCATTCTTGGATTAAGAAAAGTATCTCCGGATATTGTTGACTCAGGTTTAATGAGTGGATGTAATAAATTTCAATTGTTATTTAAAGTTCTAATTCCAACGGCGAGAAGAGATATTTTAATTGGAGT
This sequence comes from Rhodospirillales bacterium, assembly GCA_012960465.1. Taxonomy (GTDB): domain Bacteria; phylum Pseudomonadota; class Alphaproteobacteria; order Rhodospirillales; family UBA2165; genus TMED23. The sequence goes on along the minus strand of DUBF01000051.1, from coordinate 3,249 downwards.
TAATCAAGTCATAATGCAGTGTCTTGCAATGACTACCATCGCAGCCTTCATTGGCGCGAAAGGCTTAGGTTTTAATTTAAAAGTGGCGTTAAATTCACTGGAGATTGGAAAAGCATCAGAAATTGGACTGTGTGTCGTACTAATAGCCGTAATCCTAGATAAATATTCTTTAGCATGGGCTAACAAACAAAAAGACTATTTTTCTGATTTGAATTTTTATCAAAAGAACAAGCCCTACATAGTATTTATTCTTTTAACGACTTTGGGAGTTGTTTTGTCGTATGTTGGACCACTATATTTCAAAGGTAACATTAACTACTTGTACTATATTCCTTTCAATAAAGGTTTTACTATTTCTCCTTTTCTAGATGCTGGTGTTGATTGGATTTGGGAGACATTCTTTGTTTATTTAAACGCATTTAATGTTTGGCTAATAACTTCAGTCCTAGTGCCAATGAAAAACGCCTATTTAGGCATGCCCGTCGTTTCGACGTTTATTATTGTAATGGGTGCAGGGTATATAGTCGGAGGTATAAGATCGGCTGTAGTCGTTGGAAGCCTGGTCTTATTCATTGCGCTTTCCGAATACTGGGACAGAGCATTAATCACGGCTTACATGGCAACTTTTGCTGTTTTAATATCTGCTTTTTTAGGAATAGTCGTTGGGTCTATTTGCGCCCAAAATAGCTTTGCTAGCAAAACTATCCTTTCAGTTTGTGATTTTTTTCAAACATTCCCATCTTTTATTTACCTGATTCCTGTGATCCTGCTTTTTGGAATCACAGACACATCGGTTATGATCGCTGCGATCGTTTATGCGGTGATTCCAGCCACTAGATATACTGTAGAGGGCCTTAATAGCGTTCCATTGTCATTGCATGAAGCAGGAACGATGTCAGGAGTATCGCGATTGCAAAGATGGACTAATATCGAGTTACCTCTCGCGTTTCCCCACATCATGTTAGGAATAAATCAAACGGTTATATTCGCATTATTCATGGTCATACTTGGTGCATTAATTGGGACAATAGATCTAGGGCAAATCATTATGGGAGCATTGTCAAAAAAGGGTGGTGCGGGTATCGGTTTGACATTAGGTATATTTGTATCCTTTATGTGTTTGGCGGTAGATAACTTAATTCGAACTTGGGCGGATGAAAGGAAAAAACTTTTGGGAATTGATTAGCCCATTCTCCGAAAAAACTATCGCCTCACATGGGTGCGCCATCAGCAGCGGAAGAATGCCACTCATTTACTGTTTGATTGAAATCCATTCAACTACCCAGCATCAATCCTGATTCGTCAGACCACAAAAGGTCAAAGCTTTTGCAAACTCGATTGGTTTAGTTAATCATTCGAAAAGAACACTTGCCCTAGATGTTTTTACCAATCTTCACAACATTGACGTCGAGGGTGTCACTTTAATCGAGTTTCAACCTTACACCGATAGTTGAAGACAAGTTGGCGATGGCGGTCTCGGTGCACCCGAGTGTTGGCAAAAGAACGGGGCTAATTACAGATTCGGGAACACCCAACCCGCTGCGTGCGGCGTTCTCAAAGATGTCGTTCGGTACTCGGGATAGCGGCTAAATAGCTGCGCTGGCAGGCATTGATAATCTGAACCATGAAGGTGCTGTCAGAAACTGGTTGAATACCTAGACCTGTAGAAACCTTTCACCCAGAAATAAGGCTAGCGAAAATCTAAATCTCGCCTGAGTTTGGTGATCGGGGAAGAGAATTATTGCAGGCTTAATTATCCTAGCAAGGCAACATTTTTACCGTTATCATGGGGTTAAAGACTAATCGGGAATTAAATTGTGCCCTCGAGCGTTACGCCAACTACCCAGAAGCAACCCGTCATCCTGTGCGAATCCGTTTTTAAAATATTTGGCCCCAATGCAGAGAAGATGCTGGCGGGTGTACAGGGCAATGTAGACGCCAAAGTTTTTCAAGATGCCGGCTGCATCGTTGGCGTCAACAACGCGTCTTTTGAGGTTTTCAAGGGGGAAATGCTCGTTGTTATGGGCCTATCTGGCTCAGGGAAATCGACACTCCTTCGCTGTATATCAAAGTTGACCAACGCCACTGCCGGGAAAATCTATATAGACGGGCAAGATTTGCTGGCGATGAACAGTAAGCAGCTCATCGAACTTCGTCGAAACAAAATGGGCATGGTCTTTCAGAGTTTTGCCTTATTACCCCACAAAACCGTTCTCGAGAATATTGCCTTCCCGTTACAGGTTAAGGGAGGCAGCACTCAGGACAGTATTAAGAAAGCAATGGATATGGTCGAACTTGTAGGTCTTGGCGGACGAGAAAATTATTTCCCCAGGCAATTATCAGGCGGGCAACAACAACGTGTCGGGATCGCACGCTCGCTTGCAATTGAACCTGATATTTGGTTCCTCGACGAACCCTTCTCGGCTTTAGATCCATTGATCCGAAAAGAGATGCAAGATGAATTCTTGAGACTACAGGGAGTTCTCAATAAAACGATTTTGTTTGTGACGCATGATTTTGATGAGGCGCTTCGGCTTGCAGATCGCATCGCGATTATGAAAGACGGTGTCATTGAGCAGTTAGACACCCCGGCGAACATCGTACTTCATCCAGCGACTGAGTATGTCCACAAATTTACCGAAGAAGTCCCAAGGGAAAAGGTGCTCAAAATAGAATCCGTGATGGAGCCAGTTGACTCCTTGGAAAATATCGGAGAACTACGGGTTTCGAAAGACGCCATCATTCAAACCGTGGCTGAAGCGGTGCTCAGCGAGTCAAAGGCGGTGTCAGTTGTAGACGCCAATGATAGGGTTGTTGGGATTTTGCACCCTTCTAAAGTGATCAACGTACTCTTTGGGGACAGCGCCAAACATTCCAGTTGACGACGACTCCAAGCTCACCCCTCCTCCGACAACGAAGCCCTAAACTGGTTCAATTTGGGTTGCTGTGGATTTCATTTGCTTTGCTGTGACATTTTATCAGCCTGTCAGATATCCATATTTTCTGGATTCTGCGACCGTTGATCAGATTATCCGCACCTGGGCGAGCGAAAGAAAACAGGTGCTTGGATTGCCTTAGTCAACATCGCCTTTGTTACCAGCGCCCGTCGCCCCAAGTAGGTTCCCTTGAATGTCATTGGCTTATGCACCTAGTAAAAACGCCAGCGTTGCTGGCGTTTTTATCTAAGCGTTGACAAAACGAACGCGACCCAAAGCCCTAGAATAACCCCTCGATTTCCCCGTCTTCGTT